>JAIXQE010000061.1 GCA_027485815.1 Opitutaceae bacterium
CGCCGCCTCAGGCGGCGCGGGCGGCCGCCTTGCGCTTCTCGACCCGCGAAGAGACCAGAATGGAGATTTCGAACAGCGCGTAGAGGGGCGCGGCAAAGATGCTCTGGGTCACCGGATCCGGGGTGGGCGTGACAATCGCGGCGATCACGAAGATCAGCACGATGGCGTGCCGGCGGTACTTGCGCAGGAACGCGGTGGTCAGGACGCCCAGCCAGACCAGCAGGATGATCACCAGCGGGAATTCGAACACCGCGCCAGAACCGAGCACCAGCCAGCTCATCGTCGAGAAATAGTTTCCGGCCGTCCACCGGGTTTCCAGGCCGAACGCCTGGTTGAGCTCGATCGCGATGCGCACCGTGCTCGGCATCAACAGGAAGAAGCTGAAGCTGGCGCCGATCACGAAGAGCACAAAGGCGGACAGGCACATCGGCTTGACCGCGCGCAATTCGCGGTCCGTCAGCGCCGGGGATACGAACTGGCTGATGAAGAAGAGGATGAGGGGGCTGGCGAGGAGAAGGCCTCCGAACACGCACAGCTGGATGATCATGTTGAACACCTCGAGGATCGAGAGGGTACCCAGACTGGTGTCCAATTGGGGATAATCCTTGGCCACCGACATGAGGGGCCACTTCAGCCACTCCATGAACTGGGTGGCGAACGTCCCCACGATGACCGCGCAGATCACGAAGGCGACCACGCTCTTGATCAGCACCCCGCGCAGTTCATCGAGGTGCTGCCAGAACCCCATCGGCTTTTCGCGGGGGGAAGGCAGCGCCTCGGCGGGCACGTAGGGATCGTCAGGAACTGGGTTGGGCGAAGTCACAACGGGCGGAAAGCCAAACACGCTGGCGGAATTCCCGGAAAACGGAAGCGCGATGTGCGGCCCGCCTCCGTCCTCGCGCCCCGGGGCCTGCTGCACCGTTGACACCCCGGGGTCGCCCCGTATTGCGTCTGGCGCTCGTGCGCCCGCGCGGGCGCGACCCTTTCCCAATCCTCAACCACACCACGATGGCTGCCAAAAAAACCGCCCGGAAACCCGCGTCGAAGGCCAAGGCCTCCGCCAAGCAACCCGCCTCCAAAGGCCCGAAGTACGTCTACACCTGGGGGGCCGGCCGCGCTGACGGCGACGGCTCGATGAAAGCCCTCCTCGGCGGCAAGGGCGCCAACCTGGCGGAAATGACCCGCATCGGGCTGCCCGTGCCCCCGGGCTTCACCATCACCACCGAGGTCTGCACCTACTTCTACGCGAACCGGAAGACCTACCCGCAGCAACTACAGGCCCAGATGGAGGCCGGCGTCGCCAACATGGAGCGCATCATGGGCACCCGCTTCGGCGCGACCGAAGGGATGCCGCTGCTCGTCGCCGTCCGCTCCGGCGCGCGCGACTCCATGCCCGGGATGATGGATACCATCCTGAACCTCGGCCTGAACGAGGCCTCGGTGCTCGCGCTGGTGCGCGCCACCCAGAACGAGCGCTTCGCGTGGGACTGCTACCGCCGGTTCATCCAGATGTACGGCGACGTCGTGCTCGGCGTGCAGAAGCGCGAGAATGAGGATCACGAGCCGTTCGAGACGGTCATCCACGCCTACAAGCACGAGGTCTACCACGCCGACATCGAGGACTCGAAGCTGACCGCCGCGGACCAGCAGGAACTGGTGCGCCGCTTCAAGAAGCTGGTCAAGGAGCGCACCGGCAAGGTGTTCCCGGACAACCCTTGGGACCAGCTGCGCGGCGCCGCCGGAGCCGTCTTCAGCTCCTGGATGAACGACCGCGCCAAGGTCTATCGCCGCAAGTACAACATCCCGGAAGCCTGGGGCACCGCCGTCAATGTGCAGGCGATGGTCTTCGGCAACACCGGGGACACCTCCGGCTCCGGCGTCGCGTTCACCCGCAACCCCGCCAATGGCACGAACGAGTTCTACGGTGAATTCCTGATCAACGCCCAGGGCGAGGACGTGGTCGCCGGCGTCCGCACGCCCGAGCCCGTGCTCAAGCTGAAGGACCAGATGCCCAAGACCTACGCGGAACTCCTGAAGGTCCGCCAGATCCTGGAGAAGCACTTCAAGGACGTGCAGGACATCGAGTTCACGATCCAAGAGGGCAAGCTGTTCATGCTGCAGACCCGCAACGGCAAGCGCACCGCGGCCGCCGCCCTCAAGTTCTCCATCGATATGGTGAAGGAGAAGCTGATCGACTGGCAGACCGCCATCCTGCGCAACCCGGCCGACCAGCTGGAGCAGCTCCTCGCCCCGATCTTCGATCCCGCCGAGGTGAAGAAGGCCAAGGCCATCGCCACCGGGCTCCCCGCCGGCCCGGGCGCCGCCACCGGCAAGGTTTACTTCAACGCCGACCGCGCCGTCCAGGCCGCGGCCCGCGGGGAGAAGGTGCTCCTCGTCCGCGTCGAGACCTCGCCCGAGGACCTGCGCGGCATGATCGCCGCGGAAGGCATCCTGACCGCCCGCGGCGGCGTCTCCTCGCACGCCGCCCTCGTCGCCCGCCAGATGGGCAAGGTCTGCGTCTGCGGCGCCTCCTCCGTCCACATCGACTACGAGGCCAAGACGGCCACCATCGCCGGCCAGGTCTTCAAGGAGGGGGATCACCTCTCCATCGACGGCACCTCCGGCACGGTCTACGCCGGCCAGATCAAGACCGCCCCCTCGGAGATCATCTCCGGCCTGCTGAACGGCGACAAGGCCGCGCAGTCGACCGAGAAGTTCCGCAGCTATGCCCAGCTGATGAAGTGGTGCGCCCAGGTCACCAAGCTCCAGGTCCGCACCAATGCGGACACCCCGGAGCAGACCGCCAACGCCATCGCCTTCGGCGCCACCGACATCGCCCTCACCCGCACGGAGCACATGTTCTTCGAGGGCGACCGGATCGAGGCGATGCGCGAGATGATCCTCGCCGACTCGCTCGAGGCCCGCCAGACGGCCCTCGCCAAGCTCCTGCCCTACCAGCGGGCGGACTTCCACGGGATCTTCAAGGCCCTCAAGGGCTTCCCGGCCACCATCCGGTTCCTCGATCCCCCGCTGCACGAGTTCCTGCCCCACACCAAGGAGCAGCAGATGGACCTCGCGCGGAAGCTCGGCATCAGCGTCGAGAAGATCATGGGCCGCGTCCACGAGCTCCACGAGTTCAACCCGATGCTCGGCTTCCGTGGCTGCCGCCTCGGCATCCGCTACCCCGAGATCACCGCGATGCAGGCGCGCGCGATCTTCGAGGCCGCCGCCGACGCCAACAAGCAGGGCCACAAGGCCAAGCCGGAGATCATGATCCCGCTGGTCGGCTTCAAGAAGGAGCTCGATCTGCAGGTCGCGATCGTCCACGACGTCGCCAAGGCCGTGATGGCCGAGCGCAAGACGAAGATCGCCTACTCCGTGGGCACGATGATCGAGATCCCCCGCGGCGCGCTCACCGCCGACGAGATCGCCGAAACCGCCGAGTTCTTCAGCTTCGGCACCAATGACTTGACGCAGACCTGCCTCGGGATGTCCCGCGACGACTCCGGCTCGTTCCTCCCCCCGTACCAGGAGGCCGAGATCGTGACGAAGAACCCCTTCGCCTCGATCGACCAGACCGGCGTCGGCCAGCTGATGAAGATCGCGGTCGAGAAGGGCCGCAGCAAGAACCCGGGCCTCAAGCTCGGCATCTGCGGCGAGCACGGCGGCGACCCGGACTCGGTGAAGTTCTGCCACCGCCTCGGCCTCACCTACGTGAGCTGCTCCCCCTACCGCGTCCCCGTGGCGCGGCTGGCCGCGGCGCAGGCGGCGGTGACCGACCTCAAGGCCGCCCGCAAGTAATCAGCGGCGGTTCGATCAAGGCCCCGCGCCCCTCCCGGGACGCGGGGCCTTTGCTTTGCCGGCCGCGCCAGGCGGCCCCTCCGCACCGAACGCAAAAAACCCCGGCCGACGGGCCGGGGTTAAAGCGCTCGCCGCACGCGGCGGCCGGAGCGGAAGCTCAGCCGCGGATCGCGTCGACCAACGCGCCGAGGAACAGGGAGACCCCGGAACCGATGCCCGTGACGCCGGCCGCCACCAGGCTGGAAACCCCGATGAGGATGCCGCAATAGAGCACCCCCACGGCCGGATTACCGGCCTTGAACTCGGCGTTCTCGTCGAGACCCTCGGTCAGCTTATCCATCACCCGGAACACGATGGTGATCGCGAAGCTGGCGACCGCGATCGCCACCCCGAGGTTGATCACCCCGGCGACCAGACCAATCACCCCGTTCAGGACCCCACCGGTGCCCAGCGTGAGCAGGGAGCGGGTCATCGCGTCGATGCCGCCCGAGATGACCCGGGTGTAGGAGATCACCACGCCCGCGGCGAGCAGGGCGACGGCCACGTTGCGGGAACGGATCTGCGCCCAGATGTCGATTCCCCCGAGCAGACGGGAGAGGAGCTGGAGTCCCTTGGTGATCGAGAAGGCGGCCAGGCTGAGGCCGACGATCAATTGGATCACCCCGAGGAGCAGCCCGCCGAGCGAACCGCCGACGGCGGCCCACCCACCGGTCGACTCCGCCGCGAACGCCGGTTGGGCGAGCGCGAGGGCGCCGAGGGCGCCGCAACGGAGTCCGCGGGCGGACTGAACGAGCATTGGACGAGGATTGGAGGCAGAACGAAGGATGTTCATGGGAACGCGGGAAAAACTCGCAGGCGGACCGGAAGGGCAATCGGGAAAGGTTAACTCGCTGCAAGAAAATCACTTGCCGTCCGCGCGCGAGGCCTCGGCGGGGAAGGCGATCACCTCCGGGGGTGTCCAGCTGAAAAATCCGTCAGGAGAGAATCGGGAAGAAGGTTGTCGGCCTCCCGCCGCCCCCCTCACGCTGCGGATACCCCTATGCCCCCCTCCCCTGCCTTTCCCGAGGTTCCGCGCGGTCCGGGCGCGATTCTGCGCCAGATCGGTCCCGGACTGATCATCACGGCGACGATCGTCGGTTCCGGCGAGTTGATCGTGACGCCGAAGCTGGGGGCGAGTGCGGGCTTCACCTTGCTGTGGTTCATGATTCTCGGCTGCCTGCTGAAGGTGTTCGTGCAGATCGAACTGGGGCGGCACACGGTCACCACGGGAGCCTCGTCGCTGCAGGCGATGGACGCGATGCCCGGGCCGCGGTGGCGCGTCTCGTGGATGGTCTGGCTGTGGGCGGTGATGTTCATCGCGACGGTATTTCAGATCGCGGGGATGCTCGGGGGCGTGGCGAGTGTGCTGGCGTTGGCCGGGCTGCCGCTGCCCAAGGCGGCAACCGCGTGCCTGATCGGAGGACTCACCGCGGTACTGCTGGTGGTGGGCCGCTACCGGACGGTGGAGCGGGCCTCGACCGCGATGGTGGTCGCGTTCACGGCGTGCACGGTCGTGGCGGTGGGAGCCCTGCAGTTCACCCCCTATGCGATCACCGGCGCCAACCTGGCGGAGGGGCTGAGCTTCCAGCTTCCCGCCAGCTTCACCGTGGCCTTCGCGGCCTTCGGGGTCATCGGGGTCGGCGCCTCGGAGCTCATCTATTATCCCTATTGGCTCATCGAGAAGGGCTATCCCCGGCACGTCGGGCCCGCGGATGGCTCATCGGGTTGGCTGGAGCGGGCGCGGGGCTGGATCCGGGTGCTGCACGCGGACGCCTGGGTTTCGTTCGTGGTCTACACGGGCGCGACCCTGGCGTTCTACCTGCTGGGCGCGGCGGTGCTTGGACGCAAGGGGATGGATTTCTCGAATGCGGACATGATCCCGACGCTCTCGCGGATGTACGTGGAGACGTTCGGTCCCTGGAGCCTCTGGCTGTTCCTGATTGGGGCGGCGGCGGTGCTCTATTCGACGATCTTCGGCGCCACGGCGGCCAATACCCGGCTGATCACGGACGCGCTGGAAGTCTTCGGTTGGCGGAAGCGCGGCGATGAGGAGCAGCGTCGACGGACCATCCGGACGCTCTGCGTGGCGTTCCCCGTGATTTGGACGGTGCTGTACCTGTTGGTCGGCGAACCCCTGACGCTGGTGTTGGTCGGCGCGATTGCCCAGGGCCTGATGCTGCCGTTCCTCGCGATCCTGGCCCTGCGGCTCCACTATCGGCACACGCCGCCCGAGCTGCGGCCGGGGCTGCTGTGGCGCCTCGGGCTCTGGAGCGCCGCCGCCTGCATGGTGACGGCCGGGGCCTACCAGGTGGCCAGCAAGCTCTGGTAGGCGGCAGGGCCGGGGCCGCTTAGCCGGACTCATGCAGTTGGCGGTTGAGCAGCGAGGCGAGATGGCGAGCAGATTTCGGTCGAGGAAGCTCGACGCATACCCGGAGGGTATGTGGAGCGGCTGACGCAGACTGAAAGGTGCCGTCAGATCGCCTCGAGGCGACCCGATCAACTGCATGAGTCCGGCTTAGGCCCCGTGGCAATTCTTGAACTTCTTCCCGCTGCCGCAGGGGCAGGGCTCGTTGCGGCCGACCTTGGGGGTTTCGCGGCGAATGGTGACCGCCGGCAGCACGATCTCCTGTTCCGCCGGCGCGGCCGGAGCCGCGGCGGTCCCGCCGGTCGAGACGGTGGTGGTGACCTGCGCGGACGCGCCGCCCTCCTGCGGGCCCTGGGCGCGCGCGGTGCGGCTGAGCAGGGCCAGCATCTGCTCGAAGGAGTCGAGATTGGAGGCGCTGCGGAAGAGCCCGGTGCAGATCTGCAGGCGGACGTTGCCCATCAGCTCCTCGAAGTACTTGTAGGCCTCGCCCTTGTATTCGACCAAGGGATCCTTCTGCCCGTAGCTGCGGAGGCCGATCGAGCGCCGCAGTTCCTCCATCTCGGTGAGGTGCTCCTGCCAGTGGTGGTCGATCGCGTTGATCACCACATAACGTTCGAGCGCACCGAGTGCAGCCTGATCCTCGACCGACTCCTTCACCGCATAGGCCTCGCGGATGCGGGTGAGCAGCGTTGCCACCAAGGGGGCGGCATCGTTGCCCGACAGCTCCTCGACGCGGACGCTGATCGGGAAATGGGAGTTGAGCCAGCCGACGACGCCCTCGAGGGAGGTCTTGGTCGGGCCGACCTTCTCGCCGAAGCCCGCCACCTGCAGCCGGTGGTTAAGCTCCTCCTCGATCTGCTCGAAGATGATGTCCTTGGGCCGGTCGGCGTGGATCGCGGCGTTGCGGATCCCGTATACGACCTCCCGCTGCTGGTTGAGGACGTCGTCGTACTGGAGCAGGCGCTTGCGGATGGAGTAGTTCTGCTGCTCCACCTTTTTCTGGGCGCTCTCGATCGAGCGGTTTAGCCAGGGATGCTCCAGTTCCTCCCCCTCCTGCATCGAGCCCTCCATCAGCTTGGAGGCGAGGTTGCCCTGCAGGAAGAGGCGCATCAGGTCGTCCTCCAGGGAAAGGTAGAACTTGGTCAGGCCGGGATCGCCCTGGCGGGAGCAACGTCCCCGCAGCTGGCGGTCGATGCGCCGGGACTCGTGCCGCTCCGTGCCGATGACAAAGAGCCCGCCGAGGTCGCGCACGCCCTCGCCGAGTTTGATGTCGGTGCCGCGGCCGGCCATGTTGGTCGCGATGGTGACCGCGCCCCGCTGACCCGCCCGGGCCACAATGTCGGCCTCCTGCTGGTGGAACTTCGCGTTCAGCACCGTGTGGATGATCCCCGCGCGCTTGAGCATGCGGGAGAGGACTTCCGAGGATTCGACGCTGACCGTGCCGACCAGCACCGGCTGGCCCCGCTGGTGAGCGCCCTCGATCTCCTTGACCACCGCGGCGTACTTGTCGCGCCGGGTCTTGAAGATGGAGTCGTTGCGGTCGATGCGGATACAGGGCTTGTTGGTCGGGATGACCTGCA
>JAIXQE010000063.1 GCA_027485815.1 Opitutaceae bacterium
AGCCACGGCAGCAGGGAGGCGCGAGGAGGACATCGGAAGGGAAGGAGGGACGGGAATCCGGGGCGGGAAAGGGGTCCAAGGGCCGCGGGGCCGGCCCATTGCGCCCGGACTAAGGACGGAAAACCGCGCCACGTCCAGACACGGCAGCGCTGGTTCAACGGAATTGTCGCTCCGCGGCCGGGCTGGACGGGGTGAGGCCGAAACCCGCGACCCCGGCGCGGCGCCCCGGACGCCCGGGCGGCGGAGTTCAGCCTGAACGACTATCGCCCGCCTTCACCACACGACCGGCACCCCGCCCCAGCGGGTGATGTCCTGATCGTGCGTGACCAGCGTGAGCTGGTGCTCGAGCGCGGTGGCGCAAATGAGCCGATCCGCGGGATCCCGGTGCGACCAAGCCAATTCCACCGACCGCCACGCGATGCGCGGCGTGAGCGGCAAGATCCGGAACCGGTGACCGAGGTCGTCGAGCCACGCGGCCGGATCGGGGGAAAGGTCGATTTCGCCGGTGCGCGCCTTGCGGGCGATTTCCAGCAGGCTGATCGCCGCGACGGCGAAATCCTCGGCCGACCCCTTGCCCGCCAGCGTCCGAACCTTCGCCGAAAGCCGAGGGGAACCTTCGGCGATCCACAGCACCGCATGGGTATCCAGGAGGAACCTCATGGGGCCAGGCCGCCCCATTCCTCCGGGGGAATGGCCGGGCCATCGCGGAGTTGGCCCAGCCGGGCCCGGCCGGTCAGGCAGCCGAGCACGCCGGTGCCCCGGCTCCGGCGGCGAAACTCAAACGATTGGCCCTCGGACTCCACGACGATCACCGTGCCGGCGGCCGCGAGCCGCCGCATGCGGGGAAAGTCGCGCTGAAAGGTTCGGATGTTCGTTTTCAATGCTGTCAGTCAAGCGTGACTGACGGCGGGGTCAAACCGCAAGCCAGCAGGCGGCCCGGACGGGGGCCTCGGCAGACGGTGAACGGAGATCGACGCATGGATCGCGATCCCCGTCCACGGTCCACCGACGCCGCCTCCGGCGGCGGGCCCAGGCTCCGCCGGAGTCGCCCCACCACCCTGCCCCGCGGCGTCTATGGACGCCACGCACGGCTCCGCCCACGCGTGGAACCCCTTGCGCCTTTTGTGGCTCAACTCCGGCGACTGGGGCCAGGCCGCAACCCGCCACCCCCGCACGCCCTACCGGTACACGGTTGCAGGTTGCAGCCGGACCCAATTCCGTCGCTCCCCCCCGCCCTCTCCGTTGACAAAAAGATCGGTTTTGAGCCCTTTTGAGCATGCCCTCACCATCGACCCTCTTTCGCGCTCGCGTACCCACGGCGCGCCTGCGGCGAGCCGAGAGAATCCTGGCCCGCATGGGGCTGAAGCCAGGCGACGCCTTCAACCTGCTGCTGGCGCAGGTGGAACTGCGCGAGGCGCTCCCCTTTGCCGTGACCACGAGGCCGAAAAACCTGCTGACGGCGGACGAGCAGGCTGCCGCCTGGACCAAAGCCCTCGATGCCTATTGAACCGCGGCCCGGGGAAGTCTGGTTCGCGGATCTTGGCCTGGTCGAGAAAAGCCGGCCGGTGCTCGTGCTGGCCTACCCCGGCTCGGATGATGCCCGAGCCTTGGCCATCGTCGCACCGCTCACGTCCCAGATTCGTGGCCAGCGGGGCGAGGTTGACCTGGGACACCCGCGTTGGCTGCCCAAGCCCTCCGCCGTGAATGTCCAAGGCCTCGCGAGTTTTGATCGCCACAAACTTGCCCGCAGGCTGGGCGTGCTCTCCCCCGCGCACCACGAGCAGGTAAAGGCCGCTCTGCGGGACCTGCTGCAACTTTGAGGGGAACTTGCCGGGGTGGCAGGTACGGTTATCTGGCCGACCACCGACGAACCGACGACCGACCACCGGGTCGCGAAATGGTGCGGGCGGACGGAATCGAACCGACGAGACGAGCACCGCGGGGTATCGTCTCGCTTTTACCTATGAAAGAAGCATTCCCGAACATCAGCGAACGTTGACAAATGCTGAGACTTTCGCTGAGATCATTCCATGGCGTTCCTTCGGCGCTTCCCCCGCTCCCCTTTCTGGTTTGGCGGCTTTACCCTGCCAGACGGGCGTCGAGTCCAGCGCAGCACCAAGCAGACTGACCGAAAAAAAGCACAGGCCGTCGTCGACCGGTGGGATGAGGCGGCAAGGCTCGCCGCCCAGAAGCGCCTCGGCGAGGCGCAGGCTCGCCGGGTGCTCTCCGAGATTTACGGGAAGCTGCATGACGAACCACTGCCGACGAAGACGGCACGCCAATTCCTCCTCGAGTGGGCCGAGGGCCGGAAGGTGGACACCTCACCGAGAACGGCGGCCGCCTATGCCCAAGTCGCGAGGGACTTCGTAGAGTCGCTCGGAGCCAGGGCGGACCATGACATCAGCATGCTCACGAAGCAGGACGTCGCCACCTACCGGGAAACGGTGCGACGCCGCACGTCGATCCCAACCGCGAACAAGAGCCTGAAGTACCTACGCATCGCGCTGAAGCGGGCGTGGGCGGACGGATTGGCGCAGGACAACCCAGCGGCCAAGCTGGATACGCTCAAGGTGGCGGGGGAACGCGTCCGGAAACAGGCCTTCACCCTGCCCCAACTCAGGCTCCTCTTCCGGCACGCCGAGGGCGAATGGCGGGGGCTGGTCTTACTCGGAGCCTACACCGGCCAACGGCTCAAGGATCTGGCCTGCCTCACGTGGCAAAACGTCGTCCTCGCCGAGCGACAGTTGAAGTTCAAGACCCGCAAGACGGGCCGGCAGATGATCATCCCGCTGGTTCCGATGGTAGTGGACTACCTTGCCACGCTCCCGTCGGCCGACGACCCCGCGAGCCCAGTGTTTCCCTGCGCCCACAAGCTGGGCAGCGCCGAAGGCTCGGAGACCCGCCTTTCCCAGCAATTCCACGGGATCATGGTGGCGGCTGGTCTGGCGGAGGCCCGCGGCAAGGAAACGACCGGTCTGGGGCACTCGCGTCGCCGCACGGTGAATCCGCTCAGCTTCCACTCGCTGCGGCACACCACCACGAGCCTCCTCAAATCAGCCGGCGTCGCGGAGGCCGTGGCCAGGGACCTGATCGGCCACGAAAGCCCAGCCATCAGCGCCGCGTACACCCATATGCCCGAAGACACCAAGCGGGCGGCGCTGGAAAAGCTCCCGGATATCACGCGATGAAGCACGTAAGCTCACCCGATAGGACGCTAAAGGAGCAGTTGAGGAAGATTCGCCTTCCGAGCGGGATTCCCGGGCTCATCACGAGGCCTGAAATGGAAGGTCTCCTGGCTCGACTAGCCGAGGAGCTCGGGATTCAGCACGTTCTAAAGGAAGACATGGCGCTCCGGAGCTCCAGGAACGCGAGGGCTTGGATCATCATCTCGGAGTTCCAGCGGGCATACTGGCAGGCCGAAGCGGCCAAATGGAAGGAGCGCGCTTCCCCTGATTGGGAGGAGAAGGAGGGACAGGGGCTCCTGGATGGCGCGATTCGTTCCCTAAAGGCAGCACGGAAGGGCAGGCGGCGCTTCAACAAAGCTTACCCAAACGCCGGCTACGACTGGCTAGCCGACGCGCACACGGTCAGTTCGCTGCGCGACGCAACTGGACGAACCGACCCGACCATCAGATCCTACCTGAGGAAATCCCAAGCCCAGAAGCACCGTGTCGTCCTTCCGGATGGCTCGCATTCGTACCCGGCTCGGATCGCGTTAAGGGTGCTCGAGTCATGGCTGGACACCATGTCCGCCGAGGCGGCGAAAAAACGCGCCGCCAGAATATGGGATAGCGCCCAGCTAAGACCTCCCCACGCAGAAATGACCTGACTCACGCAAACTGGGCCATTGCCGATGAGAGTCTGGGCTCCGAAAAGGAGACCCAGACATGCCAAAAGGAAAGAAGCACACGCCGGAGCAGATCGTCGCGACCCTGCGCCGGCTGGAGAGCGGCGAGACGGCGGAAGCCGTCTGCCGGAGCGTGAACATCAGCGAGGCGACGTTGTACCGCTGGAAGCAGCAGTACGGGGCGCTGGAGCTCAGCGAGGTG
>JAIXQE010000049.1 GCA_027485815.1 Opitutaceae bacterium
CGTGCAGAAACTGGCCGCCGCCCGGCCGCTGACCTTGGGCCAGGCTGGCCGCATCAGTGGCGTCACGCCCGCCGATATCAGCATCTTATTAGTGTGGCTCGACGCCCGGTCGGGCCGGGGGGGTGACGGTGGACGTTAGACGGTAGACGGTGGTCGGTGGGGCGGTGGGCGGGAACGGATCCTGCTGAAAGGCAGCGGGTTGATGGAGCCGGGGATTTCATCTCCGGTCCAGCGGTCCGGTCGCGCCGCCCGGCCTTTCGAGGCCCCTCTTTGGCCGGCCCCCATCCCGCTCGCCGTCGCCCGGTTATCTCGGCTCTCCTTCGGTCCTCCTCCAGTGTGCCTCCAATGTGCCTCCAATCCTCCCGGCCGCCTCCGGATGGGGAAAACACGGGGTGGGGCACGCGACCGCACTCTCGGCTCGCCACCGGGAGAAGGGCCCGCCAAGAAACGGCCGGTCGCCGCCGCCGCCGCGGGCCAAAAAACAATAAAGTGTTAACTGATAAATACTTAAATATAATCCAAGATCGCCGGGAAGGCCTGCGGCGGGATTTGGCGCCGCTTTTCCCGGGTCCGGCGGAGCGGATCTTCACCTGGGAAGTCGGGTGCGGGCATGGGCACTACCTGACGGACTACGCGGCGGCGCACCCCGGGGAGTTGTGCGTGGGGATTGACCTGCTGGCGGACCGGATCGAGCGGGCGAAGCGCAAGCGCGACCGCGCCGGGCGGGCCAACCTGCACTTCCTCCAGGCGGAGGCGCGTCTGTTCCTCTCGGAATTACCTGCGCCGGCCCGGATCGGGCGCCTGCTTCTCCTGTTTCCCGATCCCTGGCCGAAGCTGCGCCACCACAAACACCGCATCCTGCAACCCGATTTCCTTTCGGCGGTAGCCGAGCGGGCGGCTACGGGATGCCGATTCTACTTCCGGACCGACTTCGCGCCTTACCTTGAGGAGGGACGCGCCGCGCTGGCGGCTCACCCCCGCTGGGTGTTGGTGGAGGAGCCTTGGCCCTTTGAGCGGGAAACGGTGTTCCAAGCCCGGGCGCAGGACTTCGGGTCGTGCGTGGCCCGGCTCCGGGAGGCGGGTCATTAGCTGCTCCGGGAGCCCGAAACCGCCCGCTTATTTCCCCGGCCCGGGCTTCCCCGGCGATTTTGTAAGGTTGACGGCAGGGGAGGGGAGGGGCTTTTGATGTTCGTTTGCCTCCTCCCTGTAACCTGCGCGCCGATGCCTTGGGCTAAATTTCTTCTCCTCCTTCTCACCGCTTGCGGGCTCTCCGGGCCGGTGCTGGCCGAAGGCGTCGCCCCGAGCGCGGCCAAGCTGGTGGACTTCGGCGGCGGCTGGTCGATCACCAACGCGATGGCCACCGGCTGGGTGCTCTCGGCCGTGCTGGTGGGGTTTATCCTCTGGCTGATCGGGAAGCCCGCGGTGATCCCGAGCAAGGGTCAGGCGGTGGTGGAGTCGTTGATCGAGGCGCTGCGCGGCGTGCTCGAGCCGATCGTCGGTCCGAAGGCGTTCCCGGCCTCGTTCCCGCTGCTGATCACCTTTTTCATCTTCATCCTGTTTCATAACTGGATGGGGCTCCTGCCCGGCGTGGGCACGATGGGCTGGGGCCAGATGGTCGACGGCCACTTCCACCTCACGCGGCCGCTGATCCGCCCGCACAACGCCGATTTCAACGGCACCGTGGCGCTCGCGCTCGTCTCCTTCGGCGCGTGGGCGATCATCGTCTTCAAGTTCGCCGGCCCGAAGGTGATCCTTGCCGACCTCTTCGGCAACAAGGCGGACAAGCGCGAGACGCCCGGCTGGCTCTACCCGATCCTCTCGCTGGTGTTTTTGGTGGTCGGTTGCATCGAGGTGTTCTCGATCGCCATCCGTCCCTTCACCCTCTCGGTCCGTCTCTTCGGCAACGTCTTCGGCGGCGAAAACCTGCTGCACGGCACCGGTTTCATCTTCGTCTTCTACTTCATGGAGCTGATGGTCGGCGTGATTCAGGCGCTGGTCTTCACGCTCCTGACGGCGGTGTACATCGGGCTGCTCTGCAACCACGAGGGCGGCGACCACGGCCACGAGGAAGGCCACGGCGAGGCGCACCACTAAGACCCTTTCCCGCCGGGAGCGTGCCTCAGCGTGCGCACGGCGGATCTCCAACCACACAACGAAAGACACCACCATGATCCCCGTCCTCGCTGAACTGCAGGGCAATATCGCGAGCGCCTTCGGCCTCCTCGGCGCCGCCCTCGGCGTCGGCCTCATCGGCTTCCGCGCCGTCGAGGCGGTCGGCCGCAATCCGGCCGCGTCCGGCAAGATCCTCGTCCAAGCCATCATCGGTATGGCGCTGGCCGAAGGTCTCGGCATCCTCGCGCTGTTCCTCGCGAAGTAATCGTTTCGTTCCCGGCGGCGGGCCTCCGGGTCCGCCGCCCTTCCCCTTTCCCTTTTCCGCACCTGCCATGACGCTTCCCCTCTTCCTCGCCGCCGCCCAAGGGGCCGCCCAGCCCGGTATCGTCGAGACCTTCGGTCTCGAGACGAAGTACATCATCATGCAGGTGGTCAGCTTCCTGATCGTCCTGGGCGTGCTGTACAAGTTCGGCATCAAGCCGGTCACCGCCACGATGGAGGAGCGGAACCGCAAGATCGAGGCCGGCATCCGCCACGCCGAGGAGATGCAGGCGAAGCTGGCGGCCACGCAGGCCGAGAGCGCCGCCATCGTGAAGCAGGCGCACGGCGAGGCCGCGCGCATCGTCGATGACGCCCGCAAGTCCGCCAAGGAGTTCCTGGATAAGCAGACCCAGGAGGCGACGGCCAAGGCCAATGACTTGATCGCCAAGGCCCAGCAGGCGACGCAGCTGGAGCACCGCCGGATGCTGGCCGAGGCCCGCGCCGAGGTGGCCCGCCTCGTGGTCACCACCACTGAGCGCGTCCTGGCCCGCAAGCTGACCGACGCCGACCGCGCGGCCTACAACGACGCCGCCACGCGCGAGCTGACGGGCGTCTGAGCCTCTTCCCCGCGTCCCGATGGCCTCCGGCAAAAAGCAATCCCTCCAGTTCGCGCGCCAGCTCCTGGAGCTGAGCCTGGCCGATGGCGCGGTCTCTCCCGAGCGCGTCGCCGGCGTGCTCGCGTACCTCGAGCGCACCCGCCCGGCGAACGTCCTCGCGATCCTCCGCGCCTATCATCGGCTGGTCGCTGGCGCCGTCGCCCGGGGCCAGGCCGTGGTCGAGCACGCCGGTTCGATCAACGACCGCGCGCTGGCGGATATCGCCGCCGCGATGAGCCGCCGCTACAATCGACCCATCATCGGCGCCGCCCGCCGCAACGACGCCCTCCTCGCCGGCCTCCGCGTGCGCGTGGGCGACGATGTTTACGAATCCTCCGTCGCCGGCCAGCTCGCCCAGCTCGCCGCCGCGGTCTGATCCCTCCCGCCTCGCCTCACCCCTTCCCGTTTTCCGATGAGCTCCGTCCTCGAACAAATCGAACAACAGATCGCCAAGCTGTCCGCCAAGGCGGTCAAGAAGAACACCGGCACCATCCGCGCGGTCGCCGACGGCGTCGCCAAGATCGAAGGCCTCTCGGAGGTGATGTATAATGAGATGGTGCAGTTCCCGGGTGGGGCGATCGGCATCGCCCTCAACCTCGAGGAGGACGAGGTGGGCTGCGTGGTGCTCGGCGACATTTCCAAGCTGAAGCAGGGCGACGAGGTCCAGACCACCGGCCGCCTGCTGTCGGTCCCCTGCGGTAAGTCGCTGCTCGGCCGCGCGGTCGACGCGCTGGGTAATCCGGTCGACGGCAAGGGCCCGCTCGGCGCCTCCGAGTTCTACCCGGTCGAGCGCATCGCCCCCGGCATCATCGTCCGCAAGTCGGTCTCGCAGCCCCTGTTCACGGGCATCATGGCGATCGACTCGATGATCCCGATCGGCCGCGGCCAGCGCGAGCTGATCATCGGCGACCGCGGCACGGGCAAGACGACCATCGCGATCGACACGATCATCAACCAGGCGAAGATCAACAAGGTCGGGCTCGCGAGCGGGGATAAGAACTTCCGCCCCGTCTATTCGATCTACGTCGCGGTCGGGCAGAAGAACTCGAACATCGTCCGCACCATCAGCGCCCTCGAGGCCGCCGGGGCCCTCGAATACACGATCATCGTGGCCGCCCCCGCGGCGGATAATCCCGCCAACCAATACCTCGCTCCGTTCTCCGGCGCTGCGATGGGCGAGTGGTTCATGGAAAACGGCATGGACGCGCTGATCGTCTATGACGATCTCTCCAAGCACGCGGTCGCTTACCGCCAGATCTCGCTGATCCTGAAGCGTCCCTCCGGCCGCGAGGCTTATCCCGGCGACGTCTTCTATCTGCACTCCCGTTTGCTGGAGCGTTCCGCCCGCCTCGAGGGTAAGGGCTCGCTCACCGGATTGCCCATCATCGAGACCCAGGCGGGCGACGTCTCGGCGTATATTCCGACGAACGTCATCTCGATCACCGACGGCCAGATCTTCCTCGAGACCGATCTCTTCAACCAGGGTATCCGCCCCGCGGTGTCGGTCGGTCTCTCGGTGTCGCGCGTCGGTTCCGCCGCGCAGATCAAGGCCACCAAGCAGGTCGGTGGTAAGCTGAAGGGCGAGCTGGCCCAGTTCCGCGAGCTCGCGGCCTTCGCGCAGTTCGGCTCGGACCTCGATGCGAAGACCAAGGCCCAGCTGGACCGCGGTTCCCGCATCGTCGAGCTCTTCAAGCAACCCCAGTTCAGCCCGCTCCCGATCGAGCTGCAGGTGGCGGTCCTCTTCGCGATGCAGAAGGGCTTCTTCGATCCGATCGACGTCAAGAAGGTGGTCGCCGCCGCGTCCGCGATGAAGGAGTTCTTCACCCGCCGCAAGGACGCCCTCCTCACCGAGATCCGCACCAAGGCCGCCCTCGACAAGGACCTCGAGGCCAAGCTCCAGGCCGCGTGCGAAGAGTGGAAGGCCGGCTACACCGCCTGATCCCCGGCGCCTTTTCCCGGCGCCAGCCCACCTTACGCCTCCGCCGCTTCCCGCCTCCCTTCCCGCGCATGGCTTCCACCCGCGATATCCGCCGCCGCATCAAGTCGGTCAAGAACACCCGCCAGATCACGAAGGCGATGGAGTTGGTGGCCGCTTCGAAGATGAAGAAGGCCCAGCAGGCGGCCCTCTCCGGTCGGCCCTATGCTGAACTGATGGCCCGGATGCTGGGCGCGATCGCCGATCGGGTCGAGGAGGCGCATCATCCGTTCCTCGTCCGCCGCGAGGTCCGCACCCGCGGAATCCTGCTGGTCACGACCGACAAGGGCCTCGCCGGCCCGCTGAACTCCAACCTCTTCAAGATGGTCACGGAGATCACCACCCCGGCGAAGTACGTGGTGATCGGCCGCAAGGGCGCCCAGTTCATCGCCCGCACGCACCGAGACCTGTTGGCGGATTTCTCGGTCACCGACCGCGTCGCCTTCAGCGAGGTGAAGGTCGTCGCGGAGTTTCTGGTGCAGCAGTTTCTCGAGGGCACCGTCGACACGGTGGAAATCCTCTGGCCGCACTTCCGCAACACGTTGGTCCAGGTCCCGACGCTCCTGCCCCTCCTCCCGCTCTCCAGCGTGAAGGATGTCCTGCAGGACCTCCGCGCCGATGCCGGCGAGGGCGCCCGCACCAGCCAGGCCGCCAGCCAGCAGATGCTGTTCGAGCCGGATCCGCAGACCGTGCTGTCCGCCCTGCTGCCCCTGTACGTCAACCGCGAGATCCATCAGCAGGTGCTGGATGCGAAGGCTTCAGAGCACAGCGCGCGGATGGTGGCGATGAAGACCGCCAAGGACAACGCGACCAAGCTGCTCGGCGACCTCACGCTCGAGTACAACAAGGCCCGTCAGGCCGCCATCACGCAGGAGATCCTCGAGATCGCCGCCGCCCAGTTCACCGCCGCCTGACCGGCGCCCGCCCCCCTTCACCCCCGATCCCTTTCAGACAATGAACACCGGCAAAATCGTCCAAGTCATCGGACCCGTCGTCGACGTCCAGTTCGGCGAGAATTCCATCCCGCCGATCTATCAGGCGCTCACCGTGGAATTCACCGCCGCGGGCGCGAAGCAGTTCCTGACCCTCGAGATCCAGCAGCACCTCGGTGCCGGCGTCGCCCGCGCCATCGCGATGTCCTCCTCCGAGGGCCTGGTCCGCGGGATGACCGTGGTCGATACCGGCGCGCCCATTTCGGTCCCGGTCGGCCCGGGCGTGCTGGGCCGCATCTTTGACGTCACTGGCGCCCCCGTGGACGGCCGGGGACCGGTGAAGGCGGACAAGAAGTACCCGATCCACCGCGCGGCGCCGAGCCTCGTCGATCAGGACACCAAGGCGCAGATCCTCGAGACGGGCATCAAGGTCATCGACCTGATCGCCCCGTTCACCAAGGGCGGCAAGGTCGGCGCCTTCGGCGGCGCCGGCGTGGGCAAGACCGTGGTGATCATGGAACTGATCAACAACATCGCCAAGGCCCACGGCGGCTACTCGGTGTTCGCCGGGGTTGGTGAGCGTTCCCGCGAAGGTAACGACCTGTACCATGAAATGTCCGAGGCGGGCGTCATCGACCAGAAGGACCTCTCCAAGTCGAAGGTGGCGCTGGTGTATGGCCAGATGAACGAGCCGCCGGGCGCCCGCATGCGCGTCGCGCTCTCGGCCCTCGCGATGACCGAGTATTTCCGCGACGAGAAGAACCAGGACGTGCTGCTTTTCGTGGATAACATCTTCCGGTTCTCGCAGGCCGGTTCCGAGGTGTCCGCGCTCCTCGGCCGCTCGCCCTCCGCCGTCGGTTACCAGCCGACCCTCGCCAACGAGATGGGCAACCTGCAGGAGCGGATCACTTCCACCAAGAAGGGCTCCATCACCTCCTTCCAGGCGGTGTACGTGCCCGCGGACGATCTGACCGATCCGGCGCCGGCGAACACCTTCGCCCACCTGGACTCGACCATCGTGCTGGAGCGTTCGATCGCCGAGCTGGGCATTTACCCGGCCGTTGATCCGCTCGCCTCCACCTCGAAGGCCTTGGCGTCCGATATTGTCGGCGAGGAGCATTACTTCGTCGCCCGCGAGGTGCAGCGCGTCCTCCAGCGCTACAAGGATCTGCAGGACATCATCGCCATCCTTGGCCTCGACGAGCTTTCGCCCGAGGACAAGCAGACCGTTTACCGCGCCCGCAAGATCCAGCGCTTCCTCTCGCAGCCGTTCACCGTTGCCGAGGTGTTCACCGGCAGCCCGGGCAAGTATGTGCCGGTCAAGGACACCGTCCGCGGCTTCAAGATGATCCTCGAGGGCAAGCTCGATGATGTGGCCGAGGGCGACTTCTATATGAAGGGCAACATCGACGAGGTGTTGGCCGCCGCCAAGAAGGCTTGATCCCGTCATGCCGCTGACCCTCGAGATCGTCACCCCGGACGCCCGGGTCTACTCGGACACCATCGACACCGTGGTTATCCCCACGGTGGAGGGGGAGATCGGCATCTTGCCGGGCCATATCCCGCTGCTGACCCAGGTCGAGCACGGCGAGCTCCGGGTGACCAAGGGGGCGACGACGTCGTTCCTCGCGGTGAGCGGGGGTTTTGCCGAAGTGGGAGGGGACGTCGTCCGCGTCCTGGCGGAGAATGCCATTACGGAGGAGAAGATCGACGAGAACGCGGTGGAGGCGGCCCTGAAGCGGGCGCAGGCGGAGATGGATTCCGCCAAGAATCTGGATCCGCAGCAGTACGAGCACTTACAGGAGCTCGTGCGGTACTCGGGCGTGCAGTTGGCCCTGAAGCGCCGCCGCCGCTGAGGCGGCCGGCGAGGTGGCCGCGGCTGCAAGCCGCGGATCTGGTGCTCCTATTGACTCCATTCGTGGCGGCAACAGGGTGGGGGAATGAAGGCGATCACGATTCGGGAGCTGCGGGCTGCGACCGGCCGTTGGGTACGGCAGGCGGCCCATTCCGGGGGGCTGAACGTCACCGAGCGCGGGAAGGTCGTGGCCAAGCTCGTGCCTGCCGGCCGCGATGCGGAGTTGCCGTACTTTGCCCGCCGGAAGCTGACCTCGGCCTTTCGCCGTCAAGAGCGGTTCTTGGCCGGAGGAACGGATGCGACGGCCCTGATCAGCGCGGATCGTGACGGGGCGGTCCCGTGATCTATTTCGATACCAGCTATCTGGTGCGGCTCTACTTCCGGGACCCAGGCTGGGAGGCAGTGCGGGAATTGGCCGCCACGGATCATCTGGTGTGCGCGATTCACGGGCGCGCCGAGATGATCGCCGCCTTCCACCGCAAGCTGAGGGAAGCAGCAATCAAGCCCATTCAGTACGCCGCCTTGCTCGATCAAGCGGCAGCGGATGATGCCGAAGAGGCGATCCGTTGGGTGCCGCTGTCACCTCCCACCCTGACCAAGGTAGCCGCAGTCTACTCGGCGTTGCCCGCGAGCACTTTCCTGCGGGCCGCCGATGCCCTCCACCTGGCGACGGCGGCCGAGCAGGGGTTAACCACGATCTTCTCCAACGACCACCACCTGCTGGCGGCCGCGACGCACTTCGGACTTTCCGGACGTAACGTCATTCCAACCGGCCTCTAGCTTGAGGGGGTCGTTATTGCATCGCCCGCACCGTCGGAGCCGCTGCGTGCGCCCCCTTCGAACGCCCGTGAGTGTTTCCAACCCGTAAATCGCGCTCGCTTCCCGCGTACTTCAGCGTTTTCGTTCTGATACTCGGTCTCACTTCCTCATGTCCGCCTCGCCGTTTCCGCTCACGCCGCTTTGCCAGCTGCCCGCTGGCGAGACGGGGCGTATCCTGCGGTTGACGGGGGACGAGGGCTTTTGCCAACGGATCCGGGAAATGGGGTTTGGGGAGGCGGCGTTGGTGACTAAACTTTCCGGCACCACGATGAGCCTCTGCCGGGTGAAGGGGATGCGGATTGCGCTGAACCACCGCGCCGCGATGAGCATTTTGGTGGAGCACCTGCCCTTGGCGCCGCGCTGACGCGCCTTACGCCTGATGGCCGCCGCACCCCGACCCGGGCCCGAGGGAGCCGACCCCGCGGCGCCGTTGCCCGCCCACATCGCGGGCTCGCCCGGCCGCCGCCGCACGCCGGCCGAGCGGATGCCGGTGTACGCGCTGGTCGGTAATCCCAACTGCGGCAAGACGACCCTCTTCAATGCGCTGACCGGCCTGCGCCAGAAGGTGGGGAACTATCCGGGCGTGACCGTCGAGAAGAAGGTCGGCGAGACCTATTCCCAGCACGGACATCCGATCAAGGTGATCGACCTGCCGGGCGCTTATTCGCTTGCGGCGCGGTCCCCTGACGAGGCGGTGACGCGGGATGTGTTGCTCGGCCGGCGCGCCGATACCCCGCAGCCCGACCGAATCATTTGCGTCGTCGACGCCTGCAACCTCGAGCGGTGCCTGTACTTCGTCCATCAGGTCCTCGACCTGGGGCGGCCCGTGATCGTGGTCCTGAACATGATGGACCTCACCGCGCGGGCAGGACTGGAGGTGCGGCCGGCGGAATTGGAGGAAGCGTTGGGCGTGCCCGTGATCCCGTGTGCAGCGGTGCAGGGCCGGGGGCTGGTGGAGCTGCGATTGGCGATGAGCCGGCACGAGCTGCCGTTGGCGCGGCATTCGTGGACGGTGCCGGCGCCGATCGCTCCGGCGGTCGCGGAATTGCAGGCCTCGTTGGTGGCGGCTGATGGGCGCCCGCCGTTGATCGCGCGGGCGGAGGCGCTGTTGCTCCTGACCGACCAGGATTCGGTGCGGGTGGCTGGCTCCACTCCCTTGAGCGCAGCCACGGGCACCGTGCTGGCCGCGTGGCGCCAGCGGTGGACGGGGCAGGGGACCGATTGGTCGGGGACCCTGATCAAGGCGCGCTACGAGGCCATCCAGGGCCTGTGTCGCGAGGTCATCCGGCGGACGGGCGAGCGCGGGCCGTCGCTGGCGGACCGGGCGGACGCCCTGCTGGTCAATTCGGGTTGGGGCTGGGTGGCGTTCGCGGCGGTGATGGCGCTGATGTTTTACGCCATCTTCGCATTGGCGGAATACCCGATGAACCTGATCGACGGGGTGATGGCGGGGTTGGCGGACCGGGTGAAGGACGCGATGGCGCCGGGCGATCTGCGGGACCTGGTGACGTCCGGGATCATAGGCGGGGCCGGGGGCGTGGTCATCTTCCTGCCGCAGATCCTGATCCTGTTTTTCTTCGTGGGGCTGCTGGAGAGCACGGGCTACATGGCGCGGGCGGCGGCGCTGATGGACCGGCCGATGAGCCGGGTGGGATTGCACGGCAAATCCTTCATTCCCCTGCTGGGTTCGTACGCGTGCGCGATCCCCGGCATCATGGCAACGCGGACCATTGAAAACGCGAAGGACCGGCTGGTGACCATTCTGGTCGCGCCCTTGATGAGCTGTTCCGCGCGCCTGCCGGTCTATCTCCTGATGATCGCGACCCTGTTGCCCGGTGAGGCGGTGCCGGCGGCGACCAAGGCGGGTCTGATGTTTGCGATGTACGCGCTCGGTACGGCGGGTGCCTTCGGGTTTGCGTGGCTGTTCAAGCGGACCCTCCTGCGGGGGGAGGCCCCGTTGATGATTCTCGAGCTGCCGGCGTACCAGCGGCCGCATTTCGGCGAAATCCTGCGGCAGATGCTGGAGCGCGGGTGGCTGTTCCTGAAAAACGCGGGCACCATCATCCTCGCGATCTCGATCGTGCTCTGGTTCCTCAGCACCTACCCGAAGCATCCCGACCCGGCCGCGGCGCCGGAGGTCCAGATCGCCCACAGTTACGCCGGTCAGGCGGGCAAGGTGCTCGAACCGCTGATCCAGCCGCTGGGCTTCGACTGGCGAATTGGCATCGGCCTGGTGACGTCCTTTGCGGCCCGCGAGGTGTTCGTGAGCTCAATGGGCGTGATCTTTGGCGTGGAGGGGGCGGAGGAGGACACGGCGCCGCTGCGCGATGCCTTGCGGGCGGCGCAATGGCCGGATGGCGCGCCGTTGTTCACCCCGCTCGTCTGCCTCGCGCTGATGGTCTACTATGTCTTCGCGATGCAATGCATGAGCACGCTCGCGGTGGTGAAGCGGGAGACCAACTCGTGGCGTTGGCCTTTGTTCCAGTTGGCCTACATGACCGGCACCGCGTGGGTCCTGACGTTCCTCGTCTACCAAGGTGGCCGGGCGCTCGGCTTTTGAGCGATGAACGCGGAGCTCCAGTCCACGCTGGCGCTGGCGATCGTGGCGGGCGCGGTGGTGGGCCTGTTGGTGGCGTGGTGGCGGCGCCGGCGCCGGCCGGGTTGCGGCGGCGACTGCGGGTGCGGGAGCAAGGGTGGCGGTCGGCGCGCGGGACGCTGAAGGTCCGGCGAAGGGCGCGCTGCGTACTGCCGTCGCCATTGCCTTTGCCGGGGCAGCCACGCAACCTCCGCGCCCGATGCACCCCTCCGCCCCCGCCCCTGAGTCCCGCCGTCATTTCGTCTCCCGTCTGGCCGCCGTTGGCGCAGTCCTGCCCTTGGCGCCGCTGGTGGCGGCGGAGGGCCGGAAGAAGAAGGCCACGGAGCCGGCGGAGCTGCCGGCATGGCAGGGCGGGAAGACCGCGCTGCACGTGTTCTCCAAGCCGCTGCACTGGATGTCCTGGGCGGATACGGCCGCGATGGTGAAGGCCGCGGGCGGGGACGGCGTGGATTTCACGGTGCGCAATGCCCAGGGCCACGTGTTGCCGGAGAAGGTGACGGAGGACCTGCCGCGTGCGGTCGACGCGTGCCGGGCTGCGGGGCTGAAGGTCGAGATGATCACGACCGAGATCCAGAGCCTGCAGACGCCGCATGCCGAGAAGCTGCTGCGCGCCGCGGCGAAGGCGGGCGTGAAGTACTACCGGCTGGGCTTTTTCAATTACGACTTCACCAAGGGCGTGAAGGGCAGCCTCGACGCACTGCGGCCGCAACTGCGGGAACTGGCGGCCTTGAACCAGAGCCTCGGCCTGCACGGGGCGATCCAGAACCACGCCGGTCCTCGCGTGGGCGGCCCGATGTGGGATCTGTACGAATTGCTCAAGGACATCGATCCCCGCTGGCTGGGCGTGCAGTTCGACATTCGGCACGCCGTGGCCGAAGCGGGCCAGTCGTGGCCGATCACCCTGCGGTTGCTCGCGCCGTGGATCCGGTGCACCGACATCAAGGATTTCCGCTGGGAGCAGGCGCCGGGCAAGGCGGCGATCGACAACGTCCCGCTCGGCCAAGGGATCGTGCCGTACGCGGCCTACCTGCGGCTGGTGCGCGAGCTGCAGCTGGCCGGCCCGATGTCGCTGCACCTGGAATATCCGCCGTTTGAGCGCGCCCCGTTGTCCGAGGCGGACAAGCGCCAGCAGTTCCCGGCGCTGATGCGGAAGGATCTCGACACCCTGAAGGGCTGGATGGCGCAGGCGGGCATCAGCTGATGAGCACTCCCGGCCCCATCACCATCGCCCGCGTCGGAGCCAACTTTGAGCGCGAGCCCCTCGTGCGGCCCTTCGGCTTCAAGGGGGGTTACCAGTCGGAGATCTGGCAGAGCGCGACCCTGCTCGAGGGCTCCTCGGGCCGCCGCGGCATCGGCCTGTGCACCCAGGGTGTGCTGTGGAGTGATGCGCGGGTGTTCGCGGCCCATTCCGAGAGCGGCGGCAACGCCCTGATGTACGCCGTGACCGAGTGGGCGGTGCAGCGCCTCAAGGGCGTCCGCTTCACGGATCCGATGGCGCTGCTGGAGGAGTTGCGGCACGAGGTCCACGCGCACGCGCGGGTGCTCACCGGCCAGCGCGACCTGCGGGAGACCTTCACCCTGAACGCCCTCGTGGGCGTCGATCTCGCGGTGTGGCTCCTGTATGCGGCGGAGCGGGGCATCACCTCGTTCGACGAGCTCGTCCCGGCGGCGTACCGCCCGGCCTTGGCGGCGCGGCATCGCCGCGTCGCGAGCATCCCGCTGATGGCCTACGCGGTGCCGATCGAAGAGATCCGCGGCGCGGTGGAGCAGGGCTACTTCTTCCTCAAGGTGAAGCTGGGCCAGCCGGGCACGCAGGAGGAGATGCTGGCGAAGGACATGGCGCGGATCTCGGCGATCCACGCCGCGATCGGCGGGGCGCGGACCCCGCACACGGCCGACGGGCGCCTGCCGTACTACTTCGACGCCAACGGGCGCTACGAGAGCAAGGAGACGCTGCTGCGCCTGCTGGACCACGCGCGGAAGATCGGCGCCTTCGACCAGATCGCGTTGGTCGAGGAGCCGTTCCCCGAGGAGCTCGAGGTGGACGTGGCCGACGTGCCGGTGCGGCTGGCGGCCGACGAGAGCGCGCACACCGACGCGGACGCGTTGCGGCGCATCCAGATGGGTTACCGGGCCATCGCGCTGAAGCCGATCGCCAAGACCCTCTCGATGTCCCTGCGCATCGCGCAACTGGCCCACGAGCGGGGCGTGCCCTGCTTCTGCGCGGATCTCACCGTGAGTCCACGCCTCGTCGAGTGGAACAAGAACGTGGCCGCGCGCCTCGCGCCGTTCCCGGGCCTCGGCGGGCTCGGCCTGCTCGAGACCAACGGCCACCAGAATTACCGGAACTGGGAGGCGATGCGCGCGCATCATCCGTCGCCCGACGCGGCGTGGGCCCGGACCCGCGCGGGGGTCTTTGAATTGGACGAGGACTATTACGCCGCGAGCGGCGGGGTCTTCGCACCCGACGCCCACCACGCGGGGCTGTTTCCGCCCGCCTGAGCCGCGCCACGCGATGATCCGCCTCGTCGCCGCCGTCCTGCACCGGCTGGAGCTTCGCGCCCGGATGCCGTTCCGCTACGGCATCGCGACGATGACCGACGTCCCGCAGGTCATCCTGCGGCTGACCTTTGAACTGCCCGGCGGGCGGGAGTGGGGCTTGGCGGCGGACCTGCTGCCGCCGAAGTGGTTCACCAAGGATCCGCGCCAGCCGTTGGACGAGGAAATCACGGCGATGCTGGGCGTGATCCGCGGGGCGGTGGCGCGGGCCGCGGAGGTGCGGGCGGCGACGCCGTTCGCCTTCTGGCGGGAGGTGCATGCGGCGCAGGCGGCGTGGGCGGCCGGGGCCGGAGTGCCGCCTTTGCTGGCGCATTTCGGGACGTCCTTCGTCGAGCGGGCGCTGCTGCACGCCGTCTGCCGCGCACACGGGGCGACGCTCTCGGCGGCGCTGCGGGGGGATCTGTTCGGCCTCGATTTGGCGGCGTTGGACCCGGAGCTGGCGGGGCTCCGGCCGGCGGACTTTTTGCCGGCGCGCCCGCCGGAACGGATTCATTCGCGCCATACCGTGGGTCTGGCGGATCCGATCACCGCGGCGGACGTGCCGGTCGGCGAGCGGTTGGCGGATGGGTTGCCCCAGACCCTGGAGGAGGTCGTGGCGTTTTACGGCCAGCGTCATTTCAAGCTGAAGGTGAACGGCGACGCGGCCCGCGATCGCGACCGCCTCGCGCGGATGGCGCGCATACTGGCGGCGGTGCCCGGCGGCGCGGCGTGCTCCCTCGATGGCAACGAGAGTTTCCGCGAGGTGGCCGCGTTCCGGGATTACTTCGCGGAACTGCGGGCGGATCCCACGCTCGCCGCGCTCTGGCCGACCCTCCTCTACGTGGAGCAGCCGTGGCACCGCGACGTGGCCCTGAGCCCGGCGCTGGGGGCGTTGGCCCGGGAATGGCCCGAGCGGCCGCCGATCATCATCGACGAAAGCGATGCGGACCTGGATGACCTCCGCGTGGCGTTGCGGCTGGGTTACGCGGGCACCAGCCACAAGAACTGCAAGGGCGTCCTCAAGAGCGTGGTCCATGCGGGCCGGCTGGCGCGGCGACGGGCGACGGGGCTGCCGGCCGTGCAGAGCGGCGAGGATCTCGGGAGCGTCGGGCCGATTTCCCCGCTCCAGGACCTCGCGGCGCAGGCGGCGTTGGGCGTGACCAGCGTCGAGCGCAACGGGCACCACTATTTTACGGGTCTGCGGCAATTCCCGGCGGCGCTGCAGGAACACGCGCGGCGGCATCATCCGGACCTGTATGTGCCGATGGCGGACGGGGTGCCGCGGCTTGACCTGCGGGGCGGCGAGCTCCGGGTGGGTTCGCTCAATGCGGCGCCGTTCGGCATCCCGGGCGAGCCCGACCTCGCGGCGATCCCGGCGGAGACGCTGGTCTGAGCCGGAGCGGGGGTTCGTGGGACCGGGGACTTGGCCGCGGTGCGATGTGGCCGCGGCTGCAGCCGCGGATCGGGACGGAAGCGCGGATCGCGCGAAGCGTAAAAGAGAAAGGCCGGGCTCACGCCCGGCCTTCGTGCCCAACGTTATCCGCGGCAATTGCCGCGGCCACATCTCTCCTTAGAAGGCCTTCGTCAGCTGGACGTAGCTCCAGCGCGGCAGGAAGTTGCTGGCGCGCTCGGCGTAGCCGGTGGAGAACGACGTCGCCGGGGGCAGGCGGTCGAAGACGTTGTTCACGCCGATCGTGCCGCGGAGGCCCCAGGGCAGTTCGTGGCTGAACTGGATGTCGGTCGTCACCTGCTGCTTCACGAAGAGCGGGCTGGGGGACGTATCCTGGAACCCGCCGATGTAGTTCACGTTCACGGCGGCCGAGGCGTGCCGGCCGGTCCAGAGCAGCGAGGCGTCGCCGCGCCAGCGCGGGATCTCATAGAGGCCGACCGTCTCGACCTGCGGCAGGTCGGGGCGGGTGCGGAGGGTCTGCGAGTTGATCAGCGTGGCGACGCTCCGGGCGGTGAAGCGGCCGAGGCGGTTCGGGGCGAAGCGGTATTCGGCCGCGAAATCCACGCCCTTGGCCTTGGTGTTGCCGTAGTTGCCGAGCACCGTGCGGATCTCGCGCAGCTCGCCGGGGAGGTTGTTCGCGGTGTCGCTGGCGGTCGGAGTGCCGCGGATCACCGCTCCGGGGAAGAGGTTCGGATTGGCGAGGATGATCGCCGGGGACGCCGGCTGACCGATGCGGTTCGTCACCTCGACGGTGTAGAGGTCGACGCTGAGGGAAAGGCCCTTGAGGAAGCGCGGGGTGAGCTGGAGCCCGACGTTGGTGGACTCCGACTTCTCCGGGGCGAGCAGCGGGTTGCCGCCGGAGCGGATCACGCGCTGGCCGGTGCCGCTGTCGCTCGCCACGGCGCCCGGGCGGCCGAAGCGGAGCGGGTCGGGAATGTTGAAGCTGATCGCGGACGTCTGCGGCAGGTGCAGCTCGGCGAGGGCGGGGGCGCGGAAGCCCTTGCCCCAGGAGGCGCGGAACGTCACCTGCTCGGCCACCGGCTGCCAGCGCAGGCCGAGGCGCGGAACGGTGGTGTTGCCGACGCCGTCATCCGAGAAGCGCTCCACGCGGCCGGCGGCGTTCAGCTCCAGCGCGTGGATCCCGGTCACCTTCTGCGCGGCGGACACGAGCGGCAGGGAGGCCTCGACGTACGCGGCGCTCACGCGGCGGGCGCCGCGGGCCATCGGCACGGGCGCGCCCTGATTGAGCAGCTGGACCTGGGTGCGCTGGTCGCGGAAGCGCTCCTCGCGCCACTGGGCGCCGAAGGCGACGGCGACCGCGCCGGCGGGCAGCGAGAACAGGGATCCCGTCGTGCGGGCGTCGACGGCGGCGAGCTCCGTCTTGGCGTCGCGGGTCACGCCGCCCTCCAGCCCGGCGAGGGTGGCCGGGTTGTTGCGGATCGTGGTGCCGTTGGCGAAGAGATTGAGCGCGGTGGCGCGGTTGGTGTCCGCGAGAGCGGCGTTGACCTTGTCCTGGCCGGGGAAGTTCTGCAGGTCGAGGTGCGAGGTCTGGCGGTTCCAGGTGACGGCGGCGTCCCAGGTCCAGCCGGCGCCCAAGCGGCCGTCGAGGCCGGCCACGAGGCGGGTCATCTCGCTGGTGGTCGTGGTGAGGCGGTCACCCAGCTCGAGGAAACGGAAGAACATCGTCTGCGTGGCGTTGGAGACGAGGGCCACGCCGAACGGGTTGAACGGGTTGTTCGCCGGGAGCGTGATCGTGTTGAGGGTGGAGATCGGGGCGGGGGAGAGGCCCTCGATGTTCTCGTTGCGTTGCCAGCCGAGTTCGGCGAACGCAGTCACCTGGGAAGAGAAGGCGTGGCGCAGCGAGGCGACGAGGCCGCGGCGCTCGGCCTCGGACTGCGGGCGGATGGCGGCGTTGGCGTCGAACGTGTTCTGCGACTGGAGCTGGCGGGTGAACGTGGCGTTCGGGCCGGCGGCGTTGCGGTC
>JAIXQE010000010.1 GCA_027485815.1 Opitutaceae bacterium
CAGGCGGTCCAGATCTCCCCCACCGGGCGCTACCTCACCTGGCTGGCGCCGAAGAATCAGCGGATGAATCTGGCGATCCTCGATCGGGAGACGCGCAAGGTGCGCTGGCTCACGGATATGAAGATCGAGAGCGTCGTGGCCTACGTGTGGGCCAAGCCCGATCGGATCCTGTTCGCCCAGCAGTATGGCGGCCGCGAGCAGTACGGGATGTTTGCCTGCTCCCCGGATGGCACCAACCTGGTGACCATCAACAAACTGGAGGGCGTCGAGGCCACCGCGGACGGTCTGGGGGAGGGCGATGCCCCCTCCTCGGAACGGGACCTGCCCAAGACCCTGATCTCGCTGCTGCCCAAGGATCCGGAGCACATCCTGATGAACCGGCTCCGCGGCAATTCGGGCCTGGGGGACGTCATCAAGGTCAACCTGCGCACCGGCCGGGAGACGATCCACGAGCAGAACCACATCAACGCGCGGGTCTGGCTGGCGGACTCGAAGGGCGTCATCCGCCTCGCGATCTGCACGGACTTCGAGAAGCCGGTGCAGGTCATGTACCGCGCGTCGGATAAGGCGGATTGGCGCCCCATCGGGGAGTTCAGCCGCGAAGTCTCCCTGCTCTTTGAGGAGGCGTCCCCGATCGACCCGCACTGGCGCCCCAGCGTCTTCGCGAAGGACGACCGCACGCTGTACGTGAAAAGCTTCATGGAGCACGACAAGGCGGTGATCCGCACGCTCGACCCGGAGACGGGGGCGTGGGGGCCGATCGTGTTCGAGCATCCGCGGGTGGAACCGGGCGACCGGCTCGCCAACTACCGGCGCGGGGGCCTCTCCTCCCGGGCGGCGGTGGACGGGTTGCTGTTCAATCCCGCGGGCGACCTGGCCGGCGTCGCCTTTCACGATGACTACCCGGAGGTTCGCTGGATCGACCCGGCGATGGCCAAGCTGCAGCGGGACCTGGACGCCGCGCTCACCGGCACCCGCAACTTCATCGCCAGCGCCACCCGGGACGCTCAGGTGATGGTGATCCTTGCCGCCAGCGACCGCGATCCCGGGACCTACTACCTGTACGACGCCGGCAAACAGGAGATGTCCGTCATCGGCAAGGTACGCCCGAAGGTAAATCCAGCGCAGATGGCGGAGATGCGTCCGATCCGGTTCCCGGCGCGGGACGGCCTCGAGATCCCGGGTTACATTAGCGTGCCGGCGGGCCGGGAACTGCGGAAGCTGCCGATGATCTTGGTGCCGCACGGCGGGCCCTACGGCCCGCGCGACCAGTGGGGCTGGAGCGAGCAGGTGCAATTTCTTGCGAGCCGCGGTTACGCCGTGCTGCAGGTCAATTACCGCGGGAGCGGCGGCTACGGCCTCGCCTTCCAGCGGGGCGGTTACCGGGAGTGGGGTGGGAAGATGCAGGACGACCTGAGCGACGCCGTGCGCTGGTGCGTGGCGCAAGGCTACGCCGACCCGGCCCGGGTGGGCATCTTCGGCGCCAGCTACGGCGGCTACGCCACGATGGCGGGCCTCACCTTCACCCCGGAGTTGTATTGCCTGGGCATCAATTACGTGGGCGTCGCGGATTTGGAACTGCGGGGGGGCGGCCGGAGTTTCGCCCTGCCGCGCATCTTCGCCGAGACGCGTTCGTTCACCAACCTTGACCCGGTGAAGGACGCCGACCGTCTGAACGCGGTGAACCCGATCAACCACATCGCCGCCATCCGCGCGCCGTTGATGGCCGCCTACGGCAAGAACGACCCGCGCGTGCGTTTCGACCAGTGGCAGAAGCTTGAGTCGCGGCTGCGCCAGCACGGCAAGGAGTACGAGGCCATAATCGAGGAAAACGAGGGCCACGGGTTCCGGAAACTGGAGAACAAGCTCGAGTTTTACGCCAAGGTGGAGGGGTTCCTCGCCCGCAACATGAACGTGCCCGAGGGCCGCGTGAAGGTCGGCACGCCGGTCGAGGTGGCGCCCCGGCCGGGGCAGTAAGCAAAAAGGGGAACGCGCCCGGATCAGGGCGCGGGCACCCAGGCGACGATCCGCAGGGGAGCGCCGCTGCCCCCGCGGATCTTCATCGGCAGGGCCACGACGCGGGCTCCGACGGCGGGCAGGGCGGCCAAGGAGGCCACGTTCTCGAACGCCGGGATCTCACGCTCGAACAAAATGCGGTGGGACTCGAAGAGCTTCGACTGCCCGCGGTCGATGCTCGCCGTGTCGATGCCCACCGCCTTCGGGCTGCGTTCCGCCGCGAGCCAGCGCGCCGCCGCCGGCGCGAGCCCCGGGAAACGCAGTTTGGCGACCGCGGCCGGGCCCTTCTCCGCCGTCCCCAGATAGCGCACCGCGTCGGGCCAGCGGGCGGCAAAGCCCGTGTTCAACAGCACGATCGCCCCGACGGGGATCCGCCCGTGGCGCTGCTCCCAGGCCTGCAGTTCCCCCACCCCCACCTCATAGTCCGGATCGGCCGCGCAGGCGGCGCGCACGTCCACCACGACGGCCGGGCCGATCAGCTGGTCCACGGGGATGCGGTCGACCGTCCGGCGATCGCGGGCGAAATGGATGGGCGCGTCCAGATGCGTGCCGCCGTGCTCGGAGGTGCGGAAGCGGTTCGCCGCGTAGAAATAGCCCTGCGGCGTCACGCCCTTGAACTCGACCTCGAGGGCGAAGCCGTCCGCGGTGGGCCAGTACAGGGTATCCGCCGCGTAATCGTGCGAAAGATCGACCCAGCGACCACCGGCGAAGGGGTCGGCGGAGGCGGGAGCGGCGGCGTGCAGCGTCGCTCCGGCGGCAAGGAGCAGGGCTTGGCAGACGGCGAGGAAGCGATAATTCATCCCCCGCCGTACTCCCCCAGCCTTGCGCTCCTCAAGGCAAATGCTTTGACCTGACCTGATTACCGCCCCGATGCCCGTCTTCCTCCGCCGCCTGAGCCTCGGCCTGCTCCTGATCGCCGCCACCTCGGCGGTGCTCCTGCTGTCGGACCTCGGTTCGCGGCGCGAGGCCGCCGCCCGGACGCGCGCGGAAGCCGGCCGGCAGGTCAGCATCGCGCTGCTGCAGCATGCGTCGCAGAGCATCCTCGACGACGGCCGCGAGGGGATGGTGAAGGGCCTGGCCGAGCTGGGCTGGGAGCAGGGGCGCAACGCGCGGATCCGGTTCTTCAACGCCGAGGGCGACGCCAACGTGTCGCAGTCCATCGCGCGCCAGATGGCTGCGGGCGGCCACGACCTGCTGCTGACCATCACCACCGTCTCCCTCCAGGCCGTCGCCAACGCCAACCGCGCCGGCAAGACGCCCCACGTGTTCGGCCTCGTGTCCGATCCGTACGCGGCCGGCGTCGGGATCAGCCGCGAAAATCACCTCGACCACCCGCCCCACCTCACCGGCTTCGCCACGATGCAGCCGGTGGACGCCTCCATCCGGACCGCCCGGGAGCTGAACCCAGGCCTGCGCCGCCTGGGCGCCATCTTCAATCCGGCGGAGCCGAACTCGCTCGCCCAGATGAAGGTGGCCCGCGCGACCTGCGCCGCCCTCGGGATCACCTTGGAGGAGGGCAATGCCGAGAACGCCAGCTCCGCCCCCGAGGCCGCCGCCGCGGTCATCGCCCGCGGGGTCGACGCCCTCTGGCTGCCGGGTGACGTCGTGGTGTTCGTGGCGCTCGACGGCATCGTGGCCGCCGCGCGCAAGGCGCGCATCCCCGTCTTCACGGTCAACCCGCCCAGCGTGCGCAAGGGGACGCTGTTCGACCTCGGGGCGGATTACTTCGAGATCGGGCGCCAGACGGGCCGCCTCGCCGGTGAGGTCCTCAACGGCCGCAGTCCCGCCACCATCCCGGTGGGCCCCCTGATGGCGGAGAACCTCTGCCTCAACCGGCAGGCGCTCGCCGGCCTCCGCGAGGGTTGGTCCTTCCCGCCGGCCCTCGTCGCCCGCGCCCAGCTCGTCCTCGACGAACAGGGCCGCGAGTCCGCCCGCGCGGCGCAGCCATCGCAGGGCCCGCCACCGCCGCCCAGCCCCGGGCGGACCTACAAGCTCGGCTTCGCCGCCTTCGCCCCCGACCCCCAGCTCGACCTCTGCCAGCAGGGGCTGCTCGACGGCCTCCGCGACCTGGGTTTCGCGGAAGGCAAAAACCTCCGCGTGGAGCGCCAGCACGCGCAGGGCGAGGTGGTCAACATCCTGCCGATGATCCGCAACTTCGACTCCTCCGAGGTCGACGTGATCGTGCCCTTCTCGACGCCGGTGCTGCAGGGCTCCTTTCAGGTCCGCGCCAAGCCCGTCGTCTTCACCTACGTGACGGATCCCATCGCGGCCGGCGCCGGCCGCTCGTTCACCGACCACCTGCCGCACGTGACCGGAGTCGGCTCGCTCACGCCGGTGGAGGACATCGTGGCCGCGCTGCTGCGCCTGCTGCCGTCCACCCGCCGGATCGGCACCGTCTACAACAGCGGCGAGGCGAACTCGGTGAAGATCATCGGCCTGCTCCGCGAGTCGACCCGCCGCCGCGGGATCGAGCTGGTCGAACTCACCGCCGGGAACACCAACGAGGTGCTCCAGGCCGCGCAGGGGATCGTGTCCCGGCAGGTGGATGTGTTCTACCTGACCAGCGACAACACCGCGTTCCTCGCCTACGACGGCATCCGCAAGGTCTGCCAGGACGCGCGGCTGCCCCTCGTGGCGGAGGACCCGGCCACGGCCGCCCGCGGCGCGCTGATGGGCGCCGGACCCGGTTTCTACCACAGCGGCAAGGCGGCCGCGCCCCTGCTGGCCCGCGTGCTCGGCGGCGAGAGCCCGGCCGGCATCCCGATGGCGAACGTGGCGGTGAACGAGATCCGGATCGGCCGCGAGGCGATCACGCGGCTCGGGCTCCGCATCGACCCCGCGCTGATCGCGGAACTCGAGGGGAAACGCTGAACCGATGGACATCCAACGCGACAAGCGCGGCGCCGAACTCATCCTGATCCTGCGGGGTCGGCTCGATGCGAGCTGGGCCGGCCACGTGGCGGCCGCCCTGGCGGCGGCGGTGCGGGACGGCGAGCACCACCTGCGGGTCGAGATGTCGGCCGTGGGCTACGTGAGTTCGGCGGGGCTGCGCACGCTGCTCACCGCCCACCGGCAGGCGAAGGCCATCGGCGGCAGCTTCGGGGTGCTCGCGCCCTCGCCGGCCGTGCGCGATGTGCTGGGGTTGGCCGGCCTTGAGCAATTGATCGCGACCGCGGAAGCCGCCGCCGCGGCGCCGGCGGCCACTCCCCTGGCGCCGGTTCCGCTGCGCGTGCACGAGGGTGCGGTGGCGCGGCACGAGCTGCACCCGGTGGCCGGGGCCAGGCCGGGCGGCCTGCGGGTGCGGATCACGGGCGAGGTGGGCCGGCTCCGCCACGGGACCGCGCCGGAGGCCCTCTCCCCCGCGCGCTTCGGCCCGGGAACCTTTGCGTTGGGCGTGGGGGCGCTGGGGACCGACGCGGCGGACAGCTGCGGGCGGCTCGGCGAACTGCTGGCGGCCGGGGGCGCGGCCGCCTACCAGCCCACGGACGGCCCCGGGCGGCCGGATTTCGTGGTGACCGAGGGCGGACTGGAACCATCCGGCCACCTGCTGCTCGGCTTGGCGGGGGAAGGTGACTTCTCCCTGCTCTCGCGTTTCACCCCGCGGGGCGATCGTCGGACCGTGCCGCTCACCGCGCTCGCCGCCGAGGCCCTCGAGTTGGGCGCGGCGCCCGCCGTGGCCTTCGTCGCGGCCGTCGAGACCGCGGGCCTCGTCGGCGCCACCCTGCGCCGTTCCCCGGCCGCGGAGGCCGGTGGGGACGAGCGCTTCGCCTTCCCCGGCGTGCGGGACTGGCTCTCGTTCACCCCGGAACGCGCCTTCCGCGATTCGACCGCCCTGCTCGCGGGGGTCGTGGCCCGCCCGGGCACCGCTTTCGACCCGCTCCTGCGGCCGCTCGGCGGCAACGACCTCCGGGCGCACGTCCATGCGGCCGTGTTTCCCTACCGCCCCGTGCGGCAAGGCGCCGTCGAACTGGCGGCGACCGTGCGGGAGTTGTTCGACGGCCAGGGCCTGCAGGCGATCCTCCACCTGCTCGCCGATCCCCGGGGACCGGGCGGCGCGGGCGACAGCGAATTCCTCCGCGGCGCGCTCTGGTGCGCCCCGGCCCATCCCGCCTGACCTCGACCGACCCGCGATGACTCTCCTAATCGGCGCGCTGACCCTCGGCCTCATCCTCTCGCTCCTCGCGATGGGCGTGTACGTCTCGTTCCGCATCTTCTCGATCCCGGACATCACCACGGACGGCTCGATCACCCTCGGCGCCGCCCTGGCGGCGGTGCTTCTCGTCGGGGGCACGTCCCCGATCCTCGCGACGGCGGCCGGCGCCCTGGCAGGGGCCTTGGCGGGCGCGCTGGCGGGCGTGATCCACACGCGCTTCAAGATCAATTCCCTGCTGGCCGGCATCCTGGTGATGACGGCGCTGTACTCGGTGAACCTCCACGTGATGGGCCGCAGCAACGTGCCGTTGCTGCAGGCGAACACCTTCGCCACGCAGGGCGAGCGCCTCGGGCAAAGCCTGTTTGGCACCGGGCCGCTGCACGTGCTGGGCTGGCCGGTGACCCCCGGCGACCTCGCCGTCCTCGCGCTCGCGTTCCTCGCGGCGGTCGGCGCCGGCGTGACCCTCTATCTCTTCTTTCGCACCGACGTCGGGACGGCGATGCGGGCGACCGGCGACAACCCGCAGATGGTCCGCGCGCTCGGCGCCGACGTGGATCGCTACACGATCCTCGGCCTCGCCCTCTCCAACGGCCTGGTCGCGCTGTCCGGCGCCTTGCTCGCGCAGTACCAGGGCTTCGCCGACGCGCAGATGGGCATCGGGATGATCGTGTGGGGCCTCGCCAGCGTGATCATCGGCGAGGCGTTGACCGGCTCGCGCAGCCTCGGCCTCGCCCTCGCCGGCGCGGTGCTCGGCTCGGTGCTCTTCCGCCTCTTGGTGGCCGTGGCCCTGCGCTGGGGCCTCAACCCCAACGACCTCAAGCTCATCACCGCCCTGTTCGTCTTCTCCGCCCTGGTCCTCCCGCGCTTCCTCGCCCGCCGGCGGGGCGGCGCCCCGGCCGCCTGATCCCATGCTCGAGCTCCAAGGCCTCCGCCAGACGTTCAATCCCGCCACCGTCAACGAGGTGCGCGCCCTCCAGGGCGTCGACCTCACCCTGGACGAGGGCTCCTTCGTCGTCGTGCTCGGCACGAACGGCTCCGGCAAGTCCACCCTGCTCAACGCGGTCGCGGGCTCCTTCTTCCTCGACGAAGGCCGCATCCGGCTGGACGGCCACGACGTCACCCGCTGGCCCGAGCACCGGCGGGCGCGCCTCATCGGCCGCGTGTTTCAAAATCCCTTCAGCGGCACCGCGCCCGGGATGTCCATCGCGGAGAACTTCGCCCTCGCCGCCCGCCGCGGCCGGCCCCGCGGGTTCGGCTGGGCCCTGGCCCCGGACCTGATGGGAGCGCTGCGGGACCGCGTGGCCGGCCTGCGGATGGGGCTCGAGAACCGGCTCGACAACGCCATCGGCTCCCTCTCGGGCGGCCAGCGCCAGGCCCTCACCCTGTTGATGGCCACCTGGCTTCGCCCCCGCCTGCTGCTCCTCGACGAGCACACCGCCGCGCTCGATCCCAAGAGCGCCGACCAGGTCATCGCCCTCTCCGACGAGGTGATCCGGCGCGACGGGCTGACCACGCTGATGGTGACGCACTCGATGGCGCAGGCCGTGGCCTACGGCGACCGCATCATCATGATGCACCGGGGCCAGGTCGTGCACGATTTCCGCGGCGCCGAGAAGCGCCGGCTGCGGTCGGAGGACCTGATCGACCGCTTCGACGAGATTCGCCGCCGCGAACAGCTCGACGAAGGCGCGGCCGCGATGCTGCGCGAGCTCTACGTCTGAACGATGCCCCCCGCGGTCCAGTTGCTCTCCCTCACGAGCTCGCTCGCGGAAATCCCGCGCGTGGCGGACGCGGTGGAGGCCTTCTGCGCCCCCCTCGAACCCGGGCCGCGCGACCTCCTGGCCCTCCAGTTGGCCCTCGAGGAGGCCGTCACCAACATCATCACCCACGGCTACGGCGACCAGCCGGGGCACGCCTTCGCCCTGGAACTCCGGCGGGAGGACCGGCGGGTGACCGCCGTGCTCACGGACGACGCCCCCGCCTACGATCCGCTCGCCCGGGCGGAGGTGGACATCCACGCCCCCCTCGCCGAGCGCGGCGTCGGCGGCCTCGGGGTGCACCTCGTGAAAAAGCTGATGGACTCCGCGGCCTACGAGCGTCGGGATGGCCGCAACGTGCTCACCCTCTCGCGCGCCTTCGCCCCTCCCGCCCCCTGAGCTTTATGGAAATCACCGTCTCCAACCAGAATGACGTCACGGTGCTGGCCCTGCAGGGCCGCCTCGACGGCCTCGCCAGTCCCCAGCTGGAACAGCGACTCGACGCCCTCCTGGCGGGCGGGGCGCGGAAGGTGGTGCTCGACTGCGCCGCGCTCACCTACGTGAGCAGCGCCGGCCTGCGGGTGTTCCTCGGAGGCGCGAAGAAACTCAAGTCCGCGGGCGGCCGGGCCGCGTTTGCCGCCCTGACGCCGGCGGTGCACGAGGTCTTCGAGCTGTCGGGTTTCCTGGAGGTCCTCGCCGTGCATCCCACGGCCACCGCCGCCACCGCCAGCCTCACCTGAAGATGATCCCTTCCCACCAGCTCACCTTCGTGGAGGAGATCGCGCTGCTCGCCTTGGACGACGCCAGCGGCAAGCGCCTGCCGATGCCGACCCTCGGCTTCAGCTACGCCCTCGCCGGCGCCGCGCTCTGCGACCTGTTCCATCTGGGCCGCATCGACACGGACCCGGCCGCGCTGACCGTGCTCAGCACGGCGCCCACGGGGGACCCGATCCTCGACGAGGTGCTGAAGGTCCTCGCCGCGGCACCCGCCCCGGAACCGGTCGGCTCCTGGCTCGGCGTGCTCGCCCAGCGTTCCGCGTGGCTCGAGGCCGCCGCGGATGACCGGCTGGTGGAGCGCGCGATCCTCCGGCGCCAGGAGAACAAGGTGCTGTGGGTCTTCGGCGTGCGGCGCTACCCGACGGTGGACAACCACGAGCGGATCGAGGTCCGCACCCGCCTCCGGGCGCTCATCCTTGGGGACGACCTCCCCGACCCCCGCGACGCGACCCTGCTCAGCCTGCTCTGCGCCTGCCAGCTCGCCGCAGTGATTTTCCGCGGTCCCGAGTACAACGCCCGCGCCGATCGCCTCACCGCCCTCGCGAAGATGGACCTGGTCGGCCGCGAGGTCTCCCGCGCCATCGACGCCCTGGGCAAGGCCCTGCTCGGTGCCTCGCCCCTGCGGCTCTGACGCGACTTTCCCGATGCCCAAGATCCTGTTGGTCGAGGACAACGAGATGAACCGCGACATGCTGTCGCGGCGCCTGCTCCGCCGGGGCTACGAGGTCGTCATCGCCGTCGACGGCCAGCAGGGCGTCGACCTGGCCGGCTCGACCCAGCCGCAGGTGATCCTGATGGATATGAGCCTGCCCGTGATCGACGGGTGGGAGGCGACCCGCCGGATCAAGGCGGACCCCGCAACCAAGGCCATCCCGGTGATCGCCCTGACCGCGCACGCGATGGCGGGCGACCGCGAGCAGGCGCTCGCCGCCGGGTGCGACGACTACGACACCAAGCCGATCGATCTCACCCGGCTCCTGCCCAAGATCGAGAAGTACGCCGGACCGGGCACGCCCACGGCCTGAAGCGCCGCCGCCCGATGTCCGCCCCGAACGACCGCTCGTCGCTCTCGCACCTGCGGCACGACCTGCGGACCCCCCTCAACCAGATCATCGGCTACAGCGAACTGCTGGCCGAGGAGGCCGGCGACGCCGGCCACGCCGCCTACGGGCCCGACCTCGAGCGCATCCGCGGCGCCGCCCGGCAGCTGCTGGACCTGATCAACCGCAACCTCACCGACGAGCGCGTGACGCTCGCCGGCGAGATCGTGGCGGCCACGCCCGCCGCCGCCCCCGCCGCGGTCGCCCCCTCGGCCAACGGTTCCACCCCACCCCTCGCCGCCGCCGAACCCGCGCGCGCCCCGATCACCGGCCGGATTTTGGTCGTGGATGACCAGCCCGGAAACCGGGACATGCTCGCCCGCCAGCTCGAGCGCCAGGGCCACACCACCGCCGTCGCCGGGGACGGCCGCGAGGCCCTGGAGCGCCTGCGCGCCGCGCCGCACGACCTGGTCCTCCTCGACGTGATGATGCCGGTGCTCGACGGCCACGGCACTCTGGTCGAAATCAAGGCCGACCCGGCGCTCAGCCACCTCCCGGTCATCATGATCTCCGCGCTCGACGAGCTGGGGAGCGTCGTGCGCTGCATCGAGCGCGGGGCCGAGGACTACCTGCCGAAGCCCTTCAACCCGACCCTGCTGCGGGCCCGTATCGGCGCCGGGCTCGAGAAGAAGCGTTTCCGCGACCAGGAGCGCGCCTACGTCCGCACCATCGAGGAGACGCAGCAACGCCTGAAGGCGGAGCTGCAGGAGGCCGAGAACTACGTCCGCTCAATCATTCCGCCCCCGCTCATCTCCGGTCCGGTGCGCTCGGAATGGCTCCTCGTGCCCTCGACGGAACTCGGGGGCGACGCCTTCGGCCACCACTGGATCGACCCGGACCACCTCGCGATCTACCTGCTCGACGTCTGCGGGCACGGCGTCGGCGCGGCCCTGCTCTCGGTCACGGCCGGCAATGTGCTCCGCCACGCCTCGCTCCCCGGGGTGGACTTCCGCGATCCGGGGGCCGTGCTCACGGCCCTCAACGAGGTCTTCCTGATGGAGAACCAGAACGGGATGTACTTCACGCTCTGGTACGGGGTCTGGTCGCCGTCGTGCCGGCGCCTGCGCCTGGCGAGCGCCGGGCATCCGGCGGCGCTGCTCACCACCCCGGCGGGGGCGGAGCGGAAGGTCGAGCGCCTGCGCGGTCCGGGGATGATCCTGGGCGGGATGAGCGGCACCGTGTACCGGACGATCGAACGCACCCTGCCCGCGGGGGCGCAGCTGTACGTGGTGAGCGACGGCACCTTCGAGATCACCCTGCCCTCGGGCGAAATGTGGGCCGTGGCGGACTTCGAGCGGCACTTCGCGGCGCCGCCCGCGGGGACCGCCGCCGAGGACCTCGCCGGACTGCTCGCCCGGGCCCGCGCGCTGCGGGGCTCCGCGATGCTCGACGACGATTTCTCGATCATGCGCCTGGATCTCTGAGCGCCGCCGGCGCCGCCTTTCCCGATGGCCCCGAAAACCGCCTTCAACCTCCGCTTCCTCGGCGGCTTCCTCCTCCTCTCCGCCCTGGTCGGCGTCGGGCTGGCCGGCGGCTTCCGCCTCCTCCGCCAGGAGATCCGCCAGAACCTCCACGCGGAGGTGGACCAGCAGGTCGCGGAGGTCGGCCGCACCCTGTGGACGATGCGGAGCCTGTACCTTGAGCGCGTGCAGTCCGCGATGCGCGTCCTGCGGCAGCTCGCCGCCGCCGAGGGTCCCGCCGCCGCGGGCGATCCCGTCGTGGTCGAGGGGCGGACGGTGCGCGACCTCCGGTTCGGCAACCTCCGGGGCGCGGCGGGCAACACCCTGGTCGACCGCACCGTGGACCTCGTCGGCGGGACGGCGACGCTCTTCACCCGCGACGGCGACGACTTCGTGCGGATCTCCACCAACGTGCGCCGCGCCGACGGCAACCGCGCGATCGGGACCGTGCTTGATCCCGCGGGCCCGGCGATGGCGGCGCTGCGCCGGGGGGATGCGTACTACGGCGTGGCGGACATCCTCGGCCGGGCCTACCTGACCGGTTACGAGCCCGTGCGCGATGCGGCCGGCGCGGTGGTGGGCGTCCTCTACGTGGGCTACCCGATCGAGGCCATCTCGCAGGTCGGCCGCCTGCTGGAGGAGGCCCAGCTGCTCGGCCAGGGCGTGATCGCGCTGCTGGACCGACGGGGCGAGCCCCTCTTTCCCGTACCCACGACGAAGGTGCGGCTGGTCGAGTCGGCGCGCGCCGGCGCGGCGGGCGCCGGGGCCACCTGGGTCGACGGCGATTGGTCCTGGCGCAAGGAGCTGTTCCCCGAGTGGGGCTTCACCCTGCTGGTGGGGGTCGACCTCGCGCAGATCGACCGCGCCTCGTGGGAGCAGGTCCTGCCCGTGTTCGGCTTCATGAGCCCCATGATCCTCGCCGCGCTCGGGCTCGGGCTCTTCTTCGCGCGCCGGCTCTCGCAGGCCCTGAGCACGGCGGAACGCCTCCGGGAGGAGGCGCGCAAGCTGGCGCTCGTCGCGAGCCGGACCCACAACGGCGTGCTCATCACCGGCCCGAACGGCCGCATCGAGTGGATCAACGACGCCTTCACCCGGCTCACCGGCTACCCCGCGGCCGAGGCGCTGGGCCGGCACCCCGACGAGTTCCTGATGGGGCCGGACACCTCGCCGGCCACCCTCGCCGAGAAGAAGCGCGCCCGACAGGAGCGGCGCGGATTCCAGCTCGAGATCCTCAATTACCACAAGACCGGCCGCCCCGTCTGGATCCTCGCCGACGGCCAGCCGGTCCTCGACGAGCAGGGGGAGGTCCGCAACTACCTCGTGGTCCAGACCGACATCACCCACCGCAAGCAGGCGGAGGCCGAGCTCCGCGCGGCGCAGGAGGCGGCGGAACAGGCGAACCGCACCAAGAGCGCGTTCCTCGCCAACATGAGCCACGAGCTGCGCACGCCGATGAACGCCATCATCGGCTACAGCGAGATGCTGATGGAGGAGGCCGAGGACACGGGTCAGGAGGCCTTCCTGCCCGACCTCCGCAAGATCCACGGCGCCGGCAAACACCTGCTCGGGCTGATCAACGACGTCCTCGACCTCTCGAAGATCGAGGCCGGCAAGATGACGCTCTACGTCGAGGCCTTCGGCGTCGCCGAGATGATCACCGAGGCCGCCGCCACCGTGCAGCCGCTCGTCGCCAAGAACGACAACACCCTTGTCGTCAGCGTCGACTCGGCCATCGGCCGGATGCGGGCCGACGTCACCAAGGTGCGGCAGACGCTTTTCAACCTCCTCAGCAACGCCGCGAAGTTCACCCACCAGGGCCGGATCTCCCTCGACGTCGCCCCCGCGACCCACGAGGGCCGGGCCTGCGTCGCCTTCCGCGTCACCGACACCGGCATCGGCATGACCCCGGAGCAGGTCGCGAAACTCTTCGGGGCCTTCGTGCAGGCCGATGCCTCGACGACCCGCAAGTACGGCGGCACCGGCCTCGGCCTGGCGATCAGCCGCAAATTCTGCCAGCTGATGGGCGGGGACATCCTCGTCGCCAGCCAGCCCGGCCAGGGCACCGTGTTCACCGCGCTGGTGCCCGTGGAAGTCGCGGACCCCGCCGCCGCTCCTGCCCCCGCCGCGGAGCCGCCCCCGCCCGCCCCGGTCGCGGCCGCCGGCGATGCCTCCGCCCCGCTTGTGCTGGTGGTCGATGACGAGCCGACGGTCGTCGACATCATCAGCCGCAGCCTGATCAAGGAGGGCTGCCAGGTTCGTTCCGCGGGCAACGGCCGCGACGCCCTCGCGCTCGCCCGCGAGCTCAAGCCCCGCCTCATCACCCTCGACGTGATGATGCCCAGCATGGACGGCTGGTCCGTGCTCTCGGCCCTCAAGGCCGACCCCGCCACCCGGGACATCCCGGTGGTAATGATCTCGATCGTTGACGACCGTCAGCTGGGCTTCGCGCTCGGGGCGGCCGACTACCTCACCAAGCCGATCGACCGGGGCCAGCTGGCGGCGATCCTGGCGCGGCACGTGAAACGCGGGGAGGAGGCGCGGGCGCTCGTGATCGACGACCTGCCGGACAACCGCGCCGTGCTGCGCCACGCCCTCGAACGCGAGGGCTGGCAGGTGGCCGAGGCGGCGGACGGCCGCGCCGGCCTGGAAGCGTTCGGCCGCCAGCGTCCCGCCCTCATCCTCCTCGACCTGATGATGCCGGGGATGGACGGCTTCGAGTTCCTGCGCGAACTGCGGGCCCGGGAGGACGGGCGCGGCGTGCCCGTGGTGGTCGTGACCGCGAAGGAACTCACCGCCGCCGAGCGCGAGACCCTCCGCTCCTGCGTCGAGAACATCGTCCAGCGCGACGCGATGACCACCGAGAACCTGCTCGGCGAAATCCGCGCCCACCTCGGCCGCGCGTCCGGACCGGGCACCTGAAGACCCGGCCGCCCGGCGGAATAGGCTTGGCCCGCCGGCGGGGGCGCCTTCGCTGTGGCCCGATGTCCACCCGCAACGCCCTCGTCACCGGAGCCTCCCGCGGCATCGGCCGCGCCATCGCCGTCGAACTGGCCCGCGCCGGTTACCGCGTGCTGATCAATTACGCCGGCAACGCCACCGCCGCCGCCGAGGCGCTCGCCCTGGTCCGGGCCGCCGGCGGGGACGGGCTGACGGTGCAGGGGGACATCGGCCGCGCCGCGGACCGGGAGCGGCTGGTCGCCGCCGCCGCGGAAGGCCTCGGTCGCATCGACCTGCTGGTCAACAACGCGGGCGTCGCGCCCACCGTCCGGGCGGACCTGCTGGAATCCACCGAGGAGAGCTTCGACCGCCTCTTCGCCATCAACCTCAAGGGCCCGTTCTTCCTGACCCAACAGGTGGCCCGCCGGATGCTTACCCAGGAACGCGACGCCGAGGGTTTCCGCGGCCGGATCGTGAACATCACCTCCATCTCCGCCTACACCGCCTCCGTGAACCGCGGCGATTACTGCATGGTGAAGTCCGGGCTCAGCATGATGACGGGGCTTTTCGCCGAGCGGTTGGCCACGGAGGGGATCAACGTGTACGAGATTCGGCCGGGCGTGATCGCCACCGACATGACCGCGGGGGTGCAGGCCAAGTACGACAAGCTGATCCTCCAGGACGAGCGCGGGATCTCGCCGATCCGCCGCTGGGGCAAGCCCGACGACGTCGCCCGCGCCGTGCGGGCGATCGCGGAGGACCGTTTCCCGTTCACCACCGGCTCGGCCTTCGACGTCGACGGCGGATTCCACCTGCACCGGCTTTGAGCCGGACTCATGCAGTTGGTCGGGTCTCCCCAAGGCGATTTGACGGCACCTTTCAGTCTGCGTCAGCCGCTCCACTTACCCTCCGGGTTAGGCGTCGGGCTTCCTCGACCGAAATCTGCTCGCCATCTCGCCCCGCTGCTCAGCCGCCAACTGCATGAGTCCGGCTGAACCGCCGCGCCGGGACGGCGCGGAAACGGCTCGACCCGCCGGGAACGCACCGCCATTCGTCCGCCCCATGCTCGGCCTCGCCCGGCTCCCGGCGCTTCCCCTCCTGCTGCTCCCGCTGGCCGCCCTCCTCGGGCTGTCCGGCTGCCGCTCGCCGGCCCCGTCCAAGGCAGCCGCCCCCGCCGCGAAGGCCCCGCCCGGACTGCTGCCGCCCCCCGCGCCCGCCCCCACCGGCGTGATGCTCGGGATCGACGTGCTTGAGGCCGAAGGGTTCGCCACGGTCAAAGGCAAGCGCCTCGGCCTCCTCACGCACCCCGCCGGCGTCAACCGCCTCGGCGTGCCCACCGTCGACGTGCTGCGCCGGGCCCCCGGAGTGAAGCTGGTCGCCCTGTTCGGCCCCGAACACGGCATCCACGGCGACGCCCCGGCCGCCGTCAGCGTCGCCAGCGGCACCGATGCCCGGACCGGCCTCCCCGTCCACTCCCTCTACCCGCCGCGCCGCCCGACCAAGGCGATGCTCAAGGACCTCGACGCCCTGGTGGTGGACCTGCAGGACATCGGCACCCGCAGCTACACCTTCGCCGCGGCGATGCGCTGGGCGATGGAGGGCTGCTTTGAGCACAACGTCGAGGTGATCGTCCTCGACCGCCCCAACCCGCTCGGCGGCCTGAAGGTCGACGGCCCGCCGCTCGATCCCCAATGGGCGCGCCAGAACTACGTCGGCGCCTTCCCGGTGCCCTACGTCCACGGCCTCACCATCGGGGAACTCGCCCGGATGGCCAAGGAAACGCCGGGCACGCTCGCCGTTCCCGAGGCGGTCCGCGTCCGCGGCAAGCTCCGGGTAGTGACGATGCGGGGTTGGACGCGGTCGATGCGCTGGCCGGACACCGGCCTGAAGTTCGTTCCCACCTCGAAGATGATCCGCGACTTCGCGGCGGTGGAGGGCTACCCGATGACCGGCCTCGGCTCGTATTTCGACCCGAAGGCGGGTTTCGACCTCGGCTTCCGCACCGGGGTCGGCGCCGCGCATCCGTTCCGCGGCCTGTCCCACCGGCGGGCGACGCTCGAGCAGTTGGAGCAGGAACTCCGCGCCCTCCAGCCGAAGCTCCCCGGGCTCGCCTTCCGGCGCGTGACCGCCCCCAACGCGAAGACCGGCCAGCCCGGCACGGGGCTGATCGTGCAGATCACCGACCCCGACGAATGGCGGCCCACCGAGCTCAACTTTTGGATGATGAAGCTCGCGTGCAAATACTCGCCGCAGAACCCGTTCAGCCCGCTCAAGGGCCGGGACGTGTCCGGCTTCCTGCGGCACATGGGCTCGCAGGGCTTCGCCGACGACATCGCCCGGCAGGGCGCGAAGGTCGACGTCGAGAAATGGCTCCGCCAATGGCGGGAGCAGGCCACGGCCTTCCAGCAGCAGAGCCGGAAGTTCTGGTTCTACCTTTGAGCCACAGGCTCAGGACCGCGGAGCCTCAACCCCGCAGCCGGCCCGCGGCCAGTTCCTCGCGGAAGCTCGCGTAGGTCCGCTCCACTCCCTCGCGGAGGCCCACCCGGGCCCGCCAGCCGAGCGCGCTCAGGCGGGAGACATCCATCAGCTTGCGCGGCGTGCCGTCCGGCTTCGTCGCGTCCCAGACGATCCGGCCGCGGTAACCGGTGACCTCCGCCACCAACTCGGTAAGCTCGCGGATGGTCACATCGGTGCCGGTGCCGACGTTGATCCAGTCCGGCGGCTCGGCCTGATCGAGCAGGAAGGCGCAGGCGTCCGCGAGGTCATCGACGTGGAGGAACTCGCGCCGGGGCGAGCCGGTGCCCCAGGCGACGACCTCGGGCCGGCCCTGTTCCCGCGCCTCGTGGAAACGGCGGATGAGGGCGGGCAGGACGTGGGAGTTCTGCGGGTGGTAATTGTCGCCGGGCCCGTAGAGGTTCGTCGGCATCGCCGAGTGGAAGGCCACCCCATGCTGGCGCCGGTAGTACTGGCAGAGCTTCAGCCCAGCGATCTTGGCGATGGCGTAGGCCTCGTTCGTCGGCTCGAGGGCGCTCGTGAGGAGGCAGTCCTCGGTCATCGGCTGCGGCGCGTGCTTCGGGTAGATGCAGGAACTGCCGAGGAACAGGAGGCGGCGGACCCCCGCGCGCCACGCCCCGTGGATGGAGTTCGCGGCGATCGCCAAGTTGTCGAACAGGAAGTCCGCCGGATAAGTGTGGTTGGCGTGGATGCCGCCCACTTTGGCGGCCGCGATGATCGCAACGTCCGGCCGCTCGGCCGTGTAGAAGGCCTCGACCGCGGCCTGGTTGGTCAGGTCCAGTTCGCGCCGGGAGCGCAGGCAGAGGGAGACGCCCGGTTGGCCGGTGAAACGGCGCACCAGCGCAGCGCCGACCATGCCCTGATGCCCGGCGATGAAGAGCTTCATACGGTGGCGGAAGCGGGGGCGGGAGGGCGCGGCGCGGAGCTCAAGGCTGGGGCAGGCGGGCGATCTGGGCCTCGCGCTTGGCGAGCTCAAGGTCGTGCTCCACCATGATGCGCACGAGTTCCTTGAAGCGCACCTTGGGCTCCCAGCCCAGCTGCTTGCGGGCCTTGGCCGGGTCGCCGATCAGCAACTCGACCTCCGCCGGGCGCTCGTAGCGCTGGTCGTACTTCACGTGCTTTTC
>JAIXQE010000098.1 GCA_027485815.1 Opitutaceae bacterium
CTGAGCCCACCCTTCCGAGCACTCGCGTTGAAGTGTCCGCGGCGTCTATGGACGCCCCCTTCAGCGTGGTCTCTGCCCAGCGCCCTTTGAGCCTTTTGTCGCCATCCTCCGAGCCGATCGGCCGGAACAGGTTGGCCGCAAAAGGCTCAAGGGTCGAATCCGCGGTCGGGGTCGTGCGTGGCGTCTATAGACGCCGCGGGGCCAAGGTGCGGGAGCCGCTGGGGCGGGAGCTCGAACCGAAGTGCTTCCGACCGCGCCGCCGCACCCGCACGAAGGCCGCGCTGCCTTGGTTCTGAGCCCACCCTTCCGAGCACTCGCGTTGAAGTGTCCGCGGCGTCTATGGACGCCCCCTTCAGCGTGGTCTCTGCCCAGCGCCCTTTGAGCCTTTTGTGGCCATCCTCCGGGCCGATCGGCCGGAGCAGGTTAGCCGCAAAAGGCGCCAACGAGTGCCGCTCGCACGGCAGTGCCAAAGCTCAATTACCCGGTTAACGGAATGAGTCCGGGATCAGTGCTGGTTCCAGGCCGGATTGGGCCGGTCCCAGATGAGGCGGGCGGCGTAGACGCGGCCGTTCGCCCCGAAGGCGGCCGGGTTGCCCGGGGCCATGCCCTCCGAGGTGGTCACCCAGGTCTCCCGCTCGTTCACGTCCACCACGGCAAAGTTCCCCAGTTGTGCGCCCCGGTTCGGCACGAGCTCCCGCTCCGTCGCGCGGAGCACGACCATCCGCTCTGGATCGACCGCCGCGAGGAACAGCGGCGCCCGGTGGCGGGCGCGGGCCATGTTCTCGTTGTTCGCCCCGCGGCGGGTGTAGGCCAGGAAGAGGCCGTCCGCGTGGGTCACCCAATGCGCCTGGGTGTTATAGCTGCCGAGGTCCGTGCCGTCGTCGAACGTCCACCGCCGCGCCTCGCCGAAGCGGAGGCCGTCCTCGCTGCGGGCGACGTAGGCCGCCTGGTCGTTGCGCAGCGTCAGGAAGAAGCGGCCGCCGAAGCGCGCGAGGCTCGGCTCGTACAGGCCGCGGTCCACCGGCAGGGCCAACTCGGTGCCGTGCTCGACGTAGCGCAGCGCGGTGCCATCGAAGCGGCAGCGCACGACCGTGGACCGGTATTCCTTGGCGGTCGGCTCCTTGAAATAGATTGGCAGGAGCAGGTCGCCGTTCGGGAGGTCGACCCGCTGGGTGCTCCCGGCACCGGCGTTGGCGAAGTCCGGCCGGTCCGGCAGCGCGAGCCGCGCCCACGGGGTCCAGGTGCGCGTCGCCGGCTCGTAGGTCGACCACACGGTGTGCCGCGGCCGGACCGGCAGCAGGCGGTCGTCGGCGTAAAACACCGTATGGCCGGTGCCGAGCAGCCGCCCCGTCGCCGCGTGCCACTTGGGGGTGAAGTCGCAGATGCCCTCCTCGCGCGTCGCGTCGAGGCGGTGCCGGCCGAGGGTGGCGGCGTGTTCGGGAAAGTCGGTCCACGTGCGGCCGAGGTCGCGGGTCTCGCCGGAGGCGACCGGGTAGAAGACGTCGCTCCGCCGCGTGTTCCACCGCTGCATCGTCAGCACCACCGTCGGCACCGGCCCAGGGATGGCCCCGGCGCGCGGGTGGAACCAGCAGCGGTCGCCGTCCATCCCCTCGGTGATGACGTCCAGCTGGAGCCGATAACCGACCCCGGGGGTGGCCGTGGCAGAGGGCTCGCCGGCCGTCGCGGCCGCGAGCGCTATCCCGGTGGCCAGAGACCAACGCAGCCCGCGGCAGCCGGGCAGGAGCAGGGCAGGGTAAGCACGCCAAGGGAGCATGCCCATAGGCTGATGGGCGGGGCGGGGTGGTGTCAGACCAATTTCCAGGTTGGCCGGCGGGCGGCGGGCCGCCCCGGAAATCGGGGCCGCGCGACGTTGGTCGCCGGGGCGATGCCTGGCTGCGCTGGTCTGGTGATGCCCGAAGTCTTCCGCTACCGCGGCCACCGCGTTTTCTTCTTCAGCGATGAGGGCCGGGAGCCCGTGCACGTCCACGTCGAGAAGGCCGATGCCCACGCCAAATTCTGGCTCCTCCCGGTGGTGCTGGCGGAAAACCGGGGCTTTCGGGCCCCTGAGCTGCGCTCCCTGCACAATCTCATTGAGGAGCAGCAGGAGAGGATTATCTTCCGTTGGCATGAGCACTTTGGTCCTTAACTCGCCTTCCGACATCGTGGCGGTGGAGTTCACGGACCACGCCCTGATCGTCACCCTCGCGGATGCCCGCCGGGTGGAGGCGCCCTTGGCGCAGTATCCCCGCCTCCTCCACGCGACGCCGGCCCAGCGGGCCCGCTGGCGGCTGATCGGCGGCGGCAGCGGAATCCACTGGGAAGACCTCGACGAGGACCTCTCCCTGCGCTCCCTGCGCGCGCCCTGACGCGCCCCGCCGAAGGTAAAAGCGGGCCTGCCCGCCGTAGCCTTGGCGAAGGAGTGAGCCTTACTCCACCTTCCGCACCGGCAGCCCGGCCGCGGCCCAGTCCTTCAGGCCGCCGACATTCGCGGCGTCGATGCCCTTCGCCGTCAGCGCCTCGGCCACCGCCTTCGACCGCCGGCCACTCGCGCAGTACACCAGCACCTGCTTCCCCTTATTGGCCGCGAGGAACGTCTGCCACTGCTTCTGGTCGCCGTCGAAATCACTCTTCGGCAGCACCTTCGCGGGTTGCGCCACGCCCGAGGCCGCGCACTCCTCGGTCTCCCGCACATCAACCAACACTGCCTTGCCGCTGGCCACCAGCGCCGCGGCGTCCTTTGGACTGACCACCTTCGCCTCCGCTGCCCCCAGCGGGAGGGCGAACGCGAGGGCGACCAGAAAGGTGAGGGGGCGGAGGAGGGTGGAGCGCAGGTTCATCGCGCAAACGGGAAGCGGAATCGGGTCTCTGGGCAAGCCGGCAGCGCGGGACGCGTATCCCGGACCGCAACGAAAGCGGATGGCCTCCCGATGCGCAGGCGATGTGGCCGCGGCAGTGGCCGCGGATTCGGTACGCCACGCCGTCTATCTTCCGCGGCTGCAGCCGCGGCCACATCACCGCCGCGGAGACATCGCACGGGCGGCCTATTGCACGCGCGGGAGGCTCGTCAGAAGAACGTGTAGTACTTCCCGGCGGCGAGGCGCCGGATGAGCAGCGCCAGCTCCATCGCGTGGTAGTCGCCCCACATGCAGGCCTCGCCACACGGGACCTTCCGGCCCGGCGGGATATAATCCCAGCCGTTGGGCCGGTGATAAACGCTGTGCAGCAGCAGACCCTGATGCCGCGCGTTCGTCCCGAGGTAAGGCTCGGCGAACAGGGTGTCCGCAATGGTCAGGCCCGCCTGCAGGTAACGCCGGCCCGCCGCCGCCTGGCCCTGGCCCGCCAGATATTGCCCCAGCCGCAGGAACCCCTGCGCCGCGATCGCCGCGGCCGAACTGTCCACCGGCTCGTGCGCATTGAACGGATCCGCGTCCACCGCCGTGAAGTCGCCGAGGCGGTGCGTGTCGAGGGCCGCGCTGTCCCAGTACGGCACCCCGTCCCGCGCCGAATAGCCATCAATGTAGAAGTCGCTGGCGGCGCGCGCGGTCTCGAGGAACAGGTCCGTCACCGCCCGCCGGCCGCCGACGGCATCGAGGTCGGCCCCGCGGACGGTGTGGAGGAACTCCAATTGCTCGGCAAAGCCGCAGATGATCCACGCGGCACCGCGCGTCCAGGTCGTGAACGGCGAGTAACCCTGCTGGGAGCTGGGGCAGCGGAACTGGCCGTCGTTGCGGTTGAAGATGCTCTCGTGGGCCACGCGGCCGCGGACATCATAGCGGTCGCGCCCCTGGCCGAAGAACACGTTGAACCGGGCCGTGGTTGCCGCGTGCTCCACCGCGCGGTGCAGCAGGTTCACCGGCTTGTCGCCCTCGCCCATCAGGACGTGCCCCAACTGGTGCGCCACCACGAGGGAGCGCATCGAGCGGATGGTGTCCGCAAAGAGCGACTGCGGCCCATTGAAGGAATAAACGTACCCCGAAGGCGCCACGCCCGCCGCGCCCGCGAGGGGCGACCACGGTTGGCGATAGGCGGTCGGGACGTACCGCGCGGCCTGGACGGCGCCGGAGGCCTTCAGGGCGATCTCGGTGTAGTCGAGCTCCCGCTGGTCCGCGGGCAGACGCCCCTCGAGGATCAGGCGCCGCAGATTGCCGTAAGTGGAGATGTTGTTGAACCCGTGATCGTGGACGCCCACGTGCGAGACGTGGGAGGCCATGTGGCGCACGGTCTTCTCGCGGCCGAGGCGCAGGAGGTCCTCGTCGCCGGTGGCATCGAAGTGCAGGAACGCCATCCCGAACTGGAAGCCCTGCGTCCACTCGGTCCAACCGCGCGAGGTGTAGCGGCCCTTCCAGGTGAAGACGGGCGTCCCCTTGGCGGGATCCCAGGCGGCGTCGAGGGCGCGGATCTTGCGGCCGGCGAGCTCGAACACGCGGTCGGTCTTGGGGAGCAGGGCCCGGGCAGTGAGGCGGTTATTGATCTTCATTGGGCGGGGGCGGCGGGAAGGGGCGGACGTTGCCCGCGGGCCGGCGGGGAAGACAAGGGGATTTCACGGTTTGCGCGGGGACGTGACCCAGCCTTGGGTGAAGGGTGTCCGCGTGGTTCGCCCAGTTCCTGCAGGCGTTCATCCCGCTGTTCGTCGCGATCGACCCGATCGGGCTGGCGGCAATCTTCCTCGCCCTCGGCCGGGGACTGTCGCCCGGGCAACGGCGGCGCGTGGCGCTCCAGGCCACGCTGACCGGCGGCGGCGTGGCGCTGCTGTTCCTCTTCCTCGGCGCCAGCATCTTCGCGGCCCTCGGGATCTCGGTGCACGACTTCCAGGTCGCCGGCGGCCTGATCCTCTTTTTGCTCGCGGCGCGCGATCTCGCCCATTCCGGACCGGAACCGGCCCCCGCCGAGGACTGTGGGGTGGTGCCGCTGGGGATGCCGCTCATCGCCGGCCCCGCCCTGATCGCCACCCTCCTCGTCCTCGCCGGCTCGGTCGGCTACGGCGTGACCCTCGCGGCGCTGGCGGTGAACCTGGCGTTGGTCGCGCTCGCCCTCACCCAAGGCGAGCGTCTCGGCCGCCTCGCCGGACCCACGGCCCTGCGCGCGATCTCCAAGCTCATCTCGATGCTCCTCGCCGCGATCGCCGTCGCCATGGTCCGCCAAGGGCTCAAGGGCTAGCCGGACCCCGGCCGGCCAGACCCCTAAACTAGGTCAGACACCCCATCCGCATCCCCACGGCCAGAACCGCGGCCGGGAGGGTCTCCCGGGCGCAATTTCTCGGTCGGGAGGCCCCCGTCCCATCCCGGGGAAGAGGTCCATAAAAATTGCACAACTCAAATCGCACCAATTCTTTAGTATCTATCAGGCGCGCCCCTCAACGCCGATCCCGGCACGGCCGAGCCTCTCCCGGGAGCCGGCTCCGGAGGAGAATGGGAGGCACCTTCGAGGCAGACTGGACCAGGATCGAAGGAGAATCGAAGGAGAGCCCTTTGGCCCTCTCCTCCACGCTGAAATCGGCCCGCGCCGCGGGCGAAAATGGGCGGTTAACCCCAGTCGGCCGGTGGAAACGGCTTCCCTGCCCTCCGGCTGACGCGCGGACTTTGCACTTGCCGGCCGCCCCGGAACTTGCGGAAGTGGGGCCTTGCGTCAGTGGGCTCCCGCCGGTTGCGGGGGCTCACCATGACTGGTCCCGCACTCCGCGGGATTGGAACGGTGACGCCGGCTCGGCCCGATTTCCAGTCGGGAGGAGCGGGTGGCACGGGGCCTGCCAAGGCTCCCTACAGTCGTGTTCAACAACCACAAACCCATGTCCACCACAGTTGTTAAGCCCCAGATCATCTCGGCCTACAAGACCCACGAGAAGGACACCGGCTCGTCCGAAGTCCAAGTCGCGCTCCTGACCGCCCGCATCAACCACCTGACCGAGCACCTCCGCACCCACCGCAAGGACTTCCACTCGCGCCGCGGCCTGCTCCAAATGGCGTCCCGCCGGCGCAAGCTCCTCGACTACTTGAAGCGGACCAATCTGCCCAAGTACAACGAGCTGCTGCAGAAGCTTAATCTCCGCAAGTAACGCTCTCGTCTGACGGGCGACCCGATCCGCGGGTCGCCCGTTGTCTTTACGACGCTCGTCCCAGACCGGGACATTTCCGTTTGGCGCCCCCCGCAGGCCGCGCCGGACGCCAAACGGAAATCTCTCGCGTCTGCGCGAGTTGACGGCGCGATCGTCCGATCCTCGCGTGACCCCGGATACCGGGGTCTCCGCCGCTCTCCTCCCGGGGGAGCCCGCGAACAGCCGCCAAGCCCAGGGCGCTGGCCTGTTCGTGTTCACCTACCCTCGCCCTTGACCGTCCGTATTGTCCGTTCCGTCCGTCCGTTCCATGAATCAGAAACATAATGTCACCGTCCCCGGCCTGGGGATCACGTTCTCCACCGGCACCTACGCCGGGCTCGCCAATGGCGCCGTCAATGTCTGCGTCGGCGAAACCAACGTCTTCGTCACCGCCTGCATCGCGCAGACCACCAAGCCCGGCCAGGATTGGTTCCCGCTCACGGTGGATTACCGCGAGAAGTACGCCGCCGCCGGCCGTTTCCCGGGCGGTTACTTCAAGCGCGAGGGCCGCCCCTCCGAGAAGGAGATCCTCACCTCCCGCCTCTGCGACCGTCCCTGCCGCCCCCTCTTCCCGGAAGGCCTCCTGAATGAGGTCCAGATCATCGGCCAGCTGATGTCGGCCGACCAGCTCAACGAGTCCGACATCCCGATGGTCAATGGCGCCAGCGCCGCCCTCGCCATCTCCGACATTCCCTGGGGCGGCCCCATCGGCTGCGTCCGCGTCGCCCTGATCGACGGCCAGTTCGTCGCCAATCCCACCATCGAGCAGATGTACGGTTCGTCGCTGGACCTCATCTACGTCGGCACCAAGCGCGACATGCTGATGATCGAGGGCAGCGCCGACCAGTTGCCCGAGGATGAATTCATCAAGGCCCTCGAGTTCGGGCACCAAGCGATCCAGCCGATCATCGCCGCGATCGAGGAGCTGGTGCGCCTCGCCGGCAAGCCGAAGGGCACGTTCCCGCTCGTGGGCGCCACCCCGGCGGCCCGGGCGATCATCGAGCGCGTCGTCCCGACCGAGCGCCTCGTCGCCGCCATCTTCGGCAAGGAGAAGGCCGTCCGTTCCGCCGCCGTCAAGGCGCTCAAGGAGGAGGCCAAGGCCGCCCTCGTCGCCGAGCTCGGCGCCGACAAGTTCACCGATGTCGACCTGAACGTCGTGTTCGAGGACCTCCAGTACAAGGCCTACCGCAAGAACGTCCTCGAGAAGGGCGTCCGTGCCGACGGCCGCGGCCAGAAGGACCTCCGCCCCCTCAGCGCCTCCGTCGGCGTGCTCCCGCGCGTCCACGGTTCCGCCACCTTCCAGCGCGGCGATACCCAGAACATCGCCCTCACCACCCTCGGGCCCACCAAGGAGGCCCAGGAGATGGACGGCCTGACCGGCGGCGCCACCAGCAAGAGCTTCATCCTCCATTACAACTTCCCGCCGTTCTCGGTCGGTGAGACGGGCCGCTTCGGCGCCCCGGGTCGCCGCGAGGTCGGCCACGGTGCCCTGGCCGAGCGTTCGCTCGTGCCGGTGCTGCCCCCGGAGGATGCCTTCCCGTACTCCATCCGCGTCGTCAGCGAGATCATGTCCTCCAATGGCTCGACCTCGATGGCCTCGATCTGCGGCGGCTGCCTCGCCCTGATGGACGCCGGCGTGCCGATCATCGCCCCCGTGTCGGGCATCTCCTGCGGTCTGATGACCCAGAATGATGCCTCGGGCGGCATCGAGAAGTGGGTCACGATCACCGACATCCTCGGTGAGGAGGACCACTTCGGCGATATGGACTTCAAGCTCGCCGGCACGACCAAGGGCATCACGGGCTTCCAGCTCGACCTGAAGATCAACGGTCTGCCCTTCGAGATTGCCAAGACGGCGATCTTCCAGGCCCGCGACGCGCGCATCGAGATCCTCAAGGTGATGCTGGCCTCCCTGCCGGCGCCCCGGGCGGACCTCAGCCGTTACGCGCCGCGCATCCAGACGATCCAGATCGATCCCGAGAAGATCGGCCTGCTCATCGGGCCCGGCGGCAAGACCATCCGCCGCATCACCGAGACCACCGGCGCGCAGATCGACATCGCCGAGGACGATTCGGGCAAGGTGTTCGTCTATTCCAACAATGCCGATGCCATGAACCGCGCGATCGCCGAGATCGACGGCCTGTGTGGCGGCGGCGCGGGTGGTGGCGGGGCGCCGATCGAGATCGGCAAGCTGTACCAGGGCCGCGTGACGGGCATCAAGGACTTCGGCTGCTTCGTCGAGTGCACCCCGGGCAAGGAGGGTCTGGTCCACATCAGCGAGTTGGCCGACTTCCGGGTCCGCCGCACCGAGGATGTGGTGAAGATGGGCGACTCCATCTGGGTCAAGTGCGTGGGCATCGACGAGCGTTCGGGCAAGGTGCGTCTGTCGCGCAAGGCGGCGATGAAGGAGATGGAGGCGCAGAAGCAGGCTGCTCCGGCGGCCGAGGCTCCCGCGACCCCGCCGTCGGCCTGAGCCTGAGGTACCCTTCCGTTCCGAGCCGCGACTCAGGTCGCGGCTCTTTTTTTGCCTGGCTCGATGCAGCTGGGGCCTGATTGCGGGACGGCGTAATGCGGCTCGAGCCGCGCCCGACGTGGAGCCGGCCGCGCGTCACGCCCGGCACGCGGTCGAGGGACGCAGCGGAAGGACGACCGTCGCGACGTGCGCCCTCCCGCTCAGGCCGCGGGCAGGATCTCGCGGAGGTTGTGCAGGCAGATGCGCGAGGCTTCCTCGCCGCCGCGGGAGAAGCCGTAGCCGGCCGGCAGGTGCAGGTCCGCCTCCGCGATCGGGATCACGCGCCAGTGCGTCTCCAGCGAGAAGCGTCCCGCATACCCGTTGCGCGCGATCTCCGCCAGGTGCGCCGTCCAGCCCACGTGGCCGAGGCCCACGGGCGCGGCGACCGCCGGGTGCCCACCTGGCTTCGGAACCACGCGGCGCGCATCCTTCACGTGGATGTGGTGGATGCGCCCGCGCAGCGAGGCGAAGCCCGCAGTGGCGTCCGCCGGCGCGCCCGGCGTGTATAGGACGTTGCAGGGATCCCAGACGATGCCGAAGCGCGGGTCGGGCAGGTGCCGGAGGATCTCCGCCGCCTCGAGGCCGGTGCCGATGATGCACGAGGCCTCGTTCTCCACGCCGATCCGGACGTTGGTCCCCGCCGCGGCCGCGGCCAGCGCGCCGAGGTGCTCGACGATGCGCGGCAGGGCCGCCGCGTTCCCCGCCGCCGACCGGCGCAGGAAGGTGAACACGCGGATCAGGTCGCAACCCAGCTCGTGCGCCACCCCGAGGGTCCGGCGGAACTCCTCGACGTGCGCCCGCACCGCCGCGGCGTCGTCGAGGTCGCATTTGAACACCGGCGAGGAGCAGCCGAAGATCCGCCAGCCTTCGCCCTGCGCGACCCGCTTCACCTCGGCGATGTCCGCCGGCGTGAGGTCCTTGAACGCCCGGCCGAACATGCTGCGCAGCTCGTAGCCGGGCAGTCCGAATTCCTTGGCGAAGCGGATGAGGATCGGCAGGTCCTGGGAGATCTCGTCGGAGATGACGGTGAAGCGGGCGGGGAAATCCATGGCGGGAAGGAAAAGGGAAGGGTGAGGGCTAATGGAGCCGGGTGGGCGCGACCAAGCGAAAACCGCCCGGTCGCCCCGTCGCGCGCCTCAGCGGGGCTGGTTCGCGGCGACCACGTCGGCGACCTTCACCGGCGCGCCGCCGCGCCGCTTGCTCTCGTCCGCCGCCTCCATGAACGCCATCAGCTCGAGGGTCTCCTCGGCCGAGACCGGCGGGATCCGCGTCTGGAAGAACTTCACCACGTCGCGCAGCAGCGGCGCGTACCCGGTCTTGATCTCCGGGCTCACCACGTTCGTCGAGCCGAAGACCGTCAGCCCGTAGGCGCCCTTGGTGGCGCGGTTGCCCCGCACCGTGCCCACGCGCCCGTCCCCCCAGACGCCGGTGACGACGTCCGCGTTTGGCGTGTGGGTGCGCTGGACGGTTACGCAGCCGGTGCCCATCACGGTGTAGAGCATTTCGCAGGCGTGGATGCCGTACCAGTAAAGGTCCGGGTGGGTCGGCTCGATCTCGCAGGGGCCGAACGTGGTCGCGCCGCGCAGTTCCCCATACTTCACATCCTTCAGCGCCGCCTGCACCGCCTGGCGCAGCGAGGATGAGCTGAACACGGGCGTGTTGTGCTTTTTCGCCAGCGCGTAGATCGCGATCGAGTCGCGCAGGGAACCGCCGACGGGCTTGTCGATGAAGGTGGGTTTCCCCGAGGGCAGGACGTCCCGCGCGTACTGGAGGTGCGGGCGGCCGTCGACGCTCTCGATCATCACCGCGTCCACGTTCTTCACCAGCTCCGCGACGGTGTCGTACAGCTTGATCTCGGGGTACTTCAGCAGATCGCGGGTGAAGCCCTCGACGCGGTTCGCGCTGGAGGGGATGTCCGGGCTGCCGCCCTTGAACACGGCGACGACGCGCGCGCCGGGCACGTGGTCCTTGGCCTTCGGGTCGTTGAGGGTCTTGGTGAAGGCGATGACGTGCGAGGTATCGAGGCCGATCAGGCCGATGCGCAGGTCGGCGGCGCGGGCCTTCAGGCCGAGGAGGGACAGCAGGGCGAGCAGGGAGGCGAGGGGGCGGAGGTTCATCGGGGAAGGGGGTGTTGTGGGTGGCCGGCGGCGGCGGGTCAACTGAGCCAGCGGGAAAGGTTCCGCGCGACGAAGGCGTCGTCAACGAGCCACGGGTAGGCGGCGGTCACGCGGTCGAGCTCGCGCGCCTGCCCGGGCGAGAGGCGCTCCTGCGGGTCGAGGCAGGCGGTGGTGGCGAACAATCCCTGGCGGCGGAGGACCTCGTGGATTCCCGGCAGGCAGCCCGCGAAGTCGTGCGCCGCGTCGAAGATGGCCGCGTTCGCATCGGTCAGCGCCGCGTTCCGCTCCAGCCACGCCGCCGCGAGACGGGCCCGGCCGCGCACCCGGCGCACCTCGTCCAGCAGCGCCACCGCGCGCTCGGTCCACACGCCCCATTGCCCGAGCAGCCCGCCGGTGATGTGGCGCGTCCGCCCCCCGAAGGTGAACGGCGTGAGGAGGTCCGCGAGGATGTTGTCGTCGTTGCCGGTGTAGAGCGCCACGTCGTCGCGGCCCGCCTCGAGCACGGCCCGCACGACATCGAGGGTCCGGTAGCGGTGGAACGGAGCGATCTTCACCGCGACGAGGCCGGGGATCTCCGCGAAGTCCCGCCAGAACCGGTAGCTCAGCACGCGCCCGCCGACCGCGGGCTGCAGGTAGAAACCCACCAGGGGCAACTCGCGCGCCACCGCGCGGCAATGGCGCAGAATGGCCCGCTCGTCGTCCGCCGCCCACGCGCCGAGGCTGAGAAGACCGGCATGGTAGCCGAGGCGGGCCGCGAGCGCCGCCTCCCGCTGCGCCTGCGGCGTGCGGCCGCAGACGCCCGCGATCAGGACGAACGGGCGCCGCGGAGCCGCGCCGCGCCACGCGTGCACCGTCTCCCGTGCCAACGCCAGGACGGGCTCGTGCAGCCCGATCTGCGGATCGCGGATCGCGAACTGGGTCGAATGCACGCCCACCGCCAGGCCGCCCGCCCCGGCGTCCACGTAGTATCGGATCACCGCGCGCTGCCGGGCCTCGTCCCAGCGCCGGCGGCGGTCGAGCGCGAGCGGCAGGGCGGGGATCACCTGCCCGGCCAGAAGGTGGGCGCGGAGGGCGGCGTTCATCGGGTCAACTTGGGCGGAAGAAAGGCCGGGGGCGAGCGTTGGGCGCGCCTCAGAACCGACCGTCGCGGCGCTCAAACCCGGTCGGCTTGCCCCAGGTGCCGCCGCCGGCGCGCAGCCACGCCGCCACCCAACGCTGCATCGTGGACAGGTCCGTCGGCGGCCGGCCGAAGCGCCGGTGTGCCGCGCCCGCGTCGTTGAGCCACGCCGTCGGCGCTTCCGTGCCGACGAACCGCGGTTCCCGCTCCAGCAGGTGCCCGAAGTCCCGCGCGAGGTCCCGCACCCGCAGGATGCCCGGGCCGGTGACGTTGAGCGGCACGGCCGGCGCCGCGGCCACTTCCAGCGCGCGCACCGTGTGCACGAGCGCATCCCGCTGCCAGATCACGTTCACGAACCCGGTCGTGACGTCCACCGGCTCGTCCCGCCAGACGCGGCCCGCGAGGTCGGCGAGGACGCCGTAGCGGAATTCCACGGCGTAGTTGAGCCGGAGGAGAGTGACCGGCGTGCCGTGGCGGCGCGCGCCCTCGGCGAACGCCTCCTCCCGGCCGAGGCATGAGCGCGCATAGTCCCCCGGCGGCGCGGGCGGCGTGGCCTCGGTCGCGCCGCCGGACTCCGGCGTGACGAACGGGTACACGCAGCCGGTGGAGAACGCGACGATTCGGGAACCGGCGTAGCGGGCGGCGACAAGCCGGGGCACCTCGACGTTCATCCGGTGCAGGAGTTCGGGCGCGGTGGCGGTGCCGAACTTCACCCCCGCGAGGAAAAACACGGCGCCCGCGTCTGGGAGGGCCGCTACCGCGGCCGGATCCGAGAGGTCGGCCGCGTGCGTCGCGATCCCGTGTCGGGCAAAGTCGGCGCCATCCCGCAGCGTGGTAAACCGGGATACCGCGAGCAGGTCCGCGGCCCGTCCCAGAGGCCGCAGCGCGCCCTGCAGCAGCAGGCACAGGTGGAGGCCCATCTTGCCGCCGGCGCCAAGGACGAGCACCCGGCCCGGGACGCCGGCCAGCACCTCC
>JAIXQE010000124.1 GCA_027485815.1 Opitutaceae bacterium
GCCCTCGCGGCGCAGGGCCTCGCCGACGACACGCTGGTGATCTTCACCGCGGACAACGGCTGTTCCCCGCAGGCCGGCACCGCCGAACTGGAGGCCCAGGGTCACTTCGCGAGCGGCGGTCTCCGCGGCTACAAGGCGGATCTCTGGGAGGGCGGGCACCGGGTGCCGTTTTTCGCCCGCTGGCCGGGGCGCGTGCCCGCGGGGCGCATCAGCGACCAGCTCATCTGCCACACCGACCTGCTCGCCACGATGGCCGACCTGCTCGGGGAACGGCTGCCCGACGACGCCGGCGAGGACAGCGTGAGCCTCCTGCCCGCGCTGCTCGGGCGGGACCGCGCGCCGCTGCGGGAGGCAGTGGTGCATCATTCGATCCACGGCGCCTTCGCGATCCGCCAGGGTGCCTGGAAGCTCGCGTTCGCCACGGGCTCGGGCGGCTGGGGCAAGCCCGGGGACGCCGAGGCCCGGCGGGCCGGTCTCCCGGCGGTCCAGCTCTACGATCTGGCGCGGGACCTCGGGGAGACCCGCAACCTGGAGGCGGAGCGGCCCGAGGTCGTGGCGCGCCTCACCGCATTGCTGGAGGGCTACGTGACGCGGGGCCGCAGCACCCCGGGGGCGCCGCGGGCGAATGACGGCCCCGTATCGTGGCGCGAACCCGCGCGGACCCCGGAGCGTTGAGGACGCCCGGACCAAAGGGGTTAGCGCAACAGGAGATGGTCCGACCCGGTCCGACCAACCCGTGGCCAAAGGGTCATGGCGCGCGCAAACCGCCTGCCGGGTCGGTCGCGGGATCCGGGGTCCGGCTGATCACAATGCCGCTCGATGGCACGCCGCCCACACGGACGCGCTTCAGCTTCCGCAGGGCATCCCAGTAGGGGCCGGTCGGGCCCGTCACGCGGGAAACATCGGACCCGGGCTCGCGGGGCGGCTGGTCCGCTGGTGGTCGGGGCGCGTCCGCGGGCGGGATGGCGGGCGGATTCATCGGGCACCTCCGGGACTGGGGAACCGCGTGGCGCTGCCGGCTGGCGGCCGGGGAGCGGGCGGACGCGGCACCCGATGCGGGAAATCCTCGGCCGTGAGCTCCGGGGTCAACAGGAGCCCGACGGAGCACTTCCGGTAGAGTTCACGCAGGCGTTCGGCCTGCTCGAGGGTCAGTGGTGGGTTGGTTTTCATGGCAGGATCTGGAGGGCGGTGTTTTCGCCAAGTTCGCGGAGACGGTGTTGCAGGGCGGGCAGGATCGCTTCGCCCTCGGCCTCCACGAAATGGGACTCCCCGCCGGGCATCGTGCCGGCGAAGAACTCCAGCTGACCGACGCAGTCGCCGGTCGGATCCCGCAGCGGGCCGTGCGCGAGTTTCAGCTCCGACAGGTAATGAAGGGCCTGCGCCTCCGGGGAATCGTAGATGAAGAACCGCTGGTCGAGGTAGTCCTCCCAGATCGGGCCCGCGACCGGCCCGGCGAGCCAGTCACTGCCCGCGGGGGCGGCGGGGTGCCCGTGGGCTTTCAACCAGCGGGCGACGGCGACGGAGTCCGCGGGGTCGACGGACTCATAGTCACCGAGCCATTCGCGCCAGGATGGGGCGGAAGGGTACTCCGTGGTCGGGCGGCCCAAGGCGAGTTGCCAGCGGTCATCCGCGTCGTCGCTGGGCGTGGCGTAGAGGATGCGCTGCGGCGAGGAGGGCGCATCGATCGCCGCCGCCGGCTCGGCGGGAAAGCGGGCGAGACGCCGGAGGAACGCGGGGGGCAGGAGGCAGGCCCCGAGGACGGAGCCGGTGCAGAGGAGGAAGTGACGCCGGGTGATGGGCATGGCGGGAACGCAGGACGGCGTTCAGGTGGCAGTGCCCTGGGCCTGCTCGAGGCGCAGGTGGGCGAAGAAGGCGTCCCGGCGTTCGCAGGCCTCGGCGAGATCCCGGGTGCCGAGGGAGACGGCGACGCGGCGGTCCGCCTTGAACCGCGGCGAAGGGCGGAGGCTGTAACGGACGAACCACGTGCCGTGGTTCAGGAACAGGTGGTGGCGATCGCCACCCCGGTAGCGCAGGGCGGGTTCAGGTGCGGGGGTCATGGTGCGGTTGGCCGGAGGCCGGCACACGCACCACGGGGAAAATCATTTGGGAGGAATCCCCACATCCAGCGCGACGACTCGTCGCGCTGCGGCCACCGCGGCTTTTCCCAAGCTCGGTTGGCAGACCCTCGCCCCGGCGGGAAGCCGCGGCGGGAAGTCGTTCGTGATGCGAATGCACGGCGTCAAGGAGGCCGGGGAGGCGGCTGGAGGCAAGTCCCGGCCGGGGCGAGTTATGGCATAAGGCGGGCAGACCGGGAATCGTGTCGGTCAAGTGCTGCAAAAAGCCGATCCGTGGTGGGTTGGTGTAACCACGGAACCCTTTCCCAGCCGGAACGACGGGAAACCGTTGGCCTCGCGAGGGCCTGAGGGAGCTCGGCATGGCGCCGCCGGGATGTGGCTCGTTCCTGTCGTCCGGGGCAAGCTGCCCCGGCTCCACCCGCCCCATGGGTTTACCGCCCCCTCACCCGCTCCGCGCGAACGGCGGCGGCGTCAGGCCCGAACTCCGCCCCCGATACGCCACCAAAAACACCGCCAGCACCCCGGCCACACTCACGGCCAGCCCCAGCCAGAAGGCCGACCACTGCGTCTTGCCCCCCGCCGAGCACGCGGCGAACCACGCCCCCGTCCCCAAGTACCCGAGCAGGTTCCCGAAGCCCCCGTTCATCAGCGACAGCAACGCCTGCGCCCGGCCCCGCCACGACGGCTCCACCCGCTGATCCAGGTAAATCTGCGCGGTGATGTTCACCAGGGTGAACGAACACCCGTGCAACACGATGCCCACGATCAACCCGGTCCGCGTGTCCAGCGCGCTGAACACAAACCGGATCACCCCGAACCCCAGCCCCGCCGCGATGATCCACTTCAGCCGCCACCGCAGGATCAGTCCGCCCAAGGCGAACATCGCGATCACCTCCGTGACCTGCCCGAGGCTCATCCACGCCGTCATCCGCTCCAAGCCCAGCTCCTTGAGGTGCGGCGGCGCATACGGGTAGAAGCCGGCCAGGGGAATCGTGAACAGGGTCGTGGTCAGGAACACCACCCGGTGGTCCCGGATCTTGAGCAGGGTCAGCGCATCGAGGCCCAGCCGCTGCGTCCAGCTCCGCGCCTCGCCCGCCCGGGGGCTCTCCACCGCCGGCAACAGGAAGGTGAACGCCACCACCACGAGCCACAGCACCGCCCCGCTGTAGCCGGAAGCCGTCGACCGGTCCGCGCCGATCAGGCTCACCCACAGGCAGCCGCCCATCCAGCCGAAGGTCGCCATCGCGCGCACCGGACCAAATTCCCGCGGCGCATCCCGCAGCCGCGCGAGGATGATGGTCGAGGCGATGCTCCAGGTGGGCGAGGAACACAGGGAATGCAGCTGGATCAGCGCCAGCACCGGCAGCGGCCCCCAGCCCTCCCGGATGGCCGTGGTCGCGAGGGTGACGGTCATCGCGGTGGCCAGCGCCAGCCCCCGCAGGACCTTCACCGGGGAGGCGTGGCGGTCGGCCATCGCCCCGAACAGCAGCGGCGAGATAAAGGCGGCGACCCCCGAGGAGGCGAAGGCCACCGGCCGGATGTGCCCCAAGCCGTGCGCCTCCAGCACCGCGCTCAGCGGCACGAACCACATCGCCAGCGCCGCCCCGATCAGGAAGAAGAGCCCGATCAGCTCGGCGTACTCGGCGCGACGCAAGGTGGTGAACACCCGACCAGCACACACGAGCCCCCGCCAAGTTCAATCCCGCCGCGGCCGCCCCCGGGGACACCGCAAGATTGGCCCAGCAGCGGGCAAGGAAGGCGCGGCAAACCGGACGCTCCGGGACGATGTTCCGCCCTTCGCCAACCCCGGGCAATCCCGCCCGGACGGCGCCCCTTCCGCCATGCAACGCACCACCCTCCTTGCCGGCCTGCTCCTCGCCGGCCTCTGCGCCGGCTGCTCCGGCCAGAAATCCCTCCGCAGCTTCCGGATGCCCGAAGGCGACGCCGCCCGCGGCCAAGTCGCCTTCGTCTCCCTCCGCTGCCACACGTGCCACACCGTCTCCGGCATCGACCTCCCCGCCCCCACGGCCGCCCCGGCCGACCAATTGATGCTCGGCGGCGAGGTCGCCCGCCTCCGCACCTACGGCGACCTGCTCACGGCCATCGTCCATCCGACGGCGGGACTCTCCGACAAGCTCCCCGGCCCCGAGCGCAAGAAGATGAAGACCTCCCCGATGCCCGGGGTGAACGACGTGATGACCGTCCAGGAGCTGATCGACCTGGTCGCCTTCCTGCAGCCCCGGTACCGGGTCCTGGCCCCCCTCTATGAAGGCGATTACCGCCTCATTCCCTGAACCCACCAACCCAAGGAGACCCACGATGCTTGCCAATTACGCGGTCGAATACGGCGCCCCGGCGCGCCAGCACCCGGCGCCGCCGCCGGAAGTCTACTACACGGATGATCCCCTCGCCTGCGAGGCCTTCGTCGAGGAAGCCCTCGATCGGGGGCTGACCTTGCGCGAGATCCGCCACCAGGGCGTCGCCCTGCCCCGCTCGGAGTTCGACCGGATCGTCAAGGTCGCGGCCCGCTCCCTCGTCGCGAAGCGGATTTGCACCTCACTCGGCCTGAAACCGGAGGAGGAACGGCACCGCTTCGGCTTCGCGACCTAGCGGAACTCAGTCCGGTGCGCGGCGGTGCTTGTGTCCGGGGCGCCGCCGCTCCAAGCTCCCGGCGATGCTCCTTGCCGTCGCCCTGATCATCCTCGCCGCCGCCTGGCGGGTCGCCGGCGCGCACACGCCCGCGCTGGCCAACTTCGCCCCCCTGATGGCCCTCGCCTTCTGCGGGGCCGTGTACCTGCAGGATCGTCGCCTCTGGGTCGTCCCCTTCGTGGCCCTCGCCGCCTCGGACCTGTACCTGGATCATTATTACTCGGCCACGTTCGGGGAAAGCTGGACCTGGCCCAGCGCCGTGCTCCGCCTCGTCTGCTTCGCCGCCGCGCTGCCGCTCGGCCGCGCCGTGGCCGAGCGCAAGTCCTGGGTCACCCTGGGCGCGGGCGCGCTGACCGCCTCCCTGATCTTCTATGTTCTGACCAATACGGACGCCTGGCTGCGGGATCCGTATTATCCGGCCAGCGTGGCCGGTTGGCTGCAGGCGCTGACCGTGGGCCGGCCGGAGTTTCCGCCGACGTGGATGTTCTTCCGCAACACCCTCGCGAGTGACCTGCTCTTCACCGGCCTCTTTGCCTTCACCCTGGAGCTGGCCGCCCGGCGCGCGGGACGTCCGAGCCTCCTCGCCGGCCGGGCCTGAGCCGCCAACCGAACCGCCGGCTCCGCCGCCGAGCGGAGGCGTCCGCCCAAACCCTGCGACGGCATCCGCGGCTGCAGCCGCGGCCAAATCCCGATTCCCGCCGCCTAGGCAAAAGCCGCGGCAAAGAGCGCCACCACCGCCGCCGGCGGACGCACCGGCCGACCCTGCAGGTCGATGAACGCGTGCACGCTGTGCCCGGTCGCCAACAACTCCTCCCCGCGCCGCACCTCATACTCCAGCCGGATCCGCAGCAGCGGCCGCTCGTTCAGCCGCGTCACGATGGTCACGACATCATCATACCGCGCCGGCCGCAGGTACTTCAGGGCCACCTCCAGCACCGGCAGCCGAAATCCCGACTCCTCCAATTGGCGGTACGGCAAACCCAACTCCTTCAGGAGCTGCGTCCGCCCCACCTCCAGCCACGGGATGTAACTGCCGTGGTACACCACCCCCATCATATCCGTCTCCGCATAACGGACGGTCACCTGCGTGGTCGACGTGATCATAAAATCCGGCCGGGCCCCGGTCCGAACAAGGCCCCCGCGGCATCCGCCCACGACGTCCGCCCCGCCCACCGGCGCCCCTCCGCGCCCCAGCGCTCCCGCAACGCCCCGTCCGCCAACACCCGCGCGAAGGCCGCCGTCAGCTCCTCCGGCCGGTCCGGCGGCACCAACAAGCCCGTCCGGCCGTCCGCCACCGCTTCGGCCACCCCGCCCACCGCGTGCGCCACCACCGGCAACCCGTGGGCCGCAGCCTCCAGGTACACGAGGCCGAAACCCTCGACGCTGTGCCCATGCTGGATGCTGGTCAGGGCGAAGACATCCGCCCCCGCATAGACCGCCGGCAGCTCCGCGTCCGGCACATCCCCCAAAAACGTCACCCGGAACCCCGCCCGGGCCGCCTCCGCCCGCAGCGTGCGCGCATAGGCCGGATCCGCCTCGGTCCCGGCCAAACGGTACTCCAACCCCGCCCGGAGGCCCTCCGGCAGGCGCTGCAGGGCTTGGAGGGTCAGGAGCTGCCCCTTGCGCGGATGCAGCCGCCCCACGGTCAGGACCACCCGGCCCGCCCCCGCCCGGGGCGCTGCCGGCGGCACCACCGCAAAATCCGACCGCAGGGCCCCCGGCGTCAGCACGAGCTTGCCCGCCGCCGCCGGAAAATGCCGCCGCACCAGGTCCGCCGTATAGGCCGTGAGGGTGCTGATCCGGTCCGCCCGCGCGAACAACCGCGCCGCGAGCCCCCGCCGCCACCGATGGTGCGCAAACCGCAGCACCTCCGAACCGTGCAGGGTCAGCACCAGCCGCCGCGGCCGCAGGGCGCCAGCGAATTGCAGCAGCATCCACACCAGCATCGGCCCGGGCTCCGCCAGATAGACGGTGGACTGCCGCAGCCGGCGCCGCTCGCGCAGGAGCTCCCGGGCCAGACGCACCTGGCAACCCCAATTGTGAGTGCCGGCCACCGCCAGGCGCCGGACGGGAAAGGGCCAGTCCGGCTTGGTCGCAGCCGACCGTGGGGCCCAGACCTCCACCGGGTGGCCCGCCCGGGCGGCGGCCCGGGCCATTTCCTCCGCAAACGTCGCGATCCCCCCCCGTTGCGGGAAGAACTCGTGGGTCAGCAGGCAAAGGGGCGGAAAACCGGTGGGCGGGGCGCGCATGCGCGAAGGGAAATCGAGGCCGCGCCGCGACCCCGGGCCGGAGGGCTACGGGACGCCCCCGCCCGGCGCAAGCGTCGTTCCACCGGCGACGGGCCGCGGCTGGGCGAACGCCGTCCGCCACCCCCTGTCCACCCCGCTCAGGTGACGATTCCGTGAGAATAATGGGGTTTACTTTCGCCCCCCCCGCGACATACAGCCTCCGCACGATGTCAGAAGCCGCCGCCACGCCAACGCCGCCGAACAAGCCGGTCGCCCCCGCGCCCAAGCCGTTCGCGCCGGAGGACGAGGTCACGCTCCGTGAATCGCTCAAGCGCTGCTCCCCCTCCACCTTCGAGGCGGCCATCCAGTTCCGGAAGACGGCCAACCCGGACCACGTTCCGGCGGTGGTGATCGGGGTCATCGAACGCTTCGTCGAACCCGACCTGCGGGTGAAGCTGAAGGATGCCGACGACGACCTGCGCCTGATCGAGGACCTGGGGATCGACTCCCTGACGATGATGGAGATCGTGATCCTCGTGGAGGACGTCCTCCAGATGTCGATCAACAACGAGGAGTTGCGCAATCTCCGGACCGTTGGCGACGTGAAGACCTTCATCGATTGCAAGGTCCGCGGGCTGCCGCTGCCGAAGCCCACCAAGTTCCTCCCCATCGAGCACATCGGCTCGGTGATGCCGATCCAGCCGCCGTTCCTCTTCCTCAACGAGGCCTCGGTCAGCTCCACCTCGGCGAGCGGCAAGTACAAGATCACCGGGCAGGAATTCTTCCTGCAGGGCCACTTCAAGGACAACCCGGTGATGCCCGCCTCGATCATGCTCGAGGCACTCGGCCAGCTCGCGGTGCTGTACCTGCTCGAGGGCGCCCCCACCGAACCCGGCAAACGGGTCAGCCCCCAGACGATCTTCTTCACCGGTTGTGAGGGCGTGCGCGCCCATCGCCTCTGCAAGCCGGGCGACCTCCTCTCCCTCTCGGTGAAGCCGAAGCGCATGAAGATGCCGCTGGCCACCTTCGAGGGCGCCATCCGCGTCGGCGCCGACAAGGCCGTCATCGCCGAGGAGATCACGCTGACCTTCGGCTTCGTGGACATCGTCGAGGCCCCGGCGCCGGTCGCCGCCGCGCCCGCCCCGGCCGCCCCCGAACCCGCGCCCGCCGCCGCCCCGCTGCGCGCGGCCGTCAACGCCTGAGTCCGGGCCCCCCGGCCGCCCGAGGCCCCATGCCCAGAGTCTTCATCACCGGCCTCGGGTTCGTCACCAGCATCGGCAACGACGCCGCCACGGTCGTCGACCACCTGCGCTCCCTCCGGCACGGACTCGAGCTCTACCCCCCTTTCCAGACCCCGGACATCCCCTGCAAGGTCGTCGGCACGATCAAGGGGTTCACGACCGACTCGACGGACCCCGAGGACTGGACGTTCCCGGCGGCCTACTCGATCAAGCGGGAGCTCCTGCGCTCCATGGCGCCCAACGGGCTCTACGCCCACTGCGCCCTGCTGCAGGCGGTCGCGGACGCCCGCCTGACGCCGCCGGAGATTTCGAATGCGGACACCGGCCTCTATGCCGCGTCGGGCGGTTCGCCATACCTGACCCATTACCACCACGAGCGCCTGCAGAAGGTCGGGGTGATGCGCTGCTCCCCCCTCGGGATCGTCGCCTCGATCGTCGGGACGCTGAACTTCAACCTCGTGGCCGCCTTCCGCATCCAGGGCGCGTCCTGCGGCTTTTCCTCCGCCTGCGCCTCCTCGGCCCACGCCCTCGGCTTCGCCTTTGATGACCTGGTGCTCGGCCGCCAGAAGCGGATGTTCATCGTGGGCGCGGAGGACGGCAACCGCGACGCGATCCTGCCCTTCGCCGGCATGCGCACGCTTTCCCTGCAGACGGATCCCGCGCTGGCCTCGCGGCCCTTCGACAAGGCGCGCGACGGCTTCGTCGGCACCGGCGGGGCCACCGTGATGGTCCTCGAGACCGAGGACGAGGTCGCCCGCCGCGGGGTCACGCCCTACGCGGAGGTGCTCGGCTGGGGCCAGGCCTCGGACGGGCACAACGTGGCGATTTCCCACCCCGAGGGCCACGGCTCCGCGGCCGCGATGCGGCTCGCGCTGAAGGCCTCCCGCGTCGAACCCGCCGAGGTGGAGTACGTGAACGCCCACGCCACCTCCACGCTGATCGGCGACGTGTCCGAGGCGCGGGCCCTGCGCGCGGTATTCGGCCCCGCCCTGCCCCAGGTGGCCGTCAGCAGCACCAAGGCCCTGACCGGCCACGGACTGTCCCTCGCCGGGGTGATGGAGAGCGCCTTCTGCGCCCTCGCCCTGCGCCACGGCTTCGTCCCCGGTTGCGCCCACCTGGGCACGGTGGATCCGGAATGTGCCGGCCTGAACCTGCCGCGGCAGACGGAGGCGCGGGCGGTGCGCACGGTGCTGAAGAACAGCAGCGGATTCGGCGGCGCGAACGTCGCCGTCCTCTTCCGGCGGGCCGCCTGAGCCGACCCGTGGGCCGCGTCTCCGACCTCTACCGCACGGCCTTTGTCACCGGGGCCTCCACCGGCCTCGGCCGCGAGTTCGCCCGGATGCTCCTCGCGGAGGGCGTCACCGTCTGGGGCTCCTCCCGCGATCCCGCCCGCCTCGCCGACCTCGCCCGCGAATTCCCCGGTCGCTTCCACCCGGTGGCGCTCGACCTGCGGGACGCGGACGCGGCCCTCGCGACCTTCCGCCGCGTGGACGCCGCGGCCGGCGGGTGCGACCTGCTCCTCAACAACGCCGGCTTCGGGGTCTTCGGGGAGTTCACCGCCGCCGACTTCGCGGTCTGGCGGGAGCAACTCGAGGTGATGCTCGTGCTGCCCGCCGCCCTCGCCCACGCCGCGCTCCCCGGAATGCGCGCCCGCGGCCGCGGCGCCGTGGTCAACATCTCCTCGCTCGCCGCGGAATTCCCCCTCCCCTTCCAGGCCACCTACAACGTGACCAAGGCCGGGCTCACCGCCCTCAGCGAGAGCCTGATGCTCGAGGCCGCGGGCAGCGGGGTGATCGTGCTCGACGTGCGCCCGGGGGATTACCGCACCGACTTCGAGACCTCCCTGCGCCGCCTGCCCGGGTCCGAAACGCCGCGCTTGGACCGCGTGTGGCGGGCCTTCGCCGCGATGATGCGCTCGGGCCCGGTCCCGGCCGCCGCCGCGGCCGACCTGCGCCGCGCCCTCCGCCGCGGCCGCAGCGGCACGCTCCGCACGGGCCGTTTCTTCCAGGCCGTCGCCGGGCCGCTGCTCGCGCGCCTCGGCTCCCTGCCCCTCCGCCGCCGCCTGCAGGCGGCCTACTTCGACCTTCGCTGACGATGTCGCGCCTGCGCATCCTCGTCCTCACTTCCAGCACCGGCGGCGGCCACGACGCCCGCGCCGAGGCCTTCGCGGAATGGTGCTTCCAGCTCTACCGGCACGACGTCGACGTCCGCATCGAGCACATGCTCGAGCGCTCCTCGGTGGTCCACCGCTCGGGGGTCTGGTTCTACAACACGATCCAGCGCACCGCCCCGTGGGTCCACACCCTGTTTTACGCGGCCGTCGAGCTCCTCAGCCTGCTCAACCGCCGCTCCGTCAGCCTCGGCGCGGCCTATTACCGCCGGGTGCTGGAGGAGTACCGGCCGCACCTCATCCTGAGCGTGCACGACTGCCTCAACCGCGGTTACTTCCCCCTCGCCCGCCGCGTACTCGGGGCGGAATCCGTCCGCTGCGCCACCTATTGTGGGGAGTTTTCCGGCGGCTGGGGCTATTCGCGCAACTGGATCGAGCCGAGCGCGGATCTCTACCTCTCGCGCACGCCGACCGCCCGCGACTATGCGGTAAAGAAGGGCATCCCGCCGGAACGGGCGCGGGTGCGCGGCTCCCTGATGCGGCCGCGGGCGTACCTCGAGGTGCTCGACGCCGCCGGCCGCACCGCGCTGCGCCGCCGGCTGGGCCTCGACCCGGACCGGTTCACCGTCTTCCTCGCCACCGGCGCCAACGGGGCGAGCAACCACCTCGCCCTCCTGCCGGTCCTCCTCGCCCACGCCGACCGCGTCCAGGCGATCCTCATCTGCGGCCGCAACCGCGAGCTGCACCACGAGCTCCTCCACTGGCGCACCGAGCACCCGGAGTTCCGCTGCCACCTCGAGGGCTACTCGGATTCCGTCCACCTGCTGCTGCAAGCGAGCGACGTCATTGTGACCCGCGGCGGCACCACCACCTGCGCCAAGGCCCTGCATTTCCGCTGCCCGATCGTGTTCAACGCCTTCGGCGGGATCATGCCGCAGGAGAGCCTGACCTGGAAATTCTTCCGCAACGGCGCGGCCTCCGAGAAGATTGAGGATGCGGGGGACTTCGCGCGCGTGCTGGGTCGCTGGCTGGACGAACCGGCCACCTACGCGGCGGTGCGGGAGAACTTCCTCCGCCTGCGCTACGAGGAGGATCCGACCACGGTGATCGACGAGCTGGTGGCGCTGGGCAATGAGGTCGCGCGCGCCGAGCTGCGGCGCCAGCCGTTCCCGCCCGCCGAGACCGGTCCGGCCTGAGCCCGCGACCGCGCCGCACCGTGCGCCGGCTGGCCGCAGCGGCCGCAATGCGCTTGGCCGCGCGCCGCGGGCCGTTCTAGCTTCGCCGGAACTTGCCCGCGCCGACGCCCTTCATCGCCTACCTCTTCACGACGTTCCCGCTGGGCACGGAGACGTTCCTCCAGCGCGAGATCATTGCGCTGCACCGCCGCGGCGTCCCGCTCCGGCTGTATTCCCTCTGGGGCGGCGGGGGCACCTTCCGCGGCCTGCCGGTGCACCGGTTCCCGAAGTGGCGCCTGCTGCTGCTTTGCTGGGTCTTGCCGTACGAGGCGTGGCGCCGGCCGGCGGTGCTGGCCCAGCTGCTCCGCGGCCTCACCTCCCGCCGCGCCCCCTCCTGGCTCAATTTCTGGGAGAACATGCTCGGCGCCGGCTTCGCGTGCCTCTTCGCCCGCGCCTTCCGCCGCGACCCGCCCGCGCTGATCCACGCCGCCTGGGGTGGCGCCCCGGCCACCGCCGCCTGGATCCTCTGGCGCATCGACGGCCACCGCTACAGCGCCGCCGCCCACGCCTACGATCTCTACGAACACGGCGGCGACTGGTGGCTCCGCGAAAAGCTCGAGCCCGCGGCCTTCGTCCACACCTCGACCGAGATGGGCCGCCGCGCCCTCATCGCCCGCGGCCTCGACCCGGCCCGCATCGCCTGCATCCGCCGCGGCCTCGACCAGTTGCCCCCGCCGAAGGCCCTCCGCGCCCTGCGCACCCCGCTGCGCCTGGTCTGCGTCGCCCGGCTGGTGGACAAAAAGGGCCTCGACCACCAGCTCCGCATCTACGCGGCGCTGAAGGCGGCCGGCGTGCCGTTCTCCGCCCGGATCCTCGGCGACGGGCCCCTGCGCGCGGACCTCGAGCGGCTCGCGGGCCAGCTCGGGGTCGCCGCCGAGGTCACGTTCACCGGCCACCTGCCCCAGCACGAGGTCTGGAACCAGCTGGCGTGGGCCGACGCACTCCTCCACACGGGCGTGATCGCGGCCAGCGGCGACCGCGACGGCCTGCCCAACGTGATCCCCGAGGCGATGGCCGCCGGCGTCGTGGTCCTGACCTCCCCCGCCGCGGCCACCACCGAGGCCGTCACCCACGGCGTCTCGGGCCTGGTCGCGGAGGTGACCGCCCCGGCGGACTGGGTCGGCTGGCTCGACCGCCTTTCCCGGGACGACGCCTTCGCCGAACGCCTGCGCACGGCCGCGCGCGCGTGGGTAGAGGAGCACTTCGACGCCCATCGCAACGCGGCGGTGTTGTGGCGTCACTTCCAGGCGGCGCTGCCCCCCGCCCCGGCGCCGGACCGATGATCCATTTCGACGTCACCAAGGCGGCCGCGGGACGGCACGCCTCCGGGCTGCAGCGCGTGAGCCGGCAACTGCTCGCCGCGCTCGGGCCGGCCGCGACGCCAGTCCGCTGGGACGCCGGGACGGGCCGGTTCCGCACCGCGGCGGGAGCGGAGCCGGGGGCGGGTGACTGGCTGCTCACCCCGGAGGTGTTCGCTCCCGAGGAGCGGCCGGGGTTCGCGGCGTGGCTGGCGCGGCGGCCGTGCCGGTGCGCGGCGATCTTTCACGATGCGATCCCGCTACGGCTGCCGCACGTCACGTGGCCGCGGAGCGTCGCGCGGCATCCGGCGTACCTGCGGGCCCTGGCGGAGCTGGACGCGGTCTGGGCGGTCTCGGCCGCCAGCCGGGAGGAGTTGGAAGGTTACTGGCGCTGGGCGGGCGTGGCGCGGCCGCCGCCGGTGAGGGTGCTGCCGCTGGGGGCCGATTTCGACGGGTCCCCGCGGGCGGCGGCGGGGGAGCCGGCCGCGCCGCCGCGGCTGCTGTGCGTGGGGATCTTGGAGCCGCGCAAGCAGCAGACCCTCCTCGTGGCGGCGGCGGAACGGCTCTGGGCGGAGGGCCGGCGGTTTGAGCTGCACCTGGCGGGGCGGGAGAACCCTCACTTCGGGGCGCCGGTGCGGGCGCGGATCGCAGCGGCGGCGCGCCGGCACCCGGGGGCGCTGCACTTCCACGCGGCCCCGGACGATGCGACCCTGCGGCCGCTCCTCGATGGCGCCGTGGCGACCTTGTTCCCGAGCTTGGCGGAGGGTTGCGGCCTGCCGGTGCTGGAGTCCCTCTGGCGGGGCGTACCGTGCCTGGCCAGCGACCTGCCGGCGCACCGGGAGCACGCGGCGGGGGGCGGTTGCCGATTGATCCCGGCCGGCGACGAGGAGGCGTGGACGGCGGGCCTGCGGGCGCTGCTGGACGATCCGGCGGCCACGGCCGCGCTGCGGCAGGCAGCGGGGAGCCGGGAGTTGCCGACCTGGGCGGAGGCGGCAGGGAGGCTGCGGGGGGAGTTGGCGCGGGTGGGGGCCGGGAGGTGAGGTGCTGCGAGCCGACGTCGAGCCGCCAAGGCCGGCGTGAAGACAGTTTTTTTGAGGGAAAATTGACATAAGCATTGACTCAACCCCCGCGCCGCGGCCCTTCATTTCGCGGGCGCGGAGGAGGACGGAGCCGACCCTTGGACTGTCGTAGGCCGGGCCCGATCATACCCGCATCGATGCACCCTTCCTTCCGTTTTCTGCTCGTATCGGCCGCTGCGATGGCGGCGTTTCAGACCGCTGCCGCCCAAACCACCGTGCTGCGGAACGATGACCTGAGCTCGATGAGCAACTGGTTCAATTCGTCCAACTCGGGGATCTCTTTGGTCAATGGCGGGCTTTCGGTAAGTGCCGGCAGGCATGCCCTGACGTACTTCGCCCCCTCGGCAACGCCCCAGGCATTGGCAAGCGGCGAGACCCTGCAGGTGACGTTCGATCTTTCCTTCACCACGGTCGGTACGACTTCCGGTGGCTTCCGGGTGGGACTGTTCGACTCGAACGGCGCGACCCGACCGACCGCAAACGGCGTCTCCACCACATTTCAAGGCTACGACGGCTACGCCTTCACCTTCACCCCGAATCCGGGAGCGGATTCGAACTCCCTGAATCTCCGCAAAAGGCTGACGGATGGCACCAATCAACTCCTTAATTCCATCACTGACGGAACGAACTACTCGATCTTCAACAGTGGGAATAGCAGCAGTTCGGGCTCGGCGTCAGGGCAGGTGTTTCAAACCGGAACCGTCTACGCGGCGACCTACAGCATCAGCCGCGGCAGCGGCAACGCGTTGACGATCGACTTCAGCGTGACCGGCGGGGCCGCCGGCTGGAATTTCGGGAAGTCCTATTCGATCGTGGGACCCAACGACCTCGCCTTCGACGCTTTTGCGATCCTCTCGGTCTCCAACATCGCCCCCAGCTCAGGCTCCAACTTCGCCATCGATAACCTCCGGATCGCCCATATCGCTGCCAGTTCCGGCTTTTCGGCCTTCGACCTCGGTGGGCCCACGGTCATCCCCGAGCCCTCCACCTACGCGGCCTGCGCGGGTGCGGTGGTCCTCGGGCTCGCCTTCTGGCGCCGGCGGCGCGCCGCGGCCAAGGCCCTGGCGGCCTGAGCGGGCTCGGCGGACGCCGCCGGAAGGCGCTTCGTAAGGCACCACCGCGGCAAAATGCCCCGGCTACACCGGGCAGCTGCGCTCGACTGGGCCGAGGGAAGAACCTCGACCGGTCCTCACCCGCCTGACCGGTAACTGGCCTCCCGGCATCCTCGAAGCCTCTGCGAACCTTCATCCTTCGGTGATCCTTCGGTCGGGATTATAGGAATCACCCGGTTTCCCTCTGGGGGACCGAAGGATAACCGAAGGATGATGGGAGGATCAGCGCAGGAGGACCTTCCCCTTCCGCACCGCAGTCCACCCTGCCAGCCACGAAGTCCGACGGGCCGACATAGCCGGATTGCTAAGCGGCCCGGTGTAGCCGGGGCATCCTGCCCCGGTCCGTGCGGACCGAAGCCCTGCCCCTTCCTCGCCGCACGGCCAGCGTTCCCCTCCGCCCTGAGCCGCGCGCGCCAAGAACGGGCTGCAGAGCCCTCCGGCCCTCAGAGCCGCCGCACGGCCTCCTCGAGGGCGGCGGAGAAGTCCGGCAGCCGTTCCCGCCGGGCGAACGCCCGCACGCGCCGGATCGCCGCGGGCGACAGCTTCACCATCTTGCGCACCTTGCCGGACGGCTTGCGCCCCGCCCCGGGGCGCGCCCCCCCCGTGGCTCACGATCGCCCGCGCCGGATCAAAATAGTCCAGCACGGCTTCCCCGCGGTCGAAGCGGGGCTCGAGGTTACGCCCGGTGGTCCGGGTCCGTCGTTTGGTGGAAGAATTCGGCTTCATCAGGGCGGGCGCGGCGGGCGGAAATCAACCGGAAGGCTCCGCCCCGGGGGGCGTAGATCACCGTCCAGCACTTTCCCTCGATCCGTCCGATGGCGAGGTGCCGCTCCTCACCCGGACGTCGCGAAGGAAGAGTCACCAGGGGCCCCGCCCAAAGCGCCACGGCCTCGGCCAGGCTGAGCCCGTGCTTCGACCGGTTGCGGAGACTCTTGGCGGGATCCCAGACGAACTCCAGCGCTTGAAAACGTGTGCCCGCATTCATCCGAAGCAAGCCCGGAGTCCGCGCGCGGAGGAATCCTTCGCCCCGGGACCATTCCCCGGGAACTTCTGGGATCGGAGGATGCTCGGCCGCGCCATCCTCCCAGTCGGCCGTGCGGCCGACCGAATCCGAGCCTAACGTGCCCTCGATTTCCGGGTTTCTCGCGGACCGGGTCAGACTGAAACCCGCAACCGCCGCCGGGTCTTGGGCCCGGATCGTTCACCCCGTGGTCCTGACGCTCGCGCGCGAGCCCTTCTCGCTCTTCCCCCGCCCCGCGGCGTCACGCCCCCTCCGCCGCCAC
>JAIXQE010000206.1 GCA_027485815.1 Opitutaceae bacterium
AGCGGCGCCCCTTGCCCTCGGGGGCCGCGGCGGTGGCGGCGGCCGGGAACGAGGCGAGGCAGGCGAGGGCGAGGACGAGGCGGGGCAGGACGGACGGGGTCATTGACGGAGGACGGAGGACGGAGGGGGGGAACGGGGAACGGTCACGACATAGTATCCACTTTGGAGCCAAGAGATCGTATCCAGGTGGGTACTGTTGAGGTTGATGATGGGAAAGGGACTAGGCGGCAAGACCGTGCGCTTTGGCGGAGCGGCTTGGCGCGGAGCCAAAGCGCATGGTCTGAAGATTGAGTTCGCCGACGAGCAGGTGGCTGAACCAGATCTCGACGACGTTTTCGTCGAGCCGTCGTAGGCCGACATCCCAGCCGGCGAGCGCCGTACTGATGAAGAGCGAGTGCCCTTGGTAGGAGATGTTCCCGGTGGGGACCACCCTGCGCACCAGATAACCGGGGCCATAGCCGAGCTCCGGGCGATCCCGGGGCAGGGCGCGGGGCGAGCGGCGATAGAGCTCGGCCGGTCGGCGCCCGCCCAGCGCCTCATGCGGCCGGACTTCGTTGTGCTCGCGGCGCCACACCTCCAAGGCCGTCTGCTGGGCCTTGGCGTCCACCTGGCGTTGGGACTCCACCTCGAACTTGATGTCGCGGTGCAGGCGCTCGTGAGCCCCGTTGTCCTGCGGGTGCGCCGGGCGGCTATGCTCCAGGTGGATCCCCAGGGCGACCCAGCTGGCGGACAGGCGGGTCAGCCCCAGCGGGCCCTGCGTGCTGGCGAAGGGCACCCCATTGTCGCTCTTGATCACCTTGGGCAGTCCGTGTTGCCGGAACAACCGGTTTATCTCCGCCTCGACCGACTCCGTGCGACCGTTGGGCGGCAGATGGGCGCACAGCACATACCGGCTGAACGCGTCGCGTACCGTCAGCGGCTCGCACCGACTCCCATCGGCGGTGCGCCACCAGCCCTTGTAATCGATCGTCCACACGTCGTTGGGCTCGCGCGCCACCCGCGCGGCCACCGTGACGCTGACCGGCCGGCGCACCCGTGGCTTGCGCGTCGCCACCAGGCCGCAGGCCTTCAGCACCCGATGGCAGGTCGACCGGCTCAGTTTGCGGCCCAAGTTCTCCGCGAAGAGCTGGCCGAGCTTCTTCGGCCCCCAGTTCGGCCAAGCGCTCTTGAGCATCACCAGGTGGCAAACCTCCTCCTCCTGCAGCCGATGGGGCGAATGCAGCGGCCGCCGGCTGCGATCCGCAAGCGCCTGCAGGCCCTCCCGGCGCGCCCGGTCACGCCATAGCCGGCCGGTTTTGCGGGTGATCCCAAACTCCCGGCACAACGCGCTGAGGTTGGCCCCCGCGGCGACGGCCCGCTGCACAAACTTCCTTCTTTGTTCGATCATGGTGGTGGTTCTCCACGGCATGCTTCCTGCCCATCACAGGTCGCCCGCCGTTTCGATCACCTGGATACCATGTCCTGACACTCCGCATGGTTACTATGTCCTGAAACCGTACCCCCTGGCAGATCACCCAAATGAGCGATGTACGCCGAGAGTTTGTGACCAAGGCCCTGCAAGGTGGGGTCAGTTTCGCGATGCTGTGCCGGGAGTACGGCATCAGCCGGAAGACGGGCTACAAGTGGAAGGAGCGCGCGGTGGCCGACGGGCTCAACGCGCTGGCGGAACACAGTCGGCGACCACGCCGCAGCCCGCGGCAGCTGGACGAGGATCAGACCTGCGCGCTGATCCGGCTGAAGCTGCGGCATCCGCAATGGGGTCCGAAGAAGCTGTGCTTGGTGTATGCGCGGCAGCACGCGACGGTGCCCAGTGTGAGCAGCTGCCACCGGGTCCTGCGGCGGGCGGGGCTGGTGCAGTCCCGGCCCCGGCGGATCCACCGGCCGATGGCGCGGCTGCAGAGCGCGGTGGTGGCCGGGGAGCCGAACGACGTCTGGACGGTCGACTTCAAGGGCTGGTGGCGGCTGGGCAACGGCGCACGGTGCGAACCGCTGACCATCCGGGACGCGTTCAGCCGCTTCCTGCTCGCGGTGCGGCTGCCCGGGGGGACGGACACGGCCAGCGTGCGGCCGGAGTTCGAACGGGCCTTCCAGCTCTATGGGTTGCCCCGGATGATCCACAGCGACAACGGCAGTCCGTTTGCCAGCCACAAGGGCCCCTTGGGGTTGAGTGCGCTCTCGGCCTGGTGGGTCAGCCTGGGGATCGAGCTGGATCGGGGCCGGCCGGCGCATCCCCAGGACAACGGGGCGCACGAACGGATGCACCGGGATCTGGAGGTGGAACTGGCGCAAAGGGTGCAACCCGACGCCGGGACCCAGCAGGCGGCCTGCGATGTCTGGCGGCAGGAGTTCAACTGGGAGCGACCCCACGAGGCCCTCGACGGGCGGTGCCCGGGGGAAGTGTATCGCAAGTCAGCCCGCGCCCTGCCCCAGTCGACCGCGCCGCTCGACTACGGAGCGGGCTTCTTTCCCCGCAGGATCAGCGGCCACGGCACACTGAAGTGGCGCCAGGAGACGATCTTCGTGTCCAACGCCCTCGCCGGATTGACTGTGGGACTGAAACTATCCGGGCCCAACGAACTCCAAGTGTGGCTCAACTATCTGCTGGTCGGCTCGATCGAACTGCAGACGAACAGCTTCCGTGGGGCGCCAAGCCGCCCCACGGAAGCTGCCCGTCTCTCTGCGTGAACCCTCCCCTTCACCCGGAATCACCCTCTAACCCATCACCCAAAACTGTTACCCGGGTGTTACCTATGTCCTGACACTGAACTGTTACCCTTGTCCTGACCACACCGACCGTTCCGACTACTGACTACCGCCCACGGTCAACCGCCCACCGGGCGGTTCCGTCGTGACTCCACCGGCGCGGGCGGCACGGTGAACGCGATGCTCACCCCGCTCACCTCCGCGCGCCTCGCGGCCGGCCGCGTCCTCCGTGAACCCCCCGGCGCCACCCCGGGCTACTGGGCCGGCTGCCCCGGCGTCTGCTTCGATGCCGCCGATCAGGCGTG
>JAIXQE010000070.1 GCA_027485815.1 Opitutaceae bacterium
AGTCCGTGATCCGCCCGCCAAACGCGGACCGTACGACTCTCGCAGTTTGAGGAACGAAGCGCCGTCGGTCCTCGCTCGACTCATCCAGCGAGAACAGGACTAGAAAAAGCGCAGGATCGAGAAGCTTGGCGTTCGGATGTCGCGTGTAGACCACGCAATCGACCTCGCGTTTCGACTCGTCACGAACGAGCGCGGCAAGATTGTTCGCGAACGAGGGATATGCGGCCACTTCACCAACGTGCGAGAACCGAATGCGCGCGCGGCGTTCGAACCCCGCTGCAGCGGCTTCGGCCCGTGCGGCGCGAACGGCGCGCCTTACATGCGGCCTCAAGAGTCCGAGTACGCGATCCCGTGTCGCGGCGTCGCCGGCTTCGAAGCGCGCCGCAATTGCACCGTTGAGAACGCCCTTGACCACCGGGTTACGCCCAGCATCCATCCCATCGTGCGCGTAGCAGGAACCTTGGCAATCGGCGGTAGGCGCACAGCTCGCGAGAGGCATGCGCAGACTGGCTCCTTGCTTGATGCTGCAGCCGAAAAAGTCGCCGTCGAACAAGTCATCAAGCTTTAGGAGCCCGCGGTCGAGCTGTTCGCCCAACAACCGGGCAAGACCTTTTTCGAGCGTCACCCGAACCCGGAAGACCGCCTTGTATGCCTTAGCGGAAAGCCCTGGCCGCCGCTCGCCGGCGCGGGAAAGATTCGCGAGGTTCCAGTAGAGATCCAGCTCTCTCCGCGCCTCGCGCCGGATGCACGCGCCGATGGGCGGCAGCACTTCGATTTGGCGAAGCGACTTGAAGGCCTCAGCCCAGTTGAGGACTGCCGCATGATCGTCGACTGACAGGTTTCGGCCCATGGACTTGGTTCAATGATCTAAAAGCAGCTGCTGCTCTTCGGATGGGGTTTCGGGCGGTAGTTCTCCGTCGAGCATCTTACGGATTGCCTCGCACAGCCGCCGGCTGAACTCGACCGGTACCGCGTTACCAATCTGCCGATGCTTATCGAGGACAGTCCCTGCGAAACGGAAACTATCTGGAAAGGTCTGGAGGCGGGCACACTCGCGCACAGTCAGGCGTCGCGGGGGAACAGGCGATGAGTAATACCCGTCCTTGTCCATGAACTCTTCCCGCGGCACCGGCTTCCATGACCATGCCCCGGGCAAGCCTTCGAGCCAGACGTCAGGAGACAGGATAGTGGAGTAGTTCGGGCGAATCGAGGCCAGGACTGTGCGGCCGGGCAGATGGGGGCGCGGCTTTCTGTAGTACCACTGCCAGCCCCTGGTTCCCTTCCTTTCCCGGCCAGAGTACGGAGGAGGAAGCATCCCATCCGGAATGTCCTTTAGAGAGCCGCCATTCGGAATGTGAGACGCAATCAGAAGGTCATTTCCCACCAGCGGTACAGCGATATGGTCGCGGCCGTCTTCAGATCCGTTTGGATGGTATTCGTCGGGTGGGCCCAAGCTCACCAGCGCAGCCTCCAGAGAGATTAGGCCTGGGCTGAGTCGGGTGTAGTCATGGTGCTCTTTTTCCAGCGGCTTTGGCCATGGCCAGCCGCGGTCGACATCCCGGCGGACACCAAGGACGATCTTCCTATGACGGAACTGGGGCACACCGTAGAACTGTGTGACCACATCACGCTCACGGATACGATAACCGTCGTCCGTCTCTGCCCTCACAGCTTCAAGGAAAGATGACAACTCCCGACCAAAGCCGGTCACGTTCTCCATGACGAAGACCTTGGGGCGCGAGTGTGCGACGGCGCCTAGGTACGCACGCCAGAGCTGATTCCGGGGGTCTGCCGAGTCCTTCGACCCAGCCGAAGAGAATCCCTGACAGGGCGGCCCACCGAGCAGCAGGTCTACATCCCTTGGCAGCAGATGCGCGAATGGTTGGGAAAGGTCGCGCACGTGGGCACGGCCTATGAGATTTGCGTTATAGGTTTCGACTGCTAGCGGGTCGGAATCTGCGGAAAACACAGACTCGAACCCGGCGCGCTCGGCTCCCAGATCCATGCCGCCACAGCCACAGAACAAACCTATCGCTGTTCGTCTTTGTGTCGTCATCGACGGCGCCCTCCGGCATCGCCAGAAGGCGGGGCGAAAAGTTCCTGCTGCCCAACGGTGTGCTGGGCGGCCTCTGTGCTGCCTGATGCTGAAGCAATCTGTTGGAGCCGAAGTCCCTGCCGAGCAGCCACATGATGGGCGTGCGTTGTCAACTCCGCGCTTCCGATGCTGGGATGATCGATGACCTGCCAGTCGTAAAAACGTGGTCCGAGAGCTACGGCTACAGCCTGCGGGCGCTGCGAGCGCTCGTCGTGACCGAGGCCGTAGTCGGCCAGACGAAGGGTCTCGGGAAGTGCCCACCCCTCACCCTGATTTTGAGCCAGGAAGGACGCGACTCCGCCATCGTGCGAGCCGCCTTTTTCGCGGATCTTCGCCTCAAGGTCGTGGAAGGCAATAAGCGTCAGCACGGTATGCCGAAGTTCGGGGTCGCGGTCTTTGTCAATCCGCCAGAATCCCTTTCCGAACAGCTCACGGGTGAACTTCCTATCTGTCGATTTGCCAACGGGATGGTCACAGTCTCGCAGCATCCAGTGTAATTCCTCGCCCGTGATCCCGACGGCAACCGCGTTGAGCGCATCGAGGATACACCTAAGGCGCAGGCGCTCGTGCCGTGTCAAGGCAGATGGCCGACGCGGCTGTTCCGCCCTGAAAATATGTTGATGGGCGCAAGCAAGAGTTGAGCTAAGCCCCGTGAGCTGGAGTGTGGCGAGTGCCATCCAGCGCCGAGCCTCAATCGGTAGCGAGGCCTTCTTCCACAAAGCCAACTCGGCGAGCGTCGCGAGAACCAAGGACCCACCTCCGCCGCTGATTGCGAAACGCAGCCTCAGGAAGTAATCGAGAGACAACGAATTTAGCTGGGCGACAAGCAGAAGGTTGTCCTCTAGTGAGGCTCCCGGCAATCCCAACACAGGGGTTTTGTGCCCCGATGGCCACGACGGGGCGAAGGTGGAAATCAAGGTCCGCTGGTTAGTCGGGCTCGATACGTCGCGCATGAGAATCCGACCAAAAATCGGTCCGGTTCGCTCGATGCTAGTCGACATCAGATAACGAGGCTGAAGGAGCTTTCCGGTCCAAGACAACTCGGCCCACTTACTTGCCGAATCGAGCCCGAAACCGGCGAAGGCGGGATCGAACTGCCAGACCATCTTCCCTTGATAGACCGGAAGAGCCACATCCCTAACCCGCTCCTCCCGAATCCAAGCATCCGCCCCGCGCGACAGAATAATCCCCGCAGGAATCTCAGCGCGCGGGATCGGCAGCGTGTCGTAGGGCGGCTGGGCACAGCGTAGGCGCGCGGGGGTACGGGCGACGTCGCCGGGCTTAAGCAGGTGGCCGTGGACGAGCTTGGCCTCGGCGGTGCGGCGTTCGGGGCTGGCGGTGGTGTCGAAGAGCCAATCTTCCAGAGTCACGCTCGATGGGGTGACACAGGTCGGGTCGATGCCCAGCTCAGCCCATAGCTCAGCGATCGGTCTCCAGTCACCTTTCAGCCAGCGGCTGTACTCGTCGGGCAGGCAGCCCTGTTCCTCCCACTTAGTGCGCGGGGGGAAAAGACTCGAGTCGCTGGTCATGTTGAAGTCGCCCTGCGAGTACTCGATGCCCCAGCCGTCAGGGCCGTCGTCCCCGAGCAGTACGGAGTTGGCGTAGATCTTCGCAAGGATCTCGAGGTCGCGGCGGGACTGGATTTCGAGGATGGCTTGCGAGCGCGGGCTGAAGTGGTCGACCTGCGCGCGGGTGTAGAGCGTGGCCAGGTCCTCGGCCCGCTCCCAGTCCTCCAGCCTGCGGCGCATGAAGGCAGTGCGGATCGCCGCCGTCGTACCGCCCTTGGTGATGATTATCGGGTTAAACTTGAAGCGGCTGTCGATGTCGAACACGCCATCGCGGTTTTCAAAGCCGAATAGCCATTCCCATTGGCAGCGGTCGAGGAAGAGCCGTCGCAAGGTGCCGGTGCCGTGGTCAGAGTAAAGGCCCGACGGCACGATGAAGCCCATGCGGCCGCCGCTACGGAGAAGGGCATGGGCCGACTCAAGGAACAGCTTGTAGGTGTATGCTTTGCCCTCCCCCCGATGTTGGAACGGATGCCCTGCATCGGCGTAGCCAGCAGTCGTGCCTCGCAATCCTCGCCAGCGCGCATGCAGAACATCGTTCTGGCCGCCACGTGCGATGCCGTAGCGGTCGTTGCCTTCCGCTGAATCTGGATCGCCATACGCATTGGCGGCGTACTTCATCCAATTCGAGTAGGCAGAAAAGCCTGCGTTGTACTCGAGCCATTGCCTCTCGGTATTCGGATTTGCGAAGTAGTCGCTCTGCTTGCGCAAAGCTTCCTGTTTGCCGTAGGCGCGGTAAAGAGGATCGAGGTTGCTAAAAAACTCCTTCGAGTTGGGCTGCAGAGTTTCCCACGGCGGATTGCCGAGGATTGCGTCGAAGCCCGACCCCACCGCACGGAATACATCGGGGAACTCGAGTTCCCAGTGGAAGAAGCGCAGTCGCGCCGCGATGCGAGCGGCCTCGGCGCGGGTTTCGGCCGGCGGCGCGGCCAGCGTGCTGGGCAGCGGTGCGTGGGCGATGGCTTCGGCCGGCCAGAACCAGCAAGCGCACCACAGGTCCATAGCAGCCTTGAGCCCCTGCCAGGCGGGCGCGGCGAGCAGCTCGGCGCGGTAGATGCGGGCTCGCTCGGCGGCGTCTTGGATCGGTAGGACGTGCAGACGGGACAGCAGCGCCAGCGCGTCACTGTGCACGGCGACTACCTCCCGCGCCCGGTCGCGCGGATCGAAAAGCGTGGGGCCGGACAAGAAATCCGCGAGGTCGCTCTTAAGCTCGCCCGTGGCGAACTCACGCAGCGCCTTCCCGCGGGCTTCCTTGGGGAAGTGAACGCCGTTCGAGTGCGCCTTGTCGCCACCCTCGCGGTTCTTCCACGCCATTACCGGGTAGTGCAGGAACTGGTCAAACCACGTGCCAACCAGTCCGTTGCCACACTTGACCTTGTGGTCGAGGAACGAGAACGGCAGCGACCGGTCCATCGTCTCGATCCACAACGAAAGGCGGCAGAGCTCCACTGCCAGCGGATCAAGGTCGACTCCATAGATACAGCGCTCGACCACGTGCCGTTTGAGCACAGCCTTCAGGCGTGGCTCAAAATTGGGGTCATCGGGACGGCACGGCACCATTTCGTCCCCGAGGGCGGCCACATCGTCGGCGCCCGCTGGGCGCGGTCCGAGAAGGCTGACGACCGACCGATCGCCGCGATCGGCGACACGGCCGTGGTGATGCACGGAGGCGTAGAGGGCGTCGGTGAGGTAGCGCAGAGAGGCAACGGGAAAAGTGCCCGATCCGCAGGCTGGGTCGCAGGTCTTGAGCGCGAGGATCGTTTCGGGCGGGCGTGGCAGCCAGTCGCGCGCGGGGGAGTCGGGGTCGGGCGTGCCGTCGGGCTTCGCAGGCGGCGTGTACGCCAATGGACGCAGCGTGCGTTGCACGGTCGGCACCGCAAGGCCTGGGCGGGTGTAAAAGGTGCCAGAGCCCTTGCGCGTGCCGCCCCAGCGCACAAGGAACCACTCGCCCGGCAGCACCACGCGGATGACCAACTGGCGGGCCTTGCGCGAGACTGCCTCATCGTAGGCGCGGCGCTTGTCTGGGGTCAGGGGGCTGCGCGGCTTCGGCGTCAGCTTGCCGGCCTCGACGGCGCGGCGGGCCCAGCTTTCAGCGCGAGTTCGGGTGACATGACGATGGTCGCTGGCATCCTCGACACTGGCTTCGTCGGAGGCGCCTGCAATGGACTCGGCATCGTCGTCTCCCTCGGCGGAATCATCTCCGTCGGCAGTTTCGCCCTCGTCACCCTCGTCGGCGTCCTCCTCTTGGGCGCTCTCGCCGTCGCCCTTCTTGCTCGTGTCTTTCATCTTTTCGAGCAGCGCGGCGAGCGCCTCGTCCTCCATGCCTTCGAGCCGCGAGAGCGGCAAAGCGGGCTGGTTGCCGACAGCGAGGAAGATCACCGGATCGCCCGCGGGCGCGGTGCGCAACTCAAAGTCGAGCAGGCCCTCGTAGAGGATGCCGATGTACTCGCTGGAGAGGTCAGAGAAGTCGACCGGCACAGTCACCCATGTACTCTGACGGCCCTGACGCAGGCGCACCCGCGTGCGGCTGACGCGCTCGAGCAGGCGGTGCACCTCGCGGTCAGAAAAGACGGCACGGCTCGTGTCAAACGCCGCGGTCTCGAAGGTGCGCAGGGCCCGGGAGAGACCGTCACGGTCGCTTTCGGCGGCGGGCGCAAAGAGTTCGCCGCCATAGGCGGGAACGGGAAGCGCAGGATGGTGACTTCCCTGCTGGACTAGACGGAAGAGCGCAAGCAGGCGGGGCCAAGCACTGTGTGAGCGGGAGAGGCGGTTGCCGCCGCGGGCGGCTGCCTTTTCGAGCTCCTCGAGCAGTCCACCGATTCCATAGGCGCCATGGTAAAGCGCGTTGTCGCGCGGCAGAAGGTCGCGTGACTCCGAGAAGAGCACCACCACCAACCGCATCACCACCCTTACGGCGGCGCGATAGATCTCAGCGGGGTCGACATCGGCGCAGTGCTCACGCAGCGCCTCGCCATGAGCCTGCACGAGCAGTTCGACCGCCTCGCGCACGCGCTCTCCGAGCGCCGAGGAGAGCGCGGCTTGCCCTTTGCGGCTTTCGAGAACAGCGGCGAGCAGAGGCGCAGGCTGGCCTTCGACGGTAGGTGTGAAAGCCGGCGGTGAGATCAGTGTACGCAGCGCCTGTACCTGCGGCGAGAGCTCCCCTTCCTCAAACCAGAGGTCAGCGTCCCACTCGCAGAAAGCATCGAAGTCGAGGCCCGCGAAGACGAGCCGCCACTGGCGGCCGTTGGTGAGAAGCGCCAGACGCTCGCTGCCCGCACGCAGCCATTGCACGACCTGACTCGCGGTGCGGCGCCCCCGACCGATGCCCACTTGCTTCTCGCTGTCGAGAAAGACGGGCAGAATCCCGCCGTACGGTCCTCGCCAGAGATGACGGGGTTTGGCCGTCTCGCCGGTGGGGGTGCGGCGGCTCCACTCGGCACCGAGCGTCGGGCCACGGAGCCACGTACCGTTGCCGGGGGCGAAGCCGCAGATGCGTTCGAGGACGAAGGCGACAAAACTGGAGGCCTCGGTATCACCCGCGAGCAGCGCGGCGGCCTGACGCCGGAGTTCCTCCGCGTGGTAACCGGCGAGCGCAGATGGTGCGAGCGGTGCTACTGCCTGCAGCCGCGGCGCGTCAAGCAGCAGGCCGCCATGGCGCAGACGATCCCAGCCGGGGAGCGGATGGGCGTTCATCGCCGCCCTCCCGGCAGACGGACTTCGATGGAAACAGGGAAGACCTGAGCTGGGCCCGACATCGCATGACGCTTTGGCAGCAGGAACTTGAGGATGCGCTCGCGTTCGCGGTCGAGCTGCTCCTTGACGTCGGTATGGTGGCGCGTGCGGCGTTCGATCTCGGCGCGCTTCTCCTCGATGGAGCGTTCGATTTCATCGAGCCGCTGGGCTTCTTCAAAAAGCATGCCTTGCTTCCGTTCTATCTTCAGGCTGTCGATCTCCCGCTCGAGCTTGGCGAGAGTGTTCTCGTTGATGAGCGTCGAGACCTCGGCCTGTCGGCTGCGGTAGCGCTGCTCCTCGTCGGCACGGGCCACTTTACCGGTCTCCTCGAGCTGTGCCTGCAAGACCTGCGTCAGCGCAGCAGCGTGCTTGGTTATCTGCGCCTTCAGCTCGGGTTCGATGTCATCGACGATGGCGCGGGCAGCAGCATGGTGCGCCTTTTCACCGGTGGGCTGTGCGTCGCGCAGGTCGATGGCACAAGTGTGCGGAAGCGGCGCGCCCAGCTGGCCGCGCGAGACGGGCAAGATGAGGGTACGAACCCAGTGGTGGAAGGTTTCGCGCAGTTCGTTCACGGCCAGTTCCTCCACGCTGAGAAGCACCAACCCGTCCGTGCCCGATGGCAGCGCCGAGCGGCGAACCGTCCAGCGCGACACCTCCTCGCCAGTGCCGGGGAACCGGCGCCGCGTGAGCGTGGAGATGGCGTGCTGCAACATTGGGTGCGAGAGGTGCGCCATGAGAACATCGGGGCGGGGCGAGAACACCAGCCGGCCGCCGATCGCATCGACGAAGGGCGCGGCGTCAAAGGCGATGCGGGCGACGGGTCCAAGACCTCCGCCCTTCTGCGGTCGGCGCAGCGACTCGTCAACCACCTCACTCCAGCCGGGCAGCGCAGGGTTGATTAGTCTGCAGGTGCCTAGTGCCTCGGTGCAGTCGAGCTGCGGTCGCCCGCCACGAATGGCCATCGCGGACTCGAGGGTTTCGCGCAGTGACTTGGGATCGAGGTCAATTTCGGCGGCTAGAGCTTTGAGCTGGATGTCCGCGGCCCGCCCCTCGGCGCCAGTATCGAGAGTGGCATCGGCGTCGATCTTCACGCGGCCGAGCGCCTGCTTTACGCGCCGGTCAAGGTCAGCCTCAACGTCGCGAGCGCTTTCGCCAGCGATCAGACGTCGGTGCGCAGCCTCGTCGAAGATCTCGTTGGCGGAGCCTAGGTCTTCGCGGATCTCGTCAGCCTTCTTGATTACATGCGAAAGGAAGGCGAGGTCTTGGTCTTGGTCGGTAACGAAGTGAAAGATCGTCACGTCGCGCGGTTGGCCGTGGCGATCGACTCGGCCGTTGCGCTGCTCGATACGTGACGGGTTCCACGGGCAGTCGAAGTGCAGCAGATAGCGGGCGGTGCGCTGCAAATTCAGGCCCTCTGCTGCCGCGTCGGTGGCAACCAGTACGCGCACGGGGTGCGCCGGGCTGTTGAAGCTGGCCTTAACGTCGCTGCGCTCGACGTCGTCCATGCCGCCAAAGAGGGTCAGGACACGCTCGGTACCGAACTTCGCGGAGAGTCGCCGCACGACATAATCGAGGGTCGTCTTGTACTCGGTGAAGACCACGAGGCGCTCATCATCGCGCCACCCTTCGCTCGAGCGCAGCAGTCGATCGATCAGGGCTTCGAGCGCGCCGTAACGCGAATCGGCCAGTGGATCGACTTCGGACAGTTCTCCGTTCGCCTCAGCGAGGCCCAGCCCGGCGATCGCGGCATCAAGTGCGGCGATTTCGGCCTTCAGCGAAGGCGCAACGCCCTTGAGCCAGGCGCCCACGACGCCCGCGGCCGTTGCCACGCGCGACTGAGTCTCGCGGTCGTCGCCTGTCTCGGCCTCAAGGTTTCGGCGGGCGGCCTGCACCTCGGCATCGGCGGCAACTTGGCTCTCGGCGAGCCCCCGCTTGCATCGGTGCCAGGAGTCCGCGAAAGCCACCGCGCAAGAGAGCAGCCGCTTGCCGAGGATCTCCACTGCAAAGCTGCCCGTGCGACGACGTGTGCCACGCTCGCTTGCGATGATCTCGTGGATCGCCTTGCGGAATGCGTCGAAGGCCGCACTTAAGGCGACCTCCTGTGGCGTGAGGCTCAAGACCAGCGCCTGCGGCGCGAGGCGGGTGCAGAACTTGGGCGGGTTGGTGCGGGCGTTGATCTCGCGCTTGAGGCGGCGGATTACCACCTGCTGCACACGGCCGCGCTCGGCCTCGCGGAGCGTGTCGGTCTGGCTGAAGCGCACCGGGTCGAGAATCTCGAGCAAGCCTGAAAAGCAGCGCGTGTGGCCGTTGTGCGGCGTGGCGCTCAGGAAGAGACGGTGCTCGAACTGCGGTGCCAGCAGTCGCAGCATTCGGCATAGGTCGCTGTCTTCGCCGAACGCCGAGGGCATCAGGTTGTGACACTCGTCCACGATGAGCAGGTCCCATGGCAGGTGCGGGGATCCGTCGGGCGTGCGGCAGGCGGCAAGGAACTGCTCCAGTACATCGTCCTGGCGCAGATAGTGGTACGAGGCGATGATGCGGCTGAACGAGCGCCAGGGGTTGGCGTCCATGCCTAACCGGCGGCGCAGAGCGTGAGTCTCGTCTCGGTCGACGAGGTCGAAGGACAGCGAGAATTTGTCCCTCATTTCATCGCGCCACTGGAGGCGCAGCGCGGCCGGCGTGAGTACGAGCACCCTCTGAACTCTGCGGCGCAGCAGGAGCTCGGTTAGAATCAACCCCGCTTCGACGGTTTTTCCGAGCCCCACATCATCGGCGAGCAGAAGGCTGACGCGCGGCATCCGCAGCGCCTTGAGCAGAGGCACCAACTGGAAGTCGTCAACCTGCACCGCCCCGTGAAATGGGCTCGCGATGGGTAACCGTCCGAGCGGGCCGGAGCCGTCGGGATCGATAAAGGGAGTCGCAGCGGACCAACGGGTTGCACGCAACAGCGCGTCGAAGTCTTCGACCGGCATGGGGTCGCTTGAAACCACGTTCGGTAGTGCGGTCGGCTCAAGCAATTGTCCGGCTGGTTCAAGTTCCCAGATGAGCTTCTCCCCACGCGGCAGTTGGTCGTCCTTGTAGTCGATGCTGACTAGGTGCAAGCGCCCCGTAGGCCCATCAAAGCTTTCGACACCAGTCGTAAGCCCTCGGCGGTTGCGGACGGTGGCGAACATGCCGATGCGGGGAGTGCTCATGGAACTTGAACGTCAAAAGGTAAGGTTCGCCAGCCGTATGAGGATCCCCGATTCAAGCGAGGGGTCCTCGAAAAGGTGCCGGTTTCGGCGAGGTTTTTACGAGAATGTGATTGAGCGCAATGTTTCAACAACCCCCTGCGCAAGAGGCTGGGTGGATTAGTTTGGTGGGTTTAGGATGTGGCCGGGCGGGTCGGCCCGCTGTCTGTTGAAGTAGGGTCTAATCACCTGTGAGCGGACGCTGGAGGTTCCGCGTGAAGCACTAAGGAAAGTGCAGACTTACGAACCGCGGCAGTCGCGCGATCTCTCCTTTCCGACCACGGGCCTATTCCAACCCAGCGCCTAAACGAATGGTCAAGAGTCATTAACGTAGAGCTCCCATGCTGCGGCTCAGCGCGTTATTTCACCGACTCCGCCAGTAACGGGCCAAGTACCTTCTCCAACGATATCATGCGAGAAACCATTTCGGCTTGGATTTCCGGCCACTTCGCCTCGGGCGAACGGTACCCGCCCAAGTCTACCTCGTACTTGATCCGGCACGCCCGCCGGTGATCAAGGCGGTCCCAGAGCAACGGAGCCCCGAACTTTTCCTCACAGCTTTCCCGATGGACAACCAAGGTGTCGAAGATCGCCTTGTTCTCCTCCGCAATTCCCCGGTCGATGTACAGCTCCACCGTTCCGGAATCAGGACCGATCACGTAAGTCCAGCCTAGGCCGCGGATGCCTGAGGCACCTCCGATCCAGTGGTACTTGCCCGGTTTACGGCCCGCGTGGCGTGTGCCGCGCTCGCGAGCGATAGCTAGGAGACCGGTCCAGAATTTCTCCCGAAGGTCGTGCCGCTCCAGCCGTTCTCTCCGACCGATGAGGACCTTCTCCCGTAACTGGACCTGGAAATCCTGCACTTCTGGCAGAGGAATCACCTGCTGAACGTCGACCAGTCGCGTCGAGCCGTCCTGATAGGGGCGGAGTCGGATGCAGCGGATGTCGATCTCGCGATCCCTGAGCCAGAGCACGGCGGAGGTAAGCTCTTTGCCGAAATCCTCCGAAACTAGGATAATGCGGACGTCGGCGGCAAATGCTTCCTCGTCGGGTTCATCCCAGCCCAGGAAGGTCAGCAGCCTATCCCTGGCTTCACCGGCGCTACCTCCGTTCGCAGAGAGAAACTCAGCGTGGATTTCGGCGGCCCGCTCGAAGGTCATCGTGGAGATCATGCTGGCGTACCGAATCGCCTGGAGTTCCATGTGGCCGCCGTCCGCGGTGCGCTTCAGTTCGATCACCACAAGATTGGCCTGCGAGTCGACGGCGAGGAGATCGATGCGACGGCGGCTGTCCTCCCAATCACCGAATTCCTCGGCCAGCACGAGGAGGTCCTCCCCGAGGACGTCGATCTGCGACCGGAGCAGCCGCTGGAGATCGCCTCGTTCGCGGACCTTCATTTCGGAGAGAGAGGCGGTAGCTAGGGGCCGAAGCTGGTTGGCGGTGATTTCGAAGAGGGGCATTTAGGAGGCATCGCGCGGGGACGCAGGGCGGTCAACGGGTGGCAGAATTCTAGGTTGCGGAGCTCAGGCAATCCCTTTGCGTGCGACCATGGGCGTCCAAAGGCAGAAAATGCTCGACGCTTGGTGCGCCTCCGGGTGGAAGCGCGTAAGTAGCGGCCAGCTGATGGGTCACGTTGTTCGTTGCCGAATTAAATCCATTTCGCTTCGAAAGCGTGCAGCACCATCCGCTGCCGGCGCGAATCCGGTGATTCGTTTCGCAAATGGCCCGGTAGCCCGCACCCTTGTCGTGGGCGCCCGGAACTTTCCTGCAGGTCCCCCTCAGGCAATATACCTTAAGCCATCCCGCAATTCGCCCAGGGTCTCACCCGAGCGGGGTCCAAAATCGGGAGTCTAGTCAATGGCGCGACGGCATATGTTTATGCTTGAAAACGGCTGCATACCGACATCTGTCTCTGCCTTAGCGCGCGTTACCCCTTTTTCGATGAAAAAGATGATTTTCAGAAGTCCTGAAGGCAAAAGCAAGGGCGTTGCTCTCGGATTAGAGATATACAGTTCATTATTGGGCCAGTGATTGATCTTTGCGCAGTAAATAAATATAACGCGGACAGAAGGAGTCTGACGGGTCAGGCCGTGAGTCGCTACGGCAGGCGAAGCCGTCGAGCCATCGCGACAAGTGGCGCCGAGGCGTGGCGGGACTTGAGTCCGCTCCAGCGCCCCCTTTGCAGAGAAATCTAAAATCCGCTCTTCCTGCCGCGGATGAGCGATTCACGGCCTGCCCCATCCTTCGGGATGCAAATGAATTGAATGTTATTTGCGACGACGTCAGCATTTTTTTAAGCGAACCGCGTAAGTTGGAGAAGATGTTTAATCGTTACACCGCTCGCTTCGAAATTCGGACCGCAGGCTTGAAGCCTACTTCGGCGTCAAGCCCTCCTGACGCGCGCTACTCGCCGCACTGACAATACCCTCCTACAGATTCCCCGCAATCACCCTGATGAGTAGCATAACCAGATATTACTTCCACAACAAGGGTGATTTTCTAAAATCCCTCAGGGCTTTGCGCCAGTGCGGCGGGCCGAAGCAGGCCGCTGCCGAAAAAGTTGAGCAGATTATCGGACAATTGGAGCTTTCAGGCTCCACTCTGGCCAAGCTTACCAAGCACGGCGAGAGCCGCATCAATCACGCGGTAAAATATGACCTCCCCGGGGCCTGCCGCCTCGTAACTATACAAAACGATAACGAGGTCTGGCTCATGTTTGTCGGCGACCACGCCCAGGTAGAGGCCTGGCTTGAGGCACACAAAGGCTCAAAGCTGGCTGCTAACAAGAAAAAGCAGATCCAGCACACGATCGTGAGCGCCCCGGGCGTCCGCGAATTTCCCGCCTCCGGCTTAGGTGTCACCACCGACACGCGGCCCCTGTTTCAGCGCATCGCTTTCCCCGAGCTTCCCCAGCTGATTCCACAGGCAAGGCTGCTTCGCGATCTATGGGCCCTGACCGAGGACAGCGACGACGATGCCGTAGTCGAAATTGTCGAGTGCATCGCCGACACAACCGTGCAGTCTCTGGTCATCGACGTCGTCGCGCATTTGCGCAAGGGGCACGCCGACGAGGCACTGACCCGCATCGACCTCCACTTTGGCCGTGCCAAGGATGTCGTCGAGCAACCCGGACTTATCGACCAAGCCCTTGCCTCGGGCGAAAACACCGAGCTGGTCACCGACCTCGCCTCGCTCAGCACTGAGGAGCGAAAGCGCATCCTGTCGGAGGAGTTTGAGCCGTGGTTGCTCTGGCTGCATCCGGACCAGCGTCGCATCGTGGACGAGGACTACGACCTGCCCGCTGTGCTTAAAGGCGTGTCCGGCTCCGGGAAAACCGTCATCCTCATCCACCGCGCCCGGCGTCTCGCTCGGAAGTATCCGACCGAGACGATCGGCATCCTCACGCTGAACCGATCCTTGGCTCGCCTGAT
>JAIXQE010000113.1 GCA_027485815.1 Opitutaceae bacterium
CTAGGCGTCGTCCGCCGGGTTGGCAAGCTGGTGGCCGTGTCGCAGCGCCCCCGCGCCGCGCGCGGCGTTGAGCTGGTCGCGCACGCGGGCGAGCCGGCGCCGGCGCGCCTCGTCCGCGCCGAAAAGTTCCAGCTGGCCGCCTCCCTGCGCCAACCCCGAGAGCCGGACCCCCGCCAGCCGGACCGGCCGCGAACCCGCGCCGGCCGCCGCGAGCAACGGCTCCAGCAGCGGATAGAAGGGCGCCTCGAGATCCGTGGCCTCCGGGAGCGTGCGGCTGCGCATCCCCTCGGTGAAATCCGGGAAGCGCACCCGCACCGTGAGGGTGCGCGCCCGCTTTCCGTCCCGCCGGACCTTCGGTAGCAGTTCGTCGATCATTCCCTTCAGGACGCGCAGCAACTGCGCGCGATCGCGGACATCGGCCGCAAAGGTCTCCTGCAGGGAATAGCTCTGGGCGTCGCCCGCCTCGGTCACGACCGGCCGGTCGTCCTGCCCGCGCGCCGCGGCCTGCACCTCCCGCCAACCCGCGCCGAACGCTGCCTCGAGCGCGGCCTCCGACAGGTTCTGCAGCTCGCCGATGAGCCGCAGCCCATGCTGTTCCGCGAGCCGCGCCTCCGTCTTGGCGCCGATCCCCGGCAGCCGACCCAGGGGAAGCGGGGCGAGGAACGCGGCCTCCCCGCACGGTGACACCACCACGAACCCGCGGGGTTTCCGCAGCTTCGAGGCCACCTGCGCCACCAGCTTGTTGGCGGCGACACCGAAAGAAACGGGTAAGGAAAGCTCGGACCAGAGCCTCCCCTGCAACCGCCGCACCACCGCGGTCACCGCTGCCTCGTCGGCCAGAGCGTTGCCCCGCAGGTCCAGGTAGCCCTCGTCGATCGAGCTCCGTTCCACCCACGGCGTGAGTTCGCCGCAGAGGTCGAACATCCGCGACGACACCTCACCGTACAGCCCGGGGGTCGGCGGGATCAGGATCAGCCCCGGACAAACCCGCAGCGCCCGCGCCGTCGGCATCGGCGTGTAGACCCCGGCCGAGCGCGCCTCGTAGCTGGCCGAGGCGATGATCCCGCGCTCGCGGCCGCCGACCGCACAGGCCCGGCCGCGCAACTCCGGCCGGCGTGCGAGCTCGCAGGAAACGAAGAAGGCGTCGGCATCCAGGTGGACGATCGTGGGCGGCGCGGGGACCACGCCTCATTGGCCTCCCGCCACCACCCAACCCGCAAGCGGGAAAAGACCCCACGTACTTTGGGCTGGCCTGCCGCCCGCCGATTTCCCACATTCCCTACACCCCACCCCCGTCACGCCCGTGATTTTGTTGATCGCCATCTTCTCGGTGTCCGTGCTGCTGCTCTGCTGGCTGTGCTACAGCGGCGAGAGCAAGCGCTGAGCCCGTCTCCCGCCAACTTCGGCGTTGCCCGGCTCGCCGGGAGGGGGTCACCTTCAATCTATGGGACGTCAATGGCTCCACGCGAAACGCGCGATCGTTAACCTCAAGAAGGGTCAGGCGGTCCAGAAGCTGGTGAAGGAAATCACCGTGGCCGCGAAGCTCGGCGGCGGGGACCCCGAGGGCAACGCCCGTCTCTTCGCCGCCGTGGAGAAGGCGCGCAAGGCGAGCGTCACCCGCGACGTGATCCAGCGGGCGATCAACAAGGGCGCCGGCATTGGGGGCGACAGCGCCTCGCTCGAGCACGTGGTCTACGAGGGCTACGCGCCCCACAAGGTCCCGATCATCGTCGAGGTGATGACCGACAACCACAACCGCAGCTCGGCCGACCTCCGGGCCCTCTTCCGCAAGGGCGTGATGGGCGGCGCGGGCAGCAACAAGTTCCTCTTCGACCACTGCGGGATCGTCGAGGCGCACCACCCGGATCCGGCCGCGGACCTTGAGGCGGCCGCGATCGAGGCGGGGGCGAACGACTTCGAGGCCCTCGACCACGCGCGCAACGACGACATCCCCGAGGGCGCGACCGGCGTCCGCCTCCTCACGGACCGCACCGCGGTGCACGCGGCCGCCACCTGGCTCAAGCAGCACGGCTGGACCGTGGTCACCGCCGAGCTCGGCTACATCGCGAAGACCTACCCGGAGCTGGACGACACCCAGCGCGGCGAGGTCGGGGAATTCCTGCAGGAGATCGAAGACCACGACGACGTGCAGCGCGTCTGGGCCGCCGTCCGCTGACCCCGCTTACCCGGTCGGAAAGGGACGCAGCGCCAGCTCCCGCGACGGCTCTCGCCCCCGGCCCTCGAGGAGCAGCCGGTCCGCGTGCAGCGTCGCCACCGCGTAGGCGGTCGCGTCGGCAGTCTCGACCATCCCGCGCAGCGTGACGAACGGGATGCCGTGCCGCTCACCCAAGGCGCCCGCATGGTGATGGCCGTTGAGCCACGCGGCGACGTTGGGCTGACGATCCACGGCGGCGAGGATCTCCGCGGCGTTCCACGCGCAGTGATCCCCCAGCGGCCAGACCGGGTGGTGCGAGAACACCAGCACCCGCCGGCCCGCGCGGCGGGCGGCGGCGCACTCGTCCTCGAACCAGCGCAGCTGCGCGGAGCCCACGCCCCCGTTCCAGGGCTTCGCCTGCCGGACCCGTGCGGCCGCGAGGCGGGCCAGCTCGCGCTCCGCCTCTTCCCGCCCCGGGCTGCCGGCGGGGTGCGCGTAACGGCTGACGTCGTTCGTATCCAGCAGCAGGCAACGCCAGCCCGGCAGGTCAAAGGCCCCGCGCCGGGCCGGCAGGCCGAGCCGCTCGGGCACCCACGCCTTCTCCTCGTCACGCACCTCGAAGTCGTGGTTGCCGAGCACGTGGTGCCAGCGGTGCCGGCTGCGGCCCAGCACGGCGAGCATCGGCGCGAAACTGGCCCAGTCCCGGTCGATCAGGTCGCCCAGCTGGACGCAGCCCGCGAGCGGCAATGCCGCGAAGTCCGCAACCGCGGCCTCCAGCCGATCCCGCGAGCGGCGGTAGTGGCGCGTACCCTGCGCGGGCACGTCGGCGTACTGCGCGTCGGCCACCAAACCCAGGCGCACGGGCGCGGTCTCCGCGCCGAAACCCCGCGCCCCCACCGCCAGGGCGGCCGACGAACGCGCGAGGAAACGCCGGCGGGAGCAGGGGTTTGCGGTCATCCGCGGCAGCGCAGCCGAACCGGGCCCGCGGCGCAAGCCACGGCCACTTTCGGCTCGTTTCCCCCGCCCGGGCCTTCTCTGCTGACCCCGTGCACCCCGCTGAACGCGTCCTCCTCGGCCCCGGCCCCAGTCCCGTTCCCCAGCGCGTCCTTCGCGCCCTCGCCGCGCCGACCCTCGGCCACCTGGATCCGCAGTACCTCGCCATCATGGACGAGGTTTGCGAACTCCTCCGGCAGGTCTTCCGCACCCGCAACGCGCTGACTTTCCCCGTGAGCGGCACCGGGATGGCCGGGATGGAGTGCGCCGCCGTCAACCTCGTGGAACCCGGCGACGAGGTGATCGTCGGCGTGAACGGCGTCTTCGGCACGCGGATGAAGGACGTGATGGAGCGCTGCGGCGCGATCGTCCACGCGCTCGAGGCGCCATGGGGCGAAACCTTTTCCCCGGAGCAGGTCGCCGCCGCGTTCGCCGCCCACCCGCGCGCGCGGCTGCTCGGGATCGTCCACGCCGAGACCAGCACCGGCGCGCACCAGCCCCTCGAGGGGCTCGCGGCGATCACCCGCGCCCACGGCGCCCTCCTGCTCGTCGACGCCGTCACCAGCCTCGGCGGACACGAACTGCGCGTGGATGACTGGGAGATCGACGCGATTTACAGCGGCACCCAGAAGTGCCTGAGCTGCCCCCCGGGACTGTCGCCCGTCAGCTTCGGCCCGCGCGCCCTTGAGCGGATGGACGCGCGCAAGGTCAAGGTGCAGTCGTGGTACCTCGACGTGTCGATGCTCCGGAAATACTACTCCGGGGGCGGCGGCGGCCGCGTGTACCACCACACGGCCCCGATCAACATGACCTACGCCCTCCACGAGGCGCTCACGATCGTGCTGGAGGAGGGCCTCGAGGCCCGGATCGCCCGCCACGCCGCGATGCACCAGCGGCTCCGCCGGGGCCTGGAGGGCCTCGGCCTGCGCTACGTGCCGTCCCGCTCCCTGCACACGCTCAACTGCATCCGCATCCCCGAGGGCGCCGACGACGCGGGCGTCCGGCGGCGCCTGCTCGAGGAGTACGGGATCGAGATCGGCGCCGGCCTCGGCCCGATGGCGGGCAAGGCCTGGCGGATCGGGCTGATGGGCCACGGCGCCACGGTGCGGAACGTCGACCTCGTCCTCGCCGCCCTTGGCAACTGCCTCGGCCGCCCCACCCCCTCCGCCTGAGGCCCCCCGATGCGCCGGCCGCTCCTCGCCCTCCTCACGCTCCTCGCCGCCCTCGCCCCGACGCCCGCGTCGGCCGCCGCGCCCGCGGAACGGCCGGACATCATCCTCATCAACATCGACGACCTCGGTTCCCGAGAGCTCGGCGCCTGGGGCGGACGATTCCGCACCCCGGCGCTCGACCGGATGGCCGCCGAGGGCCGCCGGATGCAGGACCACTACGCCGCCCCCGTTTGCTCCCCCTCCCGGGCCGCCCTGTTGACGGGATGCTACCCGAAGCGGGTGCTGCCCACGCCCCACGTGCTCTTCCCCGGGGCCGCGGTGGGGCTGCATCCCGATGAGCAGACCATCGCCGAGGTCCTGCGCGCCGCCGGCTATGCCACGGCCTGCATCGGCAAGTGGCACCTCGGGGACCAGCACCCGTTCCTGCCGCTGCAGCAGGGGTTTTCCGAGTACTTCGGCCTGCCCTACTCCAATGACATGGGCCCGGCCGCCGAGGGCGTGAAAAGCAACTTCGGCGCGGCGCTGCCCACCCCCAAGGCAACGGCCAAGGCCGGCGCCGAGAGTGACGATGGCACGGGGATCCGCCAGGCGCAGCCGCCGCTGCCGCTGCTCGAGGGCAACGCGGTGATCGGGCGCGTCGGCCCCGAGGAGCAGGCCGACCTCGTGCGGCGCTACACCGAGCGCGCGGTCGAGTACGTGCGCCGCCCCCGCCCGCAACCGTTCTTCCTCTACCTCGCCCACAACGCCGTCCATTTCCCGCTCTACCCCTCCGCCGCCTTCCGCGCGCGCGTGCCGCAAAGCCTGATCGGGGCCTGGATCGAGGAGGTCGACTGGAGCGTGGGCCAGGTGCTCGATGCCGTCCGGGCCGGGGGCCGCGCCCGCAATACCTTGGTGCTGTTCGTCTCGGACAACGGCGGCCCGCTCAATCACGGGGCCGACAATCACCCCCTCCGGGGCGGCAAGGGCAGCACCCTCGAGGGCGGGATCCGGGTTCCGCTCCTCGCGTGGTGGCCGGGACGCATCCCGGCCGGCACCCAATCCTCCGCCATCACGGCGAACCCGGATTTGCTCCCCACCCTCGCCCGCCTCGCCGGAGCCGCGCTGCCGGCCGGACGCCGGCTCGACGGCCTCGATGTCTCTACCTCCCTGCTGGGCGCTCCCGGTCCCGGCGCCCGCCGCGAATTCCTCTATTTCCGCGGCCTGGACCTCGAGGCCGTGCGCGCGGACGCGTGGAAGCTCCACCTCGCGCGGGGCGAACTCTTTAACCTCGGCGAGGATCCGGGCGAGGCCCGCAACGTCGCCAGCCAGCATCCCGAGGTCATCGCGCGCCTCCGGGCGATCGCGGCCGCCAATGCCGAAGATCTGGGCAACCGCGGCGTCGGGCCGGGCTGCCGCCCCCTCGGCCGGATCAACGGGCCGCAACCCCTGCTCGCCGCGGATGGCACGGTCCGCGCCGACGCGATCGGTCCGCGCCCGCGCTTTCCCTGAGCTGCGCCGTCGCACTCTGGGCTGGACCCGGCGGTCCCGCGGCCGGCAGCCTTCGCGCCGCCGATGAAGTC
>JAIXQE010000109.1 GCA_027485815.1 Opitutaceae bacterium
CACAATCTTGTGCTCTAACCAACTGAGCTATGGCCGCCGTAAAAGAGGACGGGGAGAATCCGTTGGCGAGAGCGGGAGTGTCAACCCATTCCTCGGGTGCCAAGATCCATTCTGCCGTACGGCAGAATGCTCTAACCAACTGAGCTATGGCCGCCGTAAAAAGGTGGGGAGAAGCCGGTGGCGACAGCCGGAGTGTCAACCCATTCCTCGGCCGCCTTCAGCGGCGGGCGTACAGGACCTGGAAGCGCTGGCCCATCTGCCCCGGATGCAGGAGCTGCAGCAGCGCCTGCTTGCGCGGACTGAAGCGCGCCGCCTCCGCCGCACTCACCGCCGCGATCGCCGGCCCGGCGCGCCGCACGAAAAACGTCTCCTGAAACTCCAGAACCGGCGCGGCGAAACCCGCCGCGGTCAGTTCGGCCGCGATCCAGTCCCAGCACACGTGGCAGGTCAGGTCCTGCTCGCCGGGCCGCGCGAGGAGGTCGCGCTCCTGCCGGTGCCGATAATAGGCGCGGGCGGTGCCGGCCGGGCACTCCGTGCGCAGTTCCCGCTCGGTCTTGCCGTAGTCGAAGGCGAGGAAAAGCCCTCGCCACGGCTGCCGGGCGATCTCCCCGGCGAGGCGCGCGGCGGCGAGGGGACGGTCAAAGGCGTAGCCCTCCGGAGCCGGCCGGACATCGTCCGGATACGGCACCTCTCCCTCCGCGAACGTGCCATCCGCGGTGAGCTCGACGATGCGTTCTCGCCAGCCGCCGCCGCGGTAAACGGTCCGCACGCAGGGCTGGGCATCGAACAGCTCGTTGGAGAACACGATGCACTCCCCGCTCAGCTCGATCGGATCGCCCACGCGCACCGTGCGCACGGCGGCGAAGGGATGGTCCACGCCGGCCAGCACGCTGCGGTCCGGCTCGGCGCCGAGCTCGACGAAGGTGTGGCGGGGGGCGGCCTCCGGACCGAGCAGGTGGACGGCGGCGGCGGCGACCAGTTCGCCGAAGAGGGGCCCGACGGTCGCGGACGTGATGAAGTCGGTGCCCGGCGCGCGGCCCACGCGTTCGCGGGCGGCCCGGTAGTAGCCTGCCGCCGGGTGGTAGAGCGCGAGCTCCATGAAGCGCGCGAAACTCAGCCGGCCGGCGGGTCCCGCGACGGCGCGGAAGGCGTCGCGGAAGGCAGGCGAGGCGGGGGCGGATGATCCCATTTACAACGCGAGGGCGATGCCCATCGTGCGCGGGATGGGCAATCGCTTTCTCACCCTCGCCACCGGCGTCCTCCTGGGCGTCGCCGCGTCCCTCGCGGCGGTGAAGGTGGCGGCCGCGTGGCGCTGGTGGCCCGACCGCGATCTCAGCCGCGCCTCCGCCTACGTGCGGGAGGTGATGGAGCTGGTTAATGCGCAATACGTGGATGGCGCCGCCGTGCCCTACGCCGGCCTCGCCCGTGGCGCGCTGCACGGAATGGTCGAGGCCCTCGACCCGCACTCCGAGTTCCTCGAGAAGGCCTCCCACGACCAGGTCGAGGAGGACTTGAGCGGCGAGTTCGGCGGGATCGGCGTGCAGGTCGAGACCCGGCAGAACCGGGTGGTCGTGATCGCCCCGATCGCGGGCACCCCGGGCGAGCGCGCCGGCATCCGCCGCGGCGACGAGATCGTCTCGATCGACGGTCATCCGGTCGCGACCGGGGGCGTCGACGCCGTGGTCAGCCGGCTGCGCGGCCGGCCGCGCACGACCGTGACCATTGGAATCCAGCGTCCGGGGGGGAGGGAGGGGCTGACGCTCACCCTCACGCGCGAACGCATTCGCATCGAGAGCGTCCGCGGCGCGCGGGTGCTCGCGGAGGGGGTGGGGTACGTGCAGTTGACCGAATTCTCCGAGCACACGGGAAAGCAGCTGCGGCTGGCGCTGGCCCGCCTGGGGGAGCAGGGCATCCGCGCCCTCGTGCTCGACCTGCGGAACAACCCGGGCGGGTTGCTCGAGGCCGCAGTGGAGGTGGCGCAGCCCTTCTTCCGGGAGGGCGAACTCATCGTGGAGACCCGCGGGCGCCGCCCGCAGGACAACGAGCGCTTCCGGGCCTCCGGCGGCGGCGCCCCGTGGTCGCTGCCCCTCGCGGTGCTGGTCAACGCGGGCAGCGCGAGCGCGGCCGAGATCGTCGCGGGGGCGCTGAAGGACGCCGGCCGCGCCGTGATCGTGGGGGAGCGCACCTTCGGCAAGGGTTCCGTGCAGTCGATCTTCAAGCTGCGCGACGGGGAGGGCCTCCGCCTCACCACCGCGCGGTACTTCACGCCGGCGGGGACCTCGATCCACGAGCAGGGCGTGCGGCCGCACGTCGAGGTGGTGATGACGCCCGAGGAGGATTCCCGGCTGGCGCAGCAGCGTTCGCGGCCGGACCTCGAAGGGGCGGATTTCGAGGCGCGGTTCGGGTTCGCGCCCGTCGCGGACCGGCAGCTGGAGACGGCGCTGGCGATGCTGCGCGGCCTGCGGCTGCTGGAGGCCAACGGGGGGCCGCGCGGATGAGCGGGTGGATTTTGGCTCTGGAGAGCTCGTGCGACGAGTCGGCGGTGGCCCTGCTGGACCCGGCGACTGGTCTCCGCGGCGAATGGGTGCACAGCCAGATTGCGCTGCACGAGCGGTACGGCGGGGTGGTGCCCGATCTGGCGACCCGGGAGCACCTGCGGCACCTGCCCGCGCTGCTGGCGCGGGCGCGGGACGAGGCGGGGTTCGGCGGGGTGGGGGCGGTCGCGGTGACGCATGGTCCGGGCTTGGCGGCCTGCCTCGCGCTGGGCGTGGCGGCGGGCAAGGCCCTCGCGCTGGCGCTGCGCGTGCCGTTGCTGGGCGTGAATCACCTGCGGGGACACGCGTGGTCCCCGTTCCTGCCGGTCCACGCGGCGGCCCCCGGCGCCTTCGAGGCGCGGCTGGCCGGGCTGCTGCCGCACGTCGGCCTGATCGTTTCGGGCGGCAACACCCTCCTGTTCATGCTCGATGAAGCGCGGCGCATCACCGTCCTGGCCCGCACCCTGGATGACGCCGCTGGCGAGGCCTTGGACAAGGGGGCGAAGCTCCTCGGGCTGGGTTATCCGGGCGGTCCGGAGGTCGAGCGGCGCGCGCGGGAGGGACGGGCCGACGCGTTTGCGTTTCCCCGGGGCGGCGGGCGGGGCGACGATCTGGATTTCAGTTTCTCGGGCCTGAAGACGAGCCTCCGCTACCAGTTGGAGCGGATGAGCGTGCCGGAGATTGAGGCGCGGCGCGCGGACCTGTGCGCGAGCTATCAGGCCGCGGTGGTCGACGCCCTCGCGGGGCGCGTGCGCCGGGTGCTGGCGCGGGAGGGCGGCGGGCTGCGCAGCCTCGGACTCTCGGGCGGGGTCGCGAACAACCGCCCGCTCCGGGCGGCGCTGGAGGCGGAGGCGCGGCGCGCGGGCCTTCCCTTCCTGGCCGCGGAGCCGCGCCACACCGGGGACAACGCGGGGATGATCGCCTTCGCCGCCGCGGTGGATCCGGGCGGGGTGGTGGCGGGCGATCCCTGCCGGCTGCTCATCGAGCCCGACGCGCCGCTCGCGCCCTGAGCCGGGCCTTTGGGCTGGCCGTAGCCGGGTTCGCCCGGCGAACGTCTCGCGTCGTGATGCCCCTGATTCCCTTCCGCGCCTCGCTGGTTGCCGTCCTCCTGCTGCTGTCCTCGGCCACCGCGTGCGCCGCCGAACGGCCGCTCGACGAACGCGCCCCGCGGCCCGACGAGTGGGGTTACCGGCCGGCGGATGGCGCGCGCGTCGCCTTGAACCCGCCGAGCCTCACCTGGATCGCCCCGGCGGACGCGGTCACGTACGACGTCCAGTGGTCGGCGGATCCCGCGTTTCCCGCCGCCGGCACGACCACGGCGACCGGCGTGGTCTGGCCCACCTACACCCACGACGCGCCGCTCGCGCCCGGCACCCACCATTGGCGTTACCGGGCGCGGGACGCGCGGGGTGACGTCACGGCATGGAGTCGCGCCCGCCGGGTGGAGGTGCCGGCGGCGGCGGCGGTCCTGCCGTTGCCCGGACGCGCCGAGCAGCGGGCGCGCGTGCCGGCCGGGCATCCCCGGCTTTTCCTGCGGCCCGAGGACCTGCCCCGCCTGCGCGACCTCGTCCGCGGGCCGGAGGCGCCGGCGCTGGCGGAGTTGCGTGCCGCGGCCGAGCGCTTCCTCGCGGCCGGCCCGACCCCGGAGCCGCCGCACAAGGGGTCGGCGCGCGACAAGAACAACGCGGAGCTGATCAAGTACTGGTGGCCGAACCGCGTGCAGGTCGAGCAGGCCTGCACGGAGGCGGAGACCCTGGCGTTCGTGTACCTCCTCACCGGCGAGCGCCGCTACGGCGAGGGGGCGCGGCGCTGGCTGTTGCACCTGGCCGCGTGGGATCCCCAGGGCACCACCAACTTCACCCTGAACTGCGAGGCGGGGAAACCCCTGCTGCACCGGCCGGCGCGGGCCTACGACTGGGCGTGGGACGTGTTCACCCCGGAGGAGCGCGACCGCATCCGCGCGACGATGCGCACGCGCGTGCTCGAGGCGTGGAACAGCGGGGAGGTCGCCCGCGGCGTCGGCCACCTGCAGCGTCCTTACGGAAGCCACGCGAACCGCGTCTGGCACAAGCTGGCCGAGGCGGGCATCGCGTTCCTCGACGAGATCCCCGAGGCGCCCCAGTGGCTCGATTACGCGCTCAACAAGTTCTTCGCCTGTTACCCCGTGTGGTCGGATGACGACGGCGGCTGGCACGAGGGGGTCAGCTACTGGTCGAGCTACCAGGGCAAGGCGGCGGGCTGGCTGCAGGTCGCGCAGGCCGCGCTCGGGATCGACGGCTTGCGCAAGCCGTTCTTCGCCCAGGTGGGCGACTACCCGTTATACTTGGCGCCGCCGCATTCGCCCAACGCGGGCTTCGGGGACCTGTCCTTCCGGCCTCTGGACGCTCCCGCTTTCCTCGAGTACCACCTGCGGGCGCGCGCGGCCAGCGGGGACGGCGGCAACGCCGCGGCGTGGGCGTGGTGGGCGCGCGAGAAGCGCCAGCCCGCCAACGGCGGGATCACCGGCCTCCTTTACCGCGCCAACCTGCCCGCACCCGCGGCGCCGCGCGAGCCGATCGACCTGCCGGTTTCAAAGGTCTTCCGCGGCATCGGCGTGGCCAGCCTCCATACCACCCTGCTCGACAGCCGGGAGGACGTGCACTTCGCCCTCAAGGCGAGTCCCTTCGGCTCCCAGAGCCACGGCCACAATCCGCAGAATTCCTTTTTTCTGAACGCCTACGGCGAGGCGCTGCTCGTGGCCAACGGCTACCGCGACCTCCACGGCAGCGCGTTCCACACCGGGCACGTGCACCAGACCCGGGCGCACAACGCGGTGCTCGTCGACGGCGAGGGCCAGATCCCGCACTCGGCGCGCGCCACCGGCGCGATCCTCCGCGCGGACCTCGCTCCCGGGCGGGACATCCTCGTCGGCGACGCCACCCCGGCCTACGGCGGCCGCCTCCGCCGCGCGTGGCGCCACGTGGTCTTCGTGAAGGGGCCGGCGCCGTTCGTGGTCTATTACGACGAGCTCGTGGCCCCCGCGCCCGCGACCTTCCAGTTCCTCCTCCACGCGCCCCGGCCTTTCACGGTGGAGTCTGGGGAGGCGTCGGCCCGTGTCGCGCAGCCGCGGGCTGTGCTCGGCGTGCGTTACCTCTCGCCGCTCCCCCTCGCGTTCCGGCAGACGGATGGTTTCGCGCCGCCGCCGACGCGCGAGTTCCCGAACCTCTGGCACCTCGAGGCAGGCACGGCGGAACCGCGGGCGGAACTGGGGATGGTGACCGTGCTGGTCCCGGAGCGGGCGGGTCGTCCGGTCGCGTGGTCGGCGCGGCGCGAGGACCATGCCGCGGGGGTGCGGGTGGAGGTGAGCGTCGAGGGCCGGCGGCACACGCTGGAGTTCCCGGCCCCGGGGGGCGATCGCCCGGTCACCGTCACGCCGGAGTCCTAGCCGCGCGGAGCCGCCCCGCCCGTTGGCTCGTGGGAAGGCGGCGTGGTGCGCACGTGCAGGCAGCAGGCGTGGTAACGCGCGAGGTACTCGAGTTCCGCGTCGCTCAGGCCGTGGATCCAGCGCTGGCGGAAATCCTCCCCCTCCGGCCGCAGGCCGTGGAGCGGACAGAAGGGCGGGTTGCCGTGATCCACTGGGCACCCGCGGGTCAGCTCGAAGACCTGGTGCTCCAGCCAGCCCCGGCGGTCGCACTCGGGAAACGGGTTCAGCGGCGTCGTCATATCCGGAAGCGGCCGAGGCGGGATGCCCCGACCGCGGGGAAAGCTAACATGATCCGGGGCCCTTCGCCACGCGCGGACCGGGAATCCGGAGGGGTGTTTTCCGTCCCTGCCGCTCCGACAATCCGCTCGCCAGCGTCCGGCCGCGGGCTTTCGCTCCGGCCACCCTTACGATGTCGCGCCCGTCCGCCGCCTCCCTTTCCGCCGGCCAGCCGTGCCGGCGTGCGGTCCGCCGGGGCCTCGGCGTGGCGCTGGTGGTTCTGGCGCTGCTGCTGCCCGCGGCGGCCGCGGAGGCGACCCTGACCTTCGCGGGAGTGGCGGTGGACGCGGAGACGGCGCGGGCCGACGAGCGTCTCCGGGAATACCTGCGGGCGCGCGATGGCCTCCGCTTTGATCCGCGCGACCTGGACCACGGGGCCGCGGTCGACCTGCTGGTCGGGTGGGACGCGCGGCGGCAGGGACCGTTGCTGGCGCGGGTGACGCCCTTCGTCTACCTCGCGGCGGAAATGCTCGGGGCCAACCTCGAGGTGGTCGCCACGGCCGTGAGTCCGCGGGGGCCGGACTCCACGCGCTTGAGCCACCTGGTGGTGCGGCGCGGGTCGGGCGTTTCGACCGCGGATCCGGAGGCGCTCCTGCGCTGGTTGCGCGCGCGGCCGGAGCCGGCGCGGTTCGTGTATCCCCACAAGTTCAGCACCTCGGGCTACGTGCTGCCGGCGGCGTTCTTCCAGCGCGCCGGGGTGGTGACGGGTCCGGGACCCAATGGTCCGGAGCAGCGGCACACGTTCATCCGGGCGGAGCAGCCGTCCGGCGGGCGGAGCCCGGCCGAGTTGGTGGCGCTCGTGCGCGAGGGGCGGGCGGAGCTGGCGGCGGTCTGGGACGCGGTGCGGGCGCGCTTCGCGGATGACCCGGAACTGCTCTTCATCCCGCTCCCGTTCCCGGCGCCCAACGACCTGCTCGTGCTCGCGTCCGGCGCGGACCGGAGCGTGCGGGAACGGATCACCTCCGGCGTGCGCGCGATGCGGGCCGGGGAGATCGGGGTGGGGGACACCCTGCGCTGGCAGGACTTCAACGCGGCGCCCGAGGCGCGGCGGGCGCTGGCCACCCTGCGGCGGCAGACCCGCGGCGGGCCGCCCGCGGTGCCGATCCGCATCCGGGGCCCCGCGGGCGGCGACTTGCCGGCGGATCCGGTCCTGCTGGAGGCGGCGCGGCAGGCCGTGCTCCTCGCGGGCACCGAGTTCACCCTCTACGACGAGGACTTCCACAAGCATTTCGACGTCCTCTGGACGTTGCGCCGCGCACACGATGACGCCGTGGTGCTCACGAGTGAGTACCCGGACTTCGGCCTCCCCCCGCAGGAATTCCACCTCAGCCACCGGCGGGATGACCCCGAGAGCCTCGTGGCCAGGCTTGAGGACTGCCTCGCGAACCGGATGCACCGCCTGCGGGAGGTATGGAGCTTCGACGACCGCACGCCGACCGTCCTCCGCGACGTGCGCTTCGCGTTGCCGCCGGGGACGCGGTTACCGGCGGTGCGCGTGGTCTGGAACGACCCCGCCAACAACGACCGCGCGGTCGGTTCGCCGTTCGTGACGGAGGTCGCCGCGAGCGACTTCCACGCCTTCCGGTTGAAGCCCGAGGGGTTTCCCCGGCGGGGAGATGGCGCGCGCCTTGATCTCGATCCCTTGGGGAGCACGGCCTACCGGGTCGCGCTGGTCCGGCCGGTGCCGGACACCTTCCTGTTCCGCTTGGGGACGTCCCTCGTCCTCGTGCTGGCGGTGTTGGCGGCCGTGCTCGCGTTGTGGACCCTGGTGCGGGGTTCGGGCGGGGCACCGCGGCGATGAGGGGGCCGCGCGAACTCCTGCGGACGCGGGGCGGCCTGCTGCTGCTGCCGCTCGTGGTCGCGGTGGCGGCGCTGGTGCAGGCCCAGGCGGAGGCGGCGCGATGGAGCCCCGAGACCTACGCACTGGGTCACCGGGTGGCGCAGGCGTTGCAGGAACTCGAGGGTGGCCTGGATTTCCGCGGGGCGGAGGCGGTGCCCGGCTGGGGTGTGGCCCTGCTCACGGGAGCGTATTATGTGGTCCAGCCCGCGTTGCTGGTCGGGGCGCTGGGGGTCTGGTTCCGGGCGCCGACCGCGCGGCCGCTGCGCCTCTTCGCCGGCTCGCTGGTGGCGGCGTATGCGCTCGCGCTCCCGTTCCACCTCCTGCTCCCGGTGCCGGAGCGCTGGGCCTTTCCCGGCTCGGGCGCGATGCTGCTGTCGGATCGCCTGGGGGAGGGCTGGATCCGCGCCGCGCGGCTGTGGAGCAGTCCCGACGACGGGTTTCCGAGCCTGCACGCGGCGCTCGCGGCGGTGGTGGTGATCGTGGCCTACGCGGTGCGGGCGCGCGGGCGCCACTTCGTGCTCTGCCTCGGGTTGCTGGCCGGAACCTCCTCGTTTCTCCTCGGCCTCACCTGGCTGCCGGGCCTCGCGATGGGCGTCGCGGTGGCCGGCCTCGCCTTCGCGCTCGCGGTGCGCTGGAGCCGCGCCTGGTACCCGGAGGAATGGCCCGCGCCGCGGGCCCTGGCGCCCGCGGTCGCGGCGCCGCCCGCCGGTCCGGGGCCGCACTGGACCGACACCGCGTTCCCGTTCCTGCGGCCGGGGCGGCAACGCCGGGTCTTCATCAGCTACCGCCGCGACGGGGCCTCCGACCTCGCGCGCGTGGTCCGGATGGAACTCGAGCGGCGCGGCTACCCGTGCTTCCTCGACGTGGACGATGTCGGAGCCGGGCGGTTTGACGCGCGTCTGCTCCGGGAAATCGAGGTCGCGCCGAACTTCGTGCTCGTCCTCGCCGCGGGTTCCCTCGACCGGTGCCGGGAACCCGACGACTGGCTGCGGCGCGAGATCGCCCATGCGGTCCGCCACGGCCGGCGCATCGTGCCGCTGGTGGCCGAGGGATTCCAGTTCCCCGCGGACGCGGACCTGCCGCCGGAGGTGACCCGGCTGGCCGGGCTCAACGCCGTCGTCTACTCGCACGCTTACTTCGGACCGTCCTTCGACCGCCTCGAGGAATTCCTCCGCGCCCCGCCGCCTGGCGGAGCCTGAATCGCGGCCCGCTCGGCGTCGGTCAGGAGGCCCGCGGGGCGAACTCGGCGCGCGCGGCCGCGAGTCCGCGCTCGTAGGCGGCGATGAGGCGGTCCCACTTGGCGTCCACGTCCGCGTCGATCCCCTGGCGGGCCGGGTCCGCCTCGAACCAGCGGAGCGTGCGCGCGATCCCCTCGCGGAACGGCACGCGTGGGGCGTAGCCGGGCACGAGCCGGCGAAGCTTGGTCAGGTCGAAGAGGGCGGGGTTGGCCTTGTCGCCGAGGAGGGTGCCGGTGTACTCGGGCAGGCAGGCGGTGATGAAGTCCGAGGGAATGTGCACGAGGCGCGGCTGCTCCACCCCGGCGGCGGCGGCGGTGAGGGTGTAGAGCTCGTTCCAGGTGGGGGCCTCTTCGGAGGTGATGTGGAACGCCTCCCCGAGGGCGCCAGGGTGGCCGAGCAGCCCCAGCAGGCCCTGCGCGAAGTCGGAGTTGTGCGTGATCGTCCACGGCGTGAGACCGTCGCCCGGCACGATCAGCCCCTTGCCGGCGCGGAGCCGGACGATGTTGGTGAAGCTCCGGGTCCAGCAGTTGAGGGCGAGCGGGAAGACGGTGTCGCCGTAGGTGAGCGAGGGGCGGACGATGGTGTAGGGGAAACCCTCCTCGCGTCCTGCGCGGACGAGGCGCGCCTCGGCGGCGATCTTGAGCCGGGAGTATTCCCAGAATGGGTTCTCCAGCGGCGTGTCCTCGGTGATCACGGCGCGGGCCGGCGGCTTGCGGTAGGCGCTGGCGGTGCTGATGAAGACGTACTGCGCGGTGGTGCCCCGGAAGAGGGCGAGGCGCGCCTCGATGGCCGCGGCGTCAAACGCGAGGAAGTCGACGACCGCGTCCCAGCGGCGCCCCGCGAGGGCGGCGGCCGCGGCCCGGGGATCCCCGATGTCCGCCGTGAGCGCGCGAGCCCCGGGCGGCAGGCCGCGGCC
>JAIXQE010000030.1 GCA_027485815.1 Opitutaceae bacterium
CAACAAAATAGCCGGCTCCGGAGAGCCGGCCAAGCGGGGAGGGGGGCGCCAGGCGGTCCTTGCCGCCCGGCGCGCTTCACGGGGCCATAGGGGGCCCCGGGCAGGGCCTCAGAACGTGCCCTTGACGCCGATCGCGTACTGCACGCCGAACTCCTCCTCACGGAAGCCGTTGGCGTAGCTCGCCGAAGCGTTGCTGTACCGCTCCAGGGTCTGGGGCTGGTTCAGGATGTTGCGGGCGTTCGCGAACACCTTCAGGCGCTTGGACCACGTGTACTCGAAGTTCACGTCGATGTTGTAGCGGGAATCGTAGTATTCGAAGAAGTTCCCGCTGCCCGCCGGCGTGCCCGCGAGGTCGTACTGGGCACCCGTGACCGCCGCGTTCTTCTGGCGACCCCGGTAGTTCCAGTTGATCCGCGCGCTCACCGGCCGCTTGTTCCAGCTCAGGCTCAGGTTGCCGCTCTTGGAGATGAAGCGGCGGAAGTCCGCGCCATTCGCCCCCTCCAGGTGCAGCATTGTGCCGTTCGCGCTCACGCTGAAGTCCCGCACCCAGGCCGGCAGCGCGTTGAACTTCAGCGGCTGCACCACGTTGAACTCCGCGCCGGAGATCCGGGCGTCGCCCACATTGCGGCGCGAGCTCACGGTCCAGTTCAGGTAACGATCATCCAAGCCCAGCTCGGTGATGAGCGAGGGGGTCAGCGGACCGTTCACCAGGCCCCAGAAGTCCTGGAGCTCCTTCAGGAAGGCGCCCACTTGGAGCACGCCGCCGCGGGTCGGATAATATTCGAACGACAGGTCGAAGTTGTCCGCCGACCAGGGCCGCAGGCCCGTGTTGCGCACGTTGATGGTACCCGGCTGGTTGGGATCGTTGTCGTTCTCGTTGATGTCCGCATTCGGGATGATGTCCGCGTAATCCGGCCGGCCCAACGTCTTGGCGTAGGCCAGGCGCGTCAGGAACTGCGACGTGACATTATAGGTGAGGTGCAGGCTCGGATAAATGTCATCGTAGGTGCGCTCGGCCCGGTAGCCGCGCTCCACCCGGATCAGGCTCAGTTCCTGCAGGGAACCGGCGGTGCCGGCATCCGGACGGCGCACGCGCTGCACGCCCGGGGTGTTGGGATCGCCGTCCACATAGGCGCCGCTGGCGGTGCGCTGAAATACTGCGTCCGGGTTGGCCAGCACGCCCAGGCCGGTGTCCTTGGTCTGCTCGAAGCGCAGGCCGGTCACGAACTGGAGCCGGTTGGAGAGCAGCTTGCCCGAGAACTGCAGGTAGGCCGCGCTGATGCGCTCGGTGATCTTTTCGGAGCCGTTGACGCGGTTGGTCTCGGATTGCACGCCCGGCTGGGCGGTGCCGGTCGCCTGGACGAAGTGGGAGGGATTGGCTTTGTAGTATTCGGCCAGCTTGTAGGCATCGACCCACTGGATCGGCTGGGAACCCCAATACGGATCCACGCCGGCGTAATTGTCGTTCAGGAACGGCGCGGCGGAGTCATCCGCGGTATTCGCCACCCCGTCCCGGCCGACGAAGGTCCACTGCTCATTGTAGCGCCGGTTGTCGCGGTCCTCCTCGCGCACCGAGACGCCGAACTTCAGCGAGACCGGGTTGCGGGCGAGGTCGAAGTCACGCTCGAGGTCCACGAAGCCACCCTTCATCTTGGCCTTGCCGTCAATCGGGCTGTTCTGGGCCGTGTTGAGGCGGAAGCTGGTCAGGACATAGGGGTTGAGGGCATTACCGGCGGCATCCTTCACCGACCAGGTGTGGCTCGGGAAGTTGATGTTATCGGCGCGGACGGTCGCGACGCCGAGCATCTGGGTGCCGATGTTGGAGAAGTGGCCGCGGGACAGTTCGCGGTACCAGGTCTTCGAGTTCGCCCCGTGGAGGCCGGCGCTGACGTCCCAAAGGCGGCCATTGAAGGTGTAGCGGACGTTGAGCGCCTTGGTGCCGCCCAGCTTGTGGCGCCACGAACTGCCTTGGGTGACGGTCGCACGGTTGCCGAGCCCCGTCGCCGCCGTGATGCTGCCCACGGGGCTCTGCACGAACGTCGGGCCCCAGAGCAGGCCCGTGCCGCCGGTGATGGCCGACGCGGCGTTCGTGCCCATGTTGAAGTTCAGGTTCCGGTTGCCGAAGAACGCCTTGTAATAGTTGTTCTGCACGCTGACCGAAAGCGCCGACTCCGGCGTGACCTTCCAGTCGGCCTTGATGCTCACCGAGTCACGGAAGGTGTTCTTCGGACCGTCCTGCAGCTGCCACTGCTGCAGGTAGGGATTGGTCACCGAGGCGCCGGCCTGGGCGAAGTTCCAGGTGTTCTGCCAGCGGTGCTGCTCGTTGTACTGGTTGGAGCTCAGGCCGGTCAGGACGAGGCCGAAGCGGTCGTTCACGGGCAGGGTGTAGTCGAAATCGAAACCGGGGAGGACCTTATAGGTGCTCTTGCGGCCCGGACCGGGGGTGCGCTTCAGGAGCTCCAGCTCCTCGCTGTTGAAGCTGAAGTAGGCCCGGTAATTGAACTGGGCGCCCTTCCGCTCAAAGGCGTTCTTGCTGACCATATTGATGCTCCCACCGAGCGAATCCGCCGGGGAATCCGGGGTCGGAACCTTGGCCACCTCGACCCGCGCCATGTTGTTGATCGAGACCTGTTCGAACTCGAACACGCGGGCCGAACTGCCGGAGGCCGAGCTCGTCATCCGCATCCCGTCGACCGAGACGCTCGTGAAGGTATCGGCGAAGCCGCGCACCGAGGCGGTGCGGACGTCGGCCGCGACGTAGTCCACGGTGATGCCCGGGAGGTACTTCAGGAACTCGCCCACGTTGCCCTCGGTGACGTCACCGAAGGAGTCGGCGGCCATCACGACCTTCACGTTCGGGGCGTAGCGCTGCTCGTTGACCGCGATCGAGCTGCCCTCGAAGTCGCGCTGGGCGGCGACCTTGAAGACGTCCAACTGGACGGCCTCGCCGGGGCCGTAGCGTTCGGCGCTGGTGAGGTTGAGGGCGACGCTCACCGTCTGGCCGGCGGCGACGGTCACCGTCTCCACCTTCGGGTCGAGGCCGGTGAACGAGGCGGAGATCCGGGCCGGGCCGGCGGGGACGCCATTCAGCCGGAAGTCGCCGTATTCGTTGGTGCGGGTCTCGAGGTTGGTCCCCTCGACGGCGACCCGGGCGTTGTTGAGGTATTTGCCGGTGCCGACGTTCAGGACGCGGCCGGCCACGACGCCCGTTGCGGTTTGTGCGTGGGCGGAGGCTAGGACGCCGGCGGCCGCCAACAGCCAGGCGGCGGCGCGGAGACCGAGGTGCAGGGTTTGGGTCAGGTTCATAACGCAGGGTTCAGGTGCAGGATAACGCGGACCCGCGAAGGCGGGCCCGGGTTGAGGGTTGAACCCCACAGCATCGCAAGCGGAGGCGCCGAGGCAAGGCGGCGGCCGTCGGGTCCGGAGATTAATTTGTCGGACAGATTGAAACCGGGTGAGGGAACCCCGTGGCCGAGCCGTTGGCTGGCGGTTGGCGCGGCGCGGCGGCAGCGCTGGGGGCGAGGCCTGGGAGGAAACAAATTCCCGCGTTGGGCGTCAGAGGGGGGAGTATGAACCCCAGATTCTGCCGGCTGCAGGTGGTCGCCCCGGGAGTCGCGTTGCTGATCTTCTCCTCGGTCGGTTCGTTGCTGGCCCAGGCCAACGGTGCCGTCGGGACGGTCCCGCCGGCGCCGGTGATGGAACGCCCGCTCGATCCCGCCACGTCGGACCAGCCCGGTGAACAGCCCACGTCGCAGCACGCGTGGGTGCCGGGGCACTGGCGCTGGCTGGAGGGGGCCTATGTGTGGGAGGCGGGGCGCTGGGAGATCCCGCCCGCGCCGGGGGTGGCTTGGCAGGCCCCGGAATGGCGGCGGGAGCGCAACGGCTGGGTGTTGCGGGAGGGCTATTGGGACACGGCGCCGGCCGCGCCGGCGGTCACGGTCGTCTCCGCCGGGTCTACTCCCGGGGCGGAGATCATCGTCGACACGCCTCCGCCTCCGCCCCAGCGGGAGGTGATCATTGAGCGGCCCTCGCCCCTCCATGTGTGGGTGGGTGGGCATTGGACTTGGCGGCTGGGCCAGCACGTGTGGGTCTCGGGCCGGTGGTCGACGGCCCCGCGGCCGAACGCGGTGTGGGTGGGCCCGCGCTGGGAGCCGCGCCACGGTCGGTATGTGTATATTCCTGGTTATTGGCGGGATGCGGTGGTGGTCGTTCCGGCCCGTCCCTCGACGCCCACCACGGTGGTGGTGGCGCCCCCCGCGCCGGCGGAGGTGGTGGTGGTGCAGGCGCCGCCGCCCCCGCGGGTGGAAGTGGTCTACGCGCCGCCGGGGCCGGGGTTTATCTGGGTGAAGGGCTATTGGTCGTGGCGGGGCGGCCGCCACGTCTGGATCGCGGGGCGTTATGAACGGCCGCCGCGCGGGCATCACCACTGGGTGGAGCCGCGCTGGGAGCGCCGGGGCGGCCGTTACGTCTTTATCGAGGGACGTTGGGGCCGCTGATCGGCGGGTCAGTCCGCCGCTCCCGGGGTGGGGCGGTGGGGAGCGCGGAACCGGGTGCTTGGGCGGTCCCGACGGGGGGCGCGAAGGCGAAGAGGATTGCGCTGGGGGAAAACTTGTTTCGTGCTCCGGCCGCGCCGGCGTCGGCGCTTCCTCTCCCGCTATGCAAACCCCCGCACCCGCACCCGCGACCGGCCGTTGGTGGCACGGTCTGAACCGGTACCACTGGTTCGTCTTCATCGTCGCTTCGTTGGGCTGGCTGTTCGACTGCCTCGACCAGCAGCTGTTCACCCTGTCCCGGATGCCGGCGATGAAGGCCCTCCTGCCCGAGGGCCACGACCCGATCCTCTGGGGCGGCTATGCCACCTCGGTCTTCCTCGCCGGCTGGGCCACCGGCGGCCTCGTCTTCGGCGCCTTGGGCGACCGCATCGGGCGCGCCAAGACGATGATGCTGACGATCCTCATCTACTCGCTGTGCACCGGCCTGAGCGCGCTCTCGACGTCGTTCTGGGATTTCGCGTTCTACCGGTTCATCACCGGCCTCGGGGTCGGCGGTGAGTTTGCGGTCGGCGTGGCTCTGTTGGCCGAAGTGATGCCCGCGCGGTCCCGCTCCGGCGCGCTCGGCGCCCTGCAAGCCCTGTCGGCGATGGGCAACATTTCCGCCGCGCTCATTGGCATGGGCATGGCCGGCCTCGAGAAGTCGGGGGTCATCTCCCTCGGCAACTCGTGGCGCTGGATGTTCGTGATCGGCGCCATTCCCGCGCTCCTCGCCCTGGTGATCCGCGCCCGGATGAAGGAGCCGGAGCAGTGGCAGAAGATGAAGGACTCCGGTGCGCTCGACCGGCACAGCAAGTTCACCTACGGGGAACTGTTCCGCGACCCCCGCTGGCGCCGCAATGCGATCGTCGGGATGCTGCTCGTCTGCTCCGGCGTGATCGGCCTCTGGGGCATCGGCTTCTTCACCCCGGAACTCATCCGCACCGTGCTGAGCAAGACCTACGCCGCCCAGGGGATGACCAAGGAGCAGATCGGGCCGCTGGTCGACAAATGGGCCAGCTGGGGCCTGCTGACGCTGCAGATCGGCGCCTTCTTCGGGATGCTGTCCGCCAGCTGGGTCGCCGCCCGCCTCGGCCGCCGGCGGGCCTTCGCGCTCGCCTTCTCGACGGCGCTCATCGCCACCGCCTGCGCCTTCCAGTTCTACACGAATGCCAGCCAGACGTTCTGGCTCATTCCGATCATGGGCTTCTTCCAGCTGGCCGTCTTCGCGGTCTACGCGATCTACCTGCCGGAACTGTTCCCGACGCATCTCCGCAGCACGGGCACCTCGTTCTGCTACAATGTCGGCCGCTTCCTCGCCGCCGCGGGCGTGCCGGTGATCGGCATGCTCAAGACCGAGGTCTTCGCCCACCACCCCGAGCCGATGCGTCCGGCCGCCCTGGTGATGTGCTCCGTGTTCCTCCTCGGCCTGATCGTGCTGCCCTTCGCGCCCGAGACGAAGGACAAGCCGTTGCCGGAGGACGAGCGCTCCTTCGCCCACTAAGCCGGCGGCGGAACGCCGCCGCGCGGCCCCGGGGACGGTTCCCCGGGCGCCGCGGGTCGGCGGCCACGGCCCCGCGCGCTCAGAGCAGCGCGCGGACTTCCTCGAGCGCCTGCTTGGTGCGGCGGATCCCGTCGAGCTCCGAGTGCTTGTGGCCCTCGTACTCGATCCCGACGTAGCCCGAGTAGCCCGCGCCGACCACGATCTTGAGCAGCCGCTCGTAATCGAGGGTCATCTCCATCTTCTCGCGCCGGTCCTCGGTGTAGAAGCGGCCCGCGCCGGTGTCCCAATCCCACGACTTGGCGCTCACCGCCTGCTTCACCCAGGGCATGAACTCCCGCAGGCCCTGGTAGGGATTGTAGAGCTCGGACTTGGCCCGGTCGGTGTAGAAATTCCCGAAGTCCGGCAAAATCCCGACGCGGGCGTGCTTGGCCAGCTGCATCACCTGGATCAGCCACTTGCCGTTGGAGGAGAGGCCGCCGTGGTTCTCGACCACCACCCAGAGGCCGCGCTTGTCGCCCTCGACGCAGAGGCGGTGCAGGCCGTCCGCGGCGAGCTTGGCCTGCTCGTCCCACGGGAGCTTCGGGTCGCTGGCGGCGTTGACGCGGATGCTGTGGCAGCCGAGGAACGCGGCGGCGTCGAGCCACTTGAGGTGGTTGTCGACGGTCTTCGCGCGGGCGGGTTCCTGCGGGGCACCGAGGTTGCCCTCGCCATCGACCATGATGAGGAGGCTCTTGACGCCCTCGCCGTCGGCGCGGGCCTTCATTTGGCCGAGGTAGGCGCGGTCGTTGGCCTTGTCCTTGAACATCTGGTTCACGTACTCGAGGCCGTCGATGCCCACGGAGCGGGCGATGCGGGCGAACTCGAGGTTATCGAGCGGTTCGGCCCCGGGGCGCTTGAGGAAGCGTTTGTTGAGCGACCATTGGGCCAGGGAGATGCGGAACTTCTCCTTGGGCGCGGCCGCGGGGGCGGCGGCGGTGAGGGGGCGGGCGGTGGCGACGGCGGCCGCGGCGGAGGCGGCTTGGAGGAACTGGCGACGGGTGGCGTGCATCGGAGGAGAAAAGGTTAAAGGTGGGGGCAGGAAAAGGGCCGCCCGATGGGCGGCCCGGAAGGAGCAGGGGGAAGGGGAGGCGCGCCTCAGGCCATCGGGGCGTCCATCTCCCAGCCCTTGCGGTAGGTCGGGTAGAGCAGGGCGTCGACCTCGGGGCGGCCGGTGGTCATCTTGGCGGGATCGAAGGTGAACTTGCCGCCCGCGAGGATGGCCATCGTGCCGAGGCACACGGTCTCGGTGAAGGGCACCGAGTATTCGAAGTTGGAACCGGCGTGGGTCGGGTCGTTCTTCCGGATGGCGACGATCCACTCCTTGTGGGGATTGTTCTCCGGCACCCGCGACACGGTCTTGGGCGGGAGCTTGCCGCCGTCGACCAGCGCCTTGTGCTGCGCCTCGGGGATGAAGCGGGGGCTGTTGCAGTAGTCGTTGCCGTCGTAGACGGTCCCCTTGGAGCCGATGAGGAGCTGGCCGCCCTTGGCCAGCTGGCGGTTGTCCTGCTTGAGGCCGGCGGGGGTCTCGGGGCGCTCGCCGCCCTCGGACCACATCAGCTTCACCGGGGGCAGCTTGCCGCGGGCGGGGAAGTTGTACTCGACGACGGCCGACTTCGGGAAGGCCACGGTGCTCTTCTGGTCGATCTTCTTCAGCTCGACCGTGACGGAGGTCGCCTGGCTCAGCTCGAGGTTCCAGTAGGAGGCGTCCATGATGTGGCACGCCATGTCGCCGAGGGCGCCGCACCCGTAGTCGATGATCCCGCGCCACTTGAAGGGATGGATGTCCGGGCTGTAGGGACGCTCCGGGGCGCGGCCGAGGAACAAGTCCTGGCTGAAGCCCGCGGGCGGCGTGCCGGCCTTGGGCCACTCCTGCATGCCCTGGGGCCAGACCGGGCGGTTGGTCCAGATCTCGACGTTGCGGACCTCACCGAGGAGGCCGGCCTGGAACCACTCGCGCACGAGGCGGATGCCCTCGCCGGCGTGGCCCTGGTTGCCCATCTGGGTGCAGACGCCGTTCAGACGCGCCAGGCGCAGGAGCTCGCGGGCCTCGCCGACCGTCTGGGTAAGGGGCTTCTGGATGTAGACGTGCTTGCCCAGCATGATCGCCATGTAGGCCGGCAGGAAGTGCATGTGGTCCGGCGTCGCGATGCCGACGGCGTCGATCTGGCCGTCCATCTCCAGGAGCATCTTCCGGTAGTCCGTGTAGAACTTCGCCTTGGGGAAGGCCTCGCGCAGCTTCTTCAAGTTGGGGCGCGTTTCATCGATGTCGCACAGCGCCACGACCTCCTCGTCCTTCTGGGCCATCGCGTCGCTGAAGCCCTTGCCGCCGCAGCCGATCTGGGCGAAGCGGACCTTGGCGCCGGCGGCGATCGGCCGGGGCTTGCGGGGCTGTTTGGCCAGCGTGGCGCAGCCGGGGAAGGCCAGCAGCGCGGCGGCCACGGCCGAGAATTGCAGGAAGTCGCGACGGTTCAGGTACGAGGTGCAGTCCATAGGGGAAAGGGGGCAGGGGGAGCGGCGCCGCCGGTCGACGCCGATGAGCCGGAGCTTTTGTTCCGGCCCGAACGAGCGCAAGCCCGGCCTGCGCACGCGGGTGATTTTCCCGCGCCGTGGTCCCGCCGCCGCGCCCGCGGGGTGGACAAGGCGGACGCCGCCACCAACGCTCGCGGGATGGAGCTGACGAAACACTGGGCGGCGACGCTCGATGATTATGTGATCGACCTCGGTTGGTCCCCCGCGGGCCTGCCCGGCGGGCTCGTCCTGGCGGCCGCGAGCGCGGCCGGGCCCATTGCGCTCCACGCCCTCGCGGACGGCCGGTTGCTCCATCCCTTGCCGGGGCACGAGAATGGCACCAATGCCCTCGCGTGGGCGCCCGGCCCTGGACCGGCGCTGCTCGTCTCGGGGGGCCAGGACGGCAGCGTGAAGCGCTGGGATTCCGTCGCGGGGCAGCACCTGGGCACGACCCACCTCGGCGCCGACTGGGTCGAGCACCTCGCGTGGGTCGCCGCCACGCCGCCCGCTCCCGGGGCCACCGCCGGTCCGGCCCGGTTATTCGCCGCCGCGGGCCGCAGCCTGACCGCGCTCGGCGCTGATGGCACGGTGCTGCGGACCTTGCCTCCCGCGGGCAAGACGCTCACCGCCCTTGCCGCCCACCCGCGCGGCGGGGCCCTGGCCGCGGCGTGCTACGGCGGCGTCACCCTCTGGGACGCGGACGATGGCCTGCGGCAGAAGGAACTGGTCTACAACAATGGCATCCACGCCTTGGTGTGGTCGCCGGACGGTCGCTGGCTGGTTTCGGGCAATCAGGATCCGAGCGTGCACCTGTGGATTCCGGAGCAGGACCTCGAGTTCCACATGAGCGGCTACGAGGGGAAGGTGAAGTTCCTGTCCTTTGATTATTCGTCCCGCTGGCTGGCGACGAGCGGGGGCCGCGACGCGTGCGTGTGGGACTGCGCCGGGGCGGGGCCGGAGGGGCGCGAGCCGGTGATGTTGCCGCACGAGGCTCCGGTCTGCGCGGTGCGGTTCCAGAATACCCACGGCCTGCTCGCCACCGGGAGCGCGGACGGCGCGGTGCAGCTGTGGAGCCCGGAGCGGCGGCAGCCGTTGCGGGCGACCGTGCGGATGCCGAGTCCGGCGACGCGGCTCGCGTGGAGTCCGGACGACGCCTTCCTGGCGATCGGGACCGAGCGGGGCGCGGTCTACGTGCTGGCGTGCAGGGTGTGAGGGCACGGGGGACGGTGGGACGGTGAAGCGGTGGACGGTGGACTCCCGTCCGCGTGCGGCGCCTTCGCTGGCTGCGCTCAACGGGTTGTCGTCCTGTCGGCCGGGGAACGATTCCCCGGCTACACCGAACCGAGGTCGGCGTGATGAATCTGGTGTAGCCGGGGCATCCTGCCCCGGACGGCGGGAACGGAACGCCTGCGGCACTGGGAAGGAGAAAAGACCTGGGCGGGCGGGGTCTGGCTGCAACGTGCAAGGAGCCTCCGGGGCGTTGTCCTTGCGGCTGCGGGTTTCGGAATGAATGGATTCCCGCCCGCCGGCCTCAGTTCACGCCGGGCTCTGCGAAGGAAGCCATCAGGAGGCGGCCGCGGTCGGTGGGCTTCAGGTGCTTGCGGATGACCTCCAGGCCGCGGGCGTACTGCTCGCGGAAGCGATCCAGCGCGGCGCCCAGCCCGAGTTCGGGATGGGCCGCATGCAGGCGGGAGTGCACGCGCACGTTGCGGGCGAGGACGAACGTCCCGTGCAGGATCTGGAACATCGGCCGCGGATCGGGCCGGATCGGCGCTTGGTTGATCTCGGCCGGATTGGTGAGGAGCGAATCGAGCGCGAAGAGGGCGTTGAGTTGGAGGTGCGAGCATTCGTGCACCAGGTGCTCAAAGAACCAGCCGAGGGCCTGGTCCGGCTCCGGCAGCTTCAGCCAAATCGCGCCGAAGGCCTTCGGGGTGCTCAGGCCCTCCATCCCCCGGCCGGCAAAGAGCTTCACTTGGGATACCAGCGCCGTGATCTCCGCCGCCATGTCGGGATCAACCTCGGCGATCAGTTCGAGCGCCCGCTGGATCGCCGCGCGGCTGGGGCCGAGATCAAACCCCTGGGTGGGGAAGAACTCCAAGGTCCCTGCCGACTCGATCTTGGTCCCACGCACCTCCTGCAGGATCGGCCCTTCCCACTCGTGCACCGCGATGGACTCCACGATTAGGGCGTCGTCGTACCAGGTTTCGGGCGCATCGCCCCACCAGGCTTGGAGGGAGTCGAGGGCCGCGTAGCCATCGCGCCGGGAGACAGCGTCCATCAGCCGCGTCAGGCGTCCGCTCAGCCGCGGGGAGAGGCGGCGGCTGAGGTCGATCGCCTGCACGCGGCCGATCAGTCCGGAAAGGTCGCTGCCCAGCCCGGAGGCGGCCGCCTGCATCGCATCGACCGTGGTATCGCGCCAGAAGGCGCGCGCGGAGGCCGCGACCCCGGCCACCGTCTCGCGGCAGGGCGGCACGCTGAACCAGCGGTCGGGAATCGAGGAATCAGCCCGGTTGGAGCCGGAGGGCAGCGCGGCGGAGAGGTTGGACACGGAGACGAGGGTGCGAATGACGGGTGGGCCGTCCAAGGCATGGTTGCGGGTATTTGCGCGCGCGGCTGAGGGGAACTTCTACGCACCGGGCAGCCGGCGGGCGGGGCTTGGTGTAGCCGGGGCATCCTGCCCCGGACGGCGGGAACGGAATGCCTGCTGCACCGGGAAGGAGGAAAGGCGGTTTCAGCCGGCGCTGACCGGGGAAGGATTCCCCGGCTACAGCAGACGGCGTCACCCCCAATGCGGGACGCCGACGAGAAGGCACACCGAACCGAGGTCGGCGTGATGGGTCTGGTGTAGCCGGGGCATCCTGCCCCGGTGGAAGCCGACGAAAGCCAATTTCGCAGCTTCCCTCGCGGACGCGCCTTCGATGGCTGCGCTCAACGGGTTTTCGTCCCGTCGGCCGGGGAAGGATTCCCCGGCTACACCAGACCGCGGCACGCCGACCTCGGCGCACCTGGCGGGACTGAGGCCCCGGCACCCCGACGGCACGGGCACCGCCGCCGACGCGCTCAGGCCAGGCAGGCCTTGAAGGCTTCGGTCAGCTTCGCCCGTTCCAGGTTCTTGCCGATGAACACCAGCGTATTGGTGCGGGCCTCGCCGGGCTTCCATTCGCGGTCGAAGGTTGCGTCGAACAGCATATGGACCCCCTGGAACACCAGCCGCTTCGGGGTGCCCTTCACGGCCAGCACGCCCTTCATCCGGTAAACATCGCCGCCCTTCACCCGCAGCAGCTCGCTGATCCAATCATTGAGCCGCTTGCCGTCGAGGTCGCCCGGCAGGCTGATCCCGACGGAAGTCACGGCCGCGTTGTGGGTGTGGGCCGCGTGGAAGTCCTGCTGCCACGCCGGCTTCACGGTCGCGCCATCCACCCGGATATGGAGCGGATGGTGGCCGCAGGATTCGAAGACGAGGTGCAGGCCGGCCGCGCCGACGACCAGCGGATAACGGCCGTCGCCACCCTGCAATTGCAGGCGGTGCAGGGTCGCGCCCGGTTGCACGGGCTCCCCCTCGCGGACCCGGTTCTCCCAGTCGGCAAAGGCGAGGTCGGCCGCGGCCACCGCGGCGGCGGTCGCCGGGTGCGCGGTCGCGGGTTCGCCGGCGGGCGGCACCCCGGTCACCGGCATGATCACGACGTCCAGCTCGTCCGCATTGCCCGGGTGGGCGTGGACGTGGCCAGGCTCGTGGGCGTGGTCACAGTGGCCAATTTCCAGCGTGTGGGTGCCGGCGGGCAGGGGATAGGCGCCCGCCCATTCGAACGGGTGTTCCGGCTCGAGGAACTTCGGGTCCAGGTCCACCGCGCGCTGCAGGTTGAACCCGCCGACATCGAGGACGTGATCCAGGTTCACGGCGCACTGGACGGTGCGGTGGATCCGGGCGACCGCATTGATGCGCCGCAGCCGCCCCTCGAGGGCGGCGAGGTCCTCCGGGGAGACCAGGTCGGTCTTGTTCAGCAGAATGACGTCCGCGAAGCCCACCTGCTTCACCGACTCATCATCCGCATCGAGATGCCGGCCCGCGTGGCGGGCATCGACCACGGTGACGATCGCATCGAGCCGGAACGAGCGCTTCATCTCGTCGTCCGTGAAGAAGGTCTGGGCGACCGGGGCCGGGTTGGCGAGGCCGGTGGTCTCGATGAGGATGCCGTCCAGCTTGTCCTTCCGCTTGAGCAGCCGGCCCAGGATGCGGATGAGGTCGCCGCGCACGCTGCAGCAGATGCAGCCGTTGTTCATCTCGAACAGCTCCTCGTCGCTGCGGACCACCAGCTGGTGGTCGATCCCGACCTCGCCGAACTCATTCTCGATCACCGCCAGCTTCCGCCCGTGGTGCTCGGTGAGGATCCGGTTGAGGAGGGTGGTCTTGCCGGCGCCAAGGAAGCCGGTGAGGACAGTGACGGGAATCATCAGGGCTCAAGGAGCGGGCAAGGCCCGGGGGATTCAACCGCAAAGGCGGTCAGCGGCCGGCCGGCAGCGGGAGCAGGCCGTGGCCTTCGAGCTCATAGATGCCGTGGAGGTAACCCTCCTCCCAGCGCGGCTTGACCGTGAGGCGCCCGGCGAGGAACACCGGCACGTCCTGCACCGGCGGCAGGCCCTCGCCGCGCATCCGCACCAGCATCCATTCGTTCACCTCAGGCACAGTGCCGTAACAGCACAGGGTGGGGCTGCTGAGGAAGAAGAACTCCACGGCGAGGCCCTGTTCCAGCCGCAGGGGCAGCAGGTAGCCGGTGAGGACGACCTTGCGGCCGTCGAAGCGACGGATCGCGGCGGGAACCTGCGCCAAAACCTCGGGCGCCGGCGCACCCGCGGGCACGGGCTGGGGCGGCGGCCGGAACTTGAAGCCGGCCAGCTGGGCGAACGACAGGTGACTGTAGCCGGAGACGGTCGGGACCCCGCGGGCGAGCGCCGCCAAGGGATCCTCGGCGGCAGGGGTGGGCGCGGGTTCAGCCGCCCGGGCCGTCAGGATACCCGCCAGCAGCAGGGCGAGGCCGAGCCGCCGGCCGCGGGCCTCACTTGGCCGCCGCGGGGAAGGTGGCCTTGATGTCCTTGAAGCTGGAGCCGCGGATCTCAAGGGAGGGAACGACCACGGTGAACGCCTCGGGACCTTTCAGCCAGTCCGCCTGGACTTCGAACTGGGAGGTGTTGCCGACGGTCTCGCCGGTGGCCGCGTTGGCGACGGCCTTGAGGCTCAGCGGCCGGGGCGCGCCCCCGACGGTGGCCACCGCCTCGAGGGCCGGCACCGGCAGGCGGACGAAGTTCTCCGCGTGTCCGTCCAGCACCCAGGCGGTGAGCTTGCCCGCGGCGCGGTCGCGCAGGAGTTCCAGGTTGTAGGCGTGCGCGCCGAGCTCGATCAGGGTGCCACCGTGCGGCGCGACGTGGCTGTGGCCGCCAGAGTGCGTCGGGGCGGGCTCCTTCCGGCCACAGGCGGACAGCAGGGCGAGGAGCAGCAGGGCGAAGGGGAGGCGGAGGGGGGTGGGCATGGGCGCGAGTTAAGCGGGCCGCCGGGGAATTTCCAGCGTGCGCCGCCCTTTTCCCGCGGACTGGGGCTGCCTGCGTCGGGCTAAGGCGCGGCGCCGAGGAGCGCGTTGAAGAGGAACCGGAAGGTGCCCTGCGCCTGCGCCCGGAACGTGATCTCCGGCGTGAAGACCAGCAGCCGCCCCGCGCCCACCGGGGCCTCGAATGCCGCCACGCCGTCCTTGAGGTGCTGCTGACCCCAGGCCCAGCCGGAGCGCAGCGGCGTTTCGCTGGCGAACCAGGCCAGGCGGCGGATGCCCTGGGCCTCCGCCTCGGGCAAGAGCCGGAAGGCCTGATTTTCGTCGAAGAACACATCCACCTCCGCGCCCAGCCCCGCGTTGGCGGGTGCGGCGGGGTCGAGGCTCATCCGCAGAATGCTGCCGGGAACGTAGAACTTTTCCCGCGGGAGGGCACGCTCGCCCTTCGCCCCTGGAGTGCGTTCCACCAGGGCGTTGCGCACGGGCAGGCCGAGATGGGAGGCGAGGTGGCCGCTGGTGCCGACGGTCACGATCGTCCCGCCGGCCTGCAGGAAGGCCTGGAGCGGCTCGACCGACTTGGCGGCGGAGAAGCGCCCGATGCGTTCGCGGTAGGGGGAGGGGACGTCCGCCGGCGCGGCGCCGCCGCCGGTGTTGCTGTCCCCGTACGCCTCGCTGGAGCTGCCGACGAGGCCCGGCCGCGGCACGGCGCCGGAGGGAAACACGATCACGTCGAAGCGCTGGCGCAGGTTCCCGGCGTCGATCTCGGGCGGGAAGACCAGTTCGAAGGGGAACTGGTGCTGCTCGAGGATCCAACGCGTCCAGCCGGAGGGCATCGAGCCGCCGTAGCGGTCCCACAGGCCGATCCGCAGCGGCCGCAGGGGGCGCGCCCCCGCCGGCGCCGCGGCGGCCTGCACCGGCACCCCCAGCTCCTGCGCGATGGGCGCGAGCGCCGCCGCCGCTCCGGCCG
>JAIXQE010000146.1 GCA_027485815.1 Opitutaceae bacterium
CGGATACAGGGCTTGTTGGTCGGGATGACCTGCACCGCGAGGCGGTAGATGTCGTTGAACTCGGTCGCCTCGGTCTCGGCCGTGCCCGTCATTCCGGCGAGCTTCTCGTACATCCGGAAGTAGTTCTGGATGGTGATGGTGGCGTAGGTGCGGGTCTCGCGTTCGATCGCGACCCCCTCCTTGGCCTCGACCGCCTGGTGAAGGCCGTCCGACCAGCGCCGGCCCGGCATCACGCGGCCCGTATTCTCGTCCACGATCAGCACCTTGCCGTCGGGCGAAACCACATATTCCACGTCCCGCTCATACAGCGAATAGGCCCGCAGGAGCTGGGAGATGGCGTGGATCTCCTCGGAGACGCCGGCGAACCGCTGCTGCGACGCTAGCTTGCGCTCCTCGCGCTGCTCGGGGGAGAGGCTGGTTTCCTTCTCGAGATCCGAGAATTCCGTCGCCAGGTCCGGCAGCACGAAGGCGTCGGGGTTGTCCGGGCGCAGGCGGCGGCGGCCGATCTCCGTGAGGTCAGCCTGGTGCTGCCGTTCATCGATGACGAACAGGAGGTCCTCCTTGAGCCGGTAGAGTTCCTCCTTGTTGAGGTCGGAGTTCAGCTCGGTCTCCATCCGGTCGAGCGCCTTGCGCCACGCGCCGTTCTCCATCAGCCGCAGGAGCTGCTTGTTCTTGGGATGCCCCATCTTGACCTGCAGCATCTTGCGGGCGCCCTGCGTCCGGTCCTCCTCGCTCGCGCCGGGCTTATCCAACAATTCCTTGGCCTCGCCGACGATCCGGTTACAGAGGCGGATCTGTTCGTTGACCAATTGGTCGACGGACGGCTTGAGGCGGGTGAAGGGCTGCTCGCGCTCGATCGGGGCGGGGCCGGAAATGATCAGCGGGGTCCGCGCCTCATCGACCAGAATGGAGTCCACCTCGTCGACGATGCAGTACCAGTGATCCCGCTGCACCTGGTCCTCGCGGCGGGTGGCCATCCCGTTGTCGCGCAGGTAATCGAACCCGAACTCGCTGGCCGTCCCGTAGGTGATGTCCCGGCCGTACATCTCCCGGCGGACCTCGGGCGGCATCTGCTGCTGGATGCAGCCGACGGAGACGCCCAGGAACGTGTACAGGTGGCCCATCCACTCGGAGTCGCGGCGGGCGAGGTAGTCGTTGACCGTGACCAGCTGGGTGTTCTTGGCCGCCAACGCGTTGAGGTAGAGCGGGAGGGTGGCGACGAGGGTCTTGCCCTCGCCGGTGGCCATTTCAGAGATGCGCCCCTGATGCAGGGCGAGGCCGCCGATCAGCTGGGTATCGAAGTGCACCATGTCCCAGCGGAGCTCGTGGTCGCACACGACGACCGTCCGGCCGACGAGCCGACGGGCGGCGTTCTTGACCGCGGCAAAGGCCTCGGGCAGGACGGCTTCCAGGGCGGCGTGGGGATCCGCGGCAGCGGCGACCCGGGCGCGGAACTCGGCGGTCTTGGCCCGCAGGGCGTCGTCGGACAGCTCCTGGTAGGAACGCTCCAGCTCGTTGATGCGCGCGACGATGGGACGCGCCTTCTCGAGGAACTTCTTGTAATGCCGGCCGGAAAACCGCTTGAGCAGGAACGAAAACATCAGGCGGGCGAACGTAGGTCCGGCCGGGGCCTTGGCAAACGACAAATGGCCGCCGGCGGCGGGGCGGCGTTCAGGCGTGCTCGCGGAAGTAAGCGATCGTCCGGCGGAGGCCCTCCTCCAGCGGCACGCGCGGCTCCCAGCCGAGGACGCGGCGCGCCAAGGCGATGTCGGGCTGGCGTTGGCGGGGATCGTCGGCCGGCAGCGGCTTGTGCACGATCTTGGAGCGGCCGCCGACCAGCTTCAGGGTGAGTTCCGCCAGTTCCAGCATCGTGAACTCCCCGGGATTGCCGAGGTTCATCGGGCCCACCGTCTCGGTCTGCGTCATGAGGCGCACGAAGCCCTCGATCAGGTCGTCCACGTAGCAGAAGGAGCGGGTCTGGGTGCCCTCGCCGAAGACCGTGAGGTCCTCGCCGCGGAGCGCCTGCACGATGAAGTTCGAGACCACCCGGCCGTCGTTGGGGTGCATCCGGGGACCGTAGGTGTTGAAGATCCGGACCACCCGGATATCGACCTTGTTCTCCCGGTGATAGTCGAAGAACAGGGTCTCCGCGCAGCGCTTGCCCTCGTCGTAGCAGGAGCGACGGCCGACCGGGTTGACGTGGCCCCAGTAGCCCTCCGGCTGGGGATGCACCTGTGGGTCCCCGTAGACCTCGCTGGTGCTGGCTTGGAAGACCCGCGCCTTGACCCGCTTGGCGAGCCCGAGGCAGTTGATCGCCCCCATCACGGACGTCTTCGTGGTCTTGATCGGATTGAACTGGTAATGCGGCGGGGACGCGGGGCAGGCCAGGTTGTAGATCTGGTCGACCTCGAACTTGAAGGGGTCGATCACGTCGTGCCGGACGAACTCGAACCGGGGATTGGCCAGCAGGTGCGCGATGTTGCGCTTCTGGCCCGTGAACAGGTTGTCGAGGCAGACCACCTCGTGGCCGTCGGCCAGCAGTCGATCGCACAGGTGGGAACCAAGGAAGCCGGCGCCGCCGGTGACCAAAATACGCATAGGCGGAGGCTGGCGACGGCGCCGGGCCGGGACGAGCAAAACCCCTGGGTAAAACCACCCAGTGGCCGGGACGTAGCACCACTCCGGGCTTGCGCCCCCGCGTTCTCAATCGCCTGACTCCGTGTCCCGACACTCCCACCCGACCTATGCGACTGATCCCCCTCCTCCTCTGCGCCTTCCTTGCGGGCCCCTTGGCCGCCCAGACCTCCGCCCGCACCGGCGTGGTCACCGGGCAAGTGATCAACCAGAACACCGGTGACGTCCTGACCAGCGCCTTCGTCGCGGGCGCGGGCTCCTCGGTGGCGGAGGCCACGAACAATAACGGAATGTATCGTCTGGTGCTGCCCGAGGGCCCGCAGACGATCGTGGTCAGTTACTCGGGCCTGGATGAGCAGCGCTTCGGGATCGAAGTGAAGGCGGGCCAGGAGGTGCGCCGCGACGTCGCGATGACCTCTGCCCTCTACAAGATGGACAAGTTCGTCGTGAAATCGATCCGCGAGGGCCAGGCGGCGGCGATCAACGAGGAGCGTTCCGCGGCCAACGTGAAGACCGTGGCAGCCATCGACGCCTTCGGCAACCCGGGCGCCGCGGTCGGCGAGCTGATTATGCGCCTCGCCGGCGTCGCGGTCGATGGTTCCGGCGGCAAGGTCGATGCCATCTACGTGCGCGGGATGTCCCAGGACTTCTCCTCCCTCCTGATGGACGGCAACCAGATCGCGGTCTCGGGTGGCTCCTCGGTGAGTCTGGGCAACGTCTACTTCGGCCAGGTGAGCTCGGGCAGCGTCGCCTCCCTCGAGGTGATCAAGGCGCCGACGCCCGATATGGATGGCAACGCGATCTCCGGCTACCTGAACCTTCGAACCAAGCGGGCCTTTGACCGCGCCCCGGGCCGGGTCATCACCCTCACGGCTGGCTACACCTACATCAAGGACTACCAGCACAGCAGCGTGCCCTTCAGCACGCCCCTCGAGCCGTCGCTGATCGACGTCAACTACTCGGATGTGCTGAGCGTGTTCGGCGGGAAGAACAACCTCGGCGTCAGCGCAACGTTCAACCGCACCATCACCAATAACATCATCAATGAGATCGGCCACCGGACGGCGGCCGGGAACAGTGACGCCTACTGGGTACCGCCCGAGCTCTCGCGGGCGCCGGTGAGCGAGCCGCTGCTGCGCGCGGCGGGCGCGGGCCAGTGGGGCAACCTTGGCACCCAGACCCCCTCATACAACACGGCCCTCTCGCTCGACTACAAGATTAGCGACCGCTCCTCGGTGTACTTCAAGAACACCATCAACCTGATCCAACGGCGGAGCGGCTCGAACAACTCCTACTTCCGCTGGCTGGCCACGGCGCCGCGCGCCGCCTCCAGCTTCAAACCCGGATCGAACTTCAACGTCGTGAGCATCGCCGACGGGGCCGGCACGATCGACACCCAGTCGGTGCTCTATCTTCGTGAGACCCGCGCCTCCACCTGGGCGGCGGGCTGGGAGACCAAGCTCTGGGACGGCAGCGGCCTGCTGAAGGTCGACACCAACTATTCGAAGAACATGACCCACTACCCGAAGCTGCACCAGCTGGGCGCCCGCCTGCGGGGCGTTTCCTGGGTGCTGGACCGGGCGGACGGCGACCTGATGCCGCGCATCACCCAAAGCGGCGGCCCTGACTGGAGCAATCCCGTCAACTACTCTATCCGGCCGGACGCCCAGCTGATCAATTACCAGGCTCCCGCCGAACGCAGCGGAGCCAATATTGACCTTCAGCGGACCTTCGCCACGCGCTTCCCGCTGACGCTCAAGACGGGCCTCAAGCAGGCCAACTTCAAGCAGGAGCAACTGCGCGATCTCGCGTACTACACCTACGCCGGGCGCCCGACGACGCCCGAGAACGGCGGCCTCACGCCCTACCTCGGCTACAATATGCAGGTTTCGGAGGGTAAGTACGGCCCCTTCCCCTTCGTGCAGCTCGCGGAGACCGGCAACCCGGGCGACCCGTTTGCCAACCGCGCGAACTGGACCCAGTCGCCGGTGGACGTCTGGAACACCGTGTACCAGTCCTTGGCCAACGATGCGGCCTTTGATAACACCGTGAATGCCGCCTACGTGATGGGCGACGTCCGGTTCGGCCTGCTCCGGGTGCTGACCGGCCTGCGCTGGGAGGAGACCCGCTCGAGCGGCTCGAACTACCTCCGCGTTTCCAATGCGAACAACAACGCCAACGCGACCCTTACCGCCGAACAGAATGCGGCGCGGGCGCGGGACAACTTCCGCAAGTGGACGACGCAGGGCACCCAGTACGACCATCTGTTCCCGGGTCTGCACCTCGTCTATTCGATGACGCGCAACACCCAGGTGCGTGCGAGCTACAACGCCACGATCACGCGGCCGAGCCCGACCAACCTACTCCCCGCAATCGTGCCGAACGAACTCAGCCAGACCCTGTCCTCGGGCAACCCGGCGCTGAAGCCCTACACCTCCGACAATTACGAACTCTCCTTCTCGCACTTCCTCGGCGGGATCGGCCAGATCTCGGCCGGTGGTTTCTACAAGGATATCAGCAATTACTTCCGTTCGATCCGTTCGGTCGTGCCCGAGGGCCCGAACAACGGCTACGCCGGCGACTACGCGGGCTGGCAGCTTTCACGGAACGAGAACGTCGGCAGCGCCTGGATCAAGGGCCTCGAGTTCAACTACACCCAGCAGTACACGATGCTGCCCGGCATCTGGCGCGGCCTCGGTTTCTTCGCCAATTACACCTACCTGAAGACCTACGGTGACTACGGCGCGGCCACCGGCAGCACCAGCCGTCTGCCCCTGCTGACGCCGCACACCTTCAACACCGGCTTCTCCTTTATCTACAACGGCCTCGTCGTGCGCCTGATGGGCAACTACCGCGGCGAGTTCTTCCGCTCGACCGTCGCCGGCCTGCCTACCCGCGCGGTGGCTTACGACACCTACCAACATAGCCGCACGCTGATCGACCTAAAGTTCCAGTATACGTTCAGTCAGAAGTACGTGCTCAACGTGGATATCTACAATCTGACGAACGACTACACGAACAACGACTACGTCCACGTGTACAATCGGGAGATGTTCACCTACGCCGCGGGCTCCGGCTCCGCGGTGCGGCTTGGCCTCACGGCGCGCTTCTGACGCCCTCGCCTCCCCCGGCCGGCGCGACCTGAACCCGGTTCAGCGCGCCGCCCGGCGGTTGGCCATTCCCGCCTCGTAGCGGTCGATCCACCCGCGGTGCCAGGCTCCGTAGTCGCCGGCCTCGAGGTGGCGGCGGGCTTGGGCCATCAGGTCTAGGTAGAAATGCAGGTTGTGCAGGGTGAGCAGGGTGCAGCCCAAGATTTCCCCCGCGAGCGTCAGGTGCCGCAGGTAGGCCCGGGAGAAACGGGCGGTGTAGTTGTCCAATCCCTCGACCAAGGGACGCGCGTCCGCCCGGTACTGCTCGTTGCGTAGGTTGAGCGGGCCGTCCGGGGTGAACACGAGGCCGTTGCGCGCCACGCGGCTGGGCAGGACGCAATCGAACAGGTCCACCCCCAAGGCGATCATCCGCAGCAGTTGCGGCGGCGTCCCGAGGCCCATCGTGTAGCGCGGCCGGTCAGCGGGCAGGAAGGGAGTGGTCGCCCCGACTTGCTTGAGCATTTCCGGCTCCGGTTCGCCCACGCTGACCCCGCCGACGGCATAGCCCGGGAAATCTAAGGCGGTGAGGGCCGCCGCCGCCTCCCGGCGCAGGTCGTCGAAGGTGGAGCCTTGGACAATCGCGAACACGTGGTGCCCGGCGGCCAGGAATCCTTCCCCCTCCGCGATGCGCCGACATTCCGCCGCCCAGCGAAGACTCCGCTCCACCGCCCGGGCGCATTCGTCGCGGCTGCAGGGCCAGGGAGGGCATTCGTCGAGCACCATCGCGATGTCGCTGCCCAGCTCCTGTTGGATCGTCATCACCTCGCGCGGACCAAGGAAGAGCCGGCGACCGTCCAAATGGGAGGCGAAGGCGACGCCGTCGTCCCGGATTTCCCGCAGCTTGGCGAGGGAGAAGACCTGGAAGCCACCGCTGTCGGTCAGGATGGGGCCGTCCCACTGCATGAATGAATGCAGCCCGCCCAGTTCCCGCACCAAGGGGCTGCCCGGGCGGAGGTTCAGGTGGTAGGTGTTGCCGAGGATGATCTGCGCGCCGATCTCACGTAATTGGGCGGGGGAGAGGGCCTTGACCGTACCCTGGGTGCCGACCGGCATAAACATCGGCGTCTCGATGCTGCCGTGGCGGGTCTGCAACCGGCCGCGGCGGGCGGCGGTCGCGGGATCGGTCCCGAGCAACTGGAAGTGGGCGCTCATCGGAGGGGGGCTACCTACCGACGCGCTTGACCCGGGTGTCAATCCGCGAGGTAGTGCCAACGTGCTGCTGGTCATCGACAACTACGACTCATTCACCTTCAACCTCGTCCAATACTTTGGCGAGTTGGGGGTGGAGCAGCGCGTGTTCCGGAACGATCAGATCACCGTCGAGGAGGCCCGCGCGCTGCGCCCGGAGCGGATCCTGCTGTCGCCCGGTCCCTGTTCCCCGAACGAGGCGGGGGTCACCCTGCGGATGATCGAGGCTTTCGCGGGCGTCCGCCCGATGCTCGGCGTGTGCCTCGGGCACCAGTCGATCGGACACTACTTTGGCGGTCGGGTGGTCCGGGCGGGACGCCTGATGCACGGGAAGACTTCGCCGATCCTGCACCGGGGGACGGACGTGTTCGCGGGGATGCCCCAAGGATTCGCGGCGACGCGGTACCATTCCCTGTTGGTGGAACGGGAAACCCTGCCGGCCGTCCTCGAGGTCACCGCGGAGACGGCGGAAGGCGAGATCATGGGGCTGCGCCACCGGGAACTGCCGGTCTGGGGCGTCCAGTTCCACCCGGAATCCATCGCCACCACGGGCGGTCGCCGCATCCTCGAGAACTTCCTCCGGCTCGGTTAAACCGAGACCTGCAACCCAGGGCTCCGCCCGCTCGTCATACTCCCAAATGCGTTGCCCGAAATGCACGTCCGTTGAGGACAAGGTGATCGACTCCCGGATCAGCCGGGACGGGGCTTCGATCCGGCGGCGGCGGGAGTGCCTGGAATGCGGACACCGCTACAGCACAACCGAGGTCTCGGTCCGGGACGGGGTGATGGTGATCAAGCGGGACGGGCGCCGGGAGGACTTCGACCGGGAGAAGCTCACCCGGGCCGTGCGGGCGGCGTGCCACAAGCGTCCGGTGGACGCGGAGCAGGTGGCGATGCTGGTCGAGGACGTGATGGACGCCCTCGAGGCCCAGTTTGAGAAGGAAATCCCGAGCCGCGCGATCGGCGAGGGCGTGATGCAGCGGCTCCGGACGGTCGACCAGGTGGCGTACGTGCGTTTCGCCAGCGTCTACAAGGAGTTCCGGGACGTCGCGGAGTTTGTGGACGAAATCAGCCTCCTCGCCCGGGAACCGCGGACCTGACCCGGGGCGATGAAGCGGGACTCGACCGCGCTGCGGCGGCTGCACTTCGTCAATGCGCTGTTCGCCCAGGCCACCGGCCGGGACCTGTACCTGGCCGAGCAGATCCGTGCCGCGATCGCGCTGAGCGTGACGGAGTTGCAGGCGCGGGCCGTCGCGGCGGGAGCCGCGCCGCCGGATGAGGAGACCGCCTTCAACGCGGCGGCGGCGGAATTGCTCGCCCGCTTGTTCGCCCGCCACCCGCGGCACGGCTTCTACCATTGGGACGCCGCGCTGACCCTGGCTTCCCCCACCCCGCTGTTCACCCGGGCCGAGATTATGACCGGCCTGCGCCGACTGGCCGGATACCGGGAGGCCACGCTCCTGGTGACTAACCTGCGGCGGGCGCTGGTCCCGCCGGGGCGCCGGGCCACCGCCCGCCGGCAACGGGATTACGAGGAAGCACTCGCCTTGATCCGGGACCTCGCGGCGGCGCGCACCGCGGCCAGCACCGAGCTGCACCTGCTCTTCCTTTAGCCAGAAAGAGTTTTGCTTCGGGGCGCCGGGGCGCTTGCGTCGCGGGATGCCCAAGACCGTCTTCCAGCGGATCATCGACCGCGAACTTCCCGCCCGGATCGAGCACGAGGACGAGCACTGCATCGTCCTGCACGACCTTCATCCCCAGGCGCCGGTGCACCTGCTGGTGATTCCCAAGCGGCTCATCGAGCGCGTGGGGGCCGCCCAGCCGGAAGATGCCGCCCTGCTCGGGCATCTTCTGCTGGTGGCGGGGCAGATGGCGCGGAAACTTCACCTCGCCGCCGGGTTCCGCCTCGTGATGAACCAAGGTGCCCATGGCGGGGAATCCGTCCCTCATCTCCACGTGCACCTGCTCGGCGGGCGGGCCCTCGCCTGGCCGCCGGGCTGAACGGGGACCCGGCGTCAGGACGGAACGGCGGCCTCGAAGGTGCCGTCCGGATGCCGGACCACGAGGCGGGCCAGCTCCAGCCGCAGCAGGGCGGCGCAGACCTGCGCCACGGGAAGGTCGGCGGCCGCGGCGAGGCCGTCCGGCCCCAGCATCGCCCCTTCCCGGAGGCGCTCGAGCAACGCCCTCGCTTCCGAATCCAAGCCCGGCGGCACGGTGGTCCCGGGGGGCTTGGGGATCGATGCCGTGCGGGGATGCATCCCCTCAAGGTAGGACAGCTCGGAAAGCAGTTCATCGACCGTGGTCAGCAGGGTTGCCCCGTCGCGGATCAGTTGGTGGCACCCGGCGCTCGTCGGTTGATCCACCCGGCCAGGTACGGCGAAGAGCAGGCGGCCCTGTTCCCCGGCGAAACGGGCCGTGATCATCGCGCCTCCGGAAACCCCGCTTTCGACCACGATCACCGCCTCGCTCATCCCGGAGACGATCCGGTTGCGCATCGCGAAGGATTGCCGGTCCGTCGGCCGGCCGAAGGGAAACTCCGACAAGACCGCGCCCGCGGCCTCGATCCGGCGTTGCAACCCGAGGTTCTCCGGCGGGTAGACCCGGTCGATGCCGCACCCCAGCACGGCCACGGTGGTCCCGCCCGCCGCGAGGGCGCCCTCGTGCGCCGCAGTGTCAATGCCCCGGGCCAGTCCGCTGACAATGCAGAAGCCGGCCCGGCTCAGTTCGCCCGCGAAGGTGTGGGCCACGTTCAAGCCGTATTGGGTGGTGCGGCGGGAACCGACGATCGCGAGGCAGCGCTGGCCCGCCGGGGTGCTGCCCCGCCGGTACAATCCGATCGGAGGGTCGTGGACCTCGCGCAGGAGCCGCGGGTAGGTTGGATCCATCCCCACGACGAATTCCGTGCCGCTCCGCCGGATCCGCTCCTCCTCGCCGGGAAGGTCGAAGTGCGCCGCCCATCCGCGGAGCGTGTCGGCGATCACCGGCCCCACCCCCTGCACCTGCATCAATTCCTCGCGGGTCGCCGTCAGCACCCGACCCGGATCCCCGCCGAGCGCGGCCAGCAGACGGTGCAGCGTGACCGGCCCGAGGTGGGGCAGGCCATTGAGGATCATCAGCGATTGCGCGGCGGTGAGCGGGGGCACGACCCGACCCTGCGGCTCCGGCCGGAGCGCGCGATCACCGCTTAACCCGGAATTTCGCGCAGGGCGTCCGGCAGGAAATCCAGCAACTGGGACACGCTCACCGCGGTCTGGCCCCGCGCGCGGGCCAGGCCGTCCGCGGCCCGGCCATGCCACAGCACCCCGCAGGCCGCGGCCCAGCGCGGTTCCGGGGGATCCTGTGCGAGGATCCCACCGATGAGTCCCGCCAGCAGGTCACCGCTGCCCCCGCGCGCGAGCACCGGTCCGCCGCAGGGCGCATGGAACACTTTGCCCTCGGCAACGATGCGCGTCACCGGGCCCTTTTCGACCAGCACCGCCCCGGGCGGCATCCGTCCCCGGCCGCCGATCCGCGCGAGTTCCCCGGCGTGCGGGGTCAGAATCCGGGGCACGGGTCCCGCCGCAATGATCCCCGGCTGCAACGCGTCCGCATCGAGCACGAGCGGCACCACCGCGCGGGCGGCGATGCTCTCCGCCAAGGCCAGCGTCTCCGCCTCCCGGCCAAGCCCCGGCCCAAGCAAAATGGCGGAGGCACGCTCTTCCCGCTCCCGCCACAGGTACTCGCCTTCGAGCGCGAGGTGGCCGCTGGGCGTCTCCGGCCAACCCACCCACATCGCCTCGGGCGCCCGCGCGGCAAAGGCCGGGACCAGACGTTCCGGGACGAACGCGGTGACCAAGCCCACGCCGCTGCGCAGCGCCGCGAGCACCGACAGCAAAGCGGCCCCGGGAAAGGAGGCGGAACCGGCCAGGATGAACAAATGCCCGTAGCTGCGCTTGTCGGAGGCGGAGGGTCGCAACCCGGCCAGCGGACGCAGGACTTCGGGCAAAAGCACGCGTCCGGGGTCGGGCTCCTCCACGGGCACGTCCGCCGCCAACACCTCGTCCGCAAAAAAGCCGAGGTCCAGGTAGCGGAGCCGCCCGGCCTCCGCGGAGGACAGAAGCGGCGTCTTGAGCACCCCCGTGGCGTAGGTGAAATCCGCCCGGACCAGACCCCCGCTCGGGAGGTCCACCGCCGCCCGCAGCCGCACCGGCAAGGCGTTCACTCGGTCGATCAAGCGCAGGACCGCCGGCTCCACCGGTGGGCGGAATTGAAAACCAAACAACCCGTCCAGCAGCAGATCGTAGCTTCCCGCCGGTCCATCCACGACCGCGACCTGCGGGACCCGGGCGACCAACTCACGCCAAGCTCGGGCGGCCAAGGGACGGAGCCTCCGGGAACCAAAGGGGAAGCAGACCTCGATCCGCGCTTCCGGGTGCTCGTCCCGCAGGTATCCCGCCGCGAGCAGGGCATCACCGCCATTATGCCCCTTGCCCGCCACTACCAGCCAGCGGCCCGCCGGGGCGAATCCGCCCAGCTCCGCGGCATCGAGCCGGACGGCGCGGGCCAACGCGCGGCCGGCGGCGCACATCGCGGCCCATTCCCGGGATTCATCCCCGCCGAACAACCGGTCCTCGAGGAACCGGGTCTGCGCGGGACTCAGGATGGGATGGCTGGGGAGCGGCGTCATCGGGGCGGATTGGGTGGCGTGACCGGGACCTCCTCCGCCGGACGCTCGGTGCGGCCGTGCTGGAGCCATTCGCGGTACTCCGCCTCGGTTTCGGTGAAAACCAAGGGGCAAGACGGATCCTCCTTACCCCGGCGGATGACCCGCCGGGTCAGCGCGGGAATGCTGCGAAAGTATAGCAGTCCGCCCGTCCGGCGGACCTCGTAATACTCCGCGAAGGCCCCCGCCGCGGAACTCCAGAGGGCGATCTCGGTGATGTTGCCCGTCCAGGAAGCCCGGTCGCCCCACTCCCCGAAGACCGCCTCCACGGTCGAAAGCGCGCGGGGCGGCACCGTCGGCTCAGCCACCGGGGTAACCGCAACCGGCGCGGACGTCGGCGGCACGGCGGTTGCCGGACGCGGACGCAGGTAGGCGTACACGCAGGCGGCCCCGAGGACGAAGCCCGTCATCGCCCACGAGAGGGCCGTGGACGGACGCTCCCCGCGGGCTTCCTCCGTCCTCTCGGGGTCGTCAGCTGCCATCGCGGGCCTCCGCCGGATGCCGCACCAACACGGCCACGGCGACGGCCAGGGCCTCGGTGTGGGCGAGGCTCAGGTGCACCGCGGTGGCCCCGGCGGCCCGCAGCAGGGCCGCCCCGCGTTCGTCGAGGCGCACCAAGGGCTGGTGGCGCTCCCCGTGGTAAACCGAGACCGAGCGCCACCCGAGCTCGGCGCCGATCCCCGTCCCGAAGCACTTTGAAACCGCCTCCTTCGCCGCGAACCGGGCGGCGTAGTGCTTATGGGGAAACTTCATCGGGGCGCAGTAGGCCCGTTCCTCCCCGGTGAAGACCCGGTCGAGAAAACGCTCCCCCTGGCGTTCGATCACCGCCCGGATGCGGTCCACCTCGATGAGGTCGATGCCGACGCCCACGAGGACGCCGCCCGGAGGCAACTGAGGCAGACGCGGGATCTCCATCGGGCCGGTTCCGCTCAGGGGTTCATCCGCCGGCGCATCTCGGTCACCGCCTCTTCCACGCCGGTGAACAGGGCGCGGCTGACGATGCTGTGCCCGATGTTCAGCTCGTGGAGGTGCGGCAGCGTACGGAGCTCGGTGATGTTGACGTAATTGATGCCGTGGCCGGCGTTGACCCTCAGTCCGAGGGCGTGGGCCGCGGCCGCCCCGAGGCGCAGCCGCTGGAATTCCCGCTCGCGTCCGGAGCCGTGGAAAGCGTGGGCGTAGGCCCCGGTGTGGAGTTCGATCCAGGGGGCGGCGACCCGGGCCGCGGCCGCGATCTGCCGCTCGTCGGGGTCGATGAACAGGCTCACCGCGATGCCCGCCGCGGCCAACGGTTCGACGCAGGCTCGAACCCGCTCCAGCGCCCCCGCGACCTCCAGCCCACCTTCGGTGGTGATCTCCTGCCGGCTCTCCGGGACGAGGCAGACCGCCTCGGGGCGGAGCCGGAGCGCGAAGGCGAGCATCTCCGGCGTGCAGGCCATCTCGAGGTTGAGGCGCGTCGCCAGGCACTCCCGGAGCCGCCACACGTCCCGTTCCTGAATGTGGCGCCGGTCCTCGCGCAAATGGACGGTGATGCCGTCCGCGCCCGCGCGTTCCGCCAACTGGGCGAACAGCACCGGATCCGGTTCGATGGCGCCCCCGGCGGGAGAATCAGCAGCCCGGTAGCGGGCCTGCCGCACGGTGGCGCAGTGGTCGATGTTCACCCCGAGCAGGATCATGCCCGCACCGTGCCCGCCCCCGCCCCCCGCGGAAAGCAGGAAATATGTACCGTCTTGTCGTCCGGCCCGTCTTTCCTAGCCTGACTTTTCCTTCATGTCCCAAGCCAGCCCGCCCCGCGAGAGCCTGCTCCTCAACCTGGTCTGCAACATCGCCGCCCCGTCGCTGATCCTGACGAAGTTCAGCGGCGCGGGGTCGCTCGGGCCCAACTGGGGCATGGCGGTCGCCCTCGCCTTCCCGCTGGGCTACGGCATCTACGACCTCGTCCGGCGCCGGAAGACCAACTTCTTCTCGATCGTCGGCATCCTCAGCGTGCTGCTCACCGGGGGCCTCAACCACCTTCAGGCGGACCCCTTCTGGTTCGCGGTGAAGGAGGCGGCCATCCCGACCCTGTTCGGCGTGGCGGTGATCGTCTCGAGCGGCAGCCGCCGCCCGCTCGTCCGGGAACTCCTCTGGAACGACCAGGTGATCGACACCGCGCGCGTCGATGCGGTCCTGACCGAGCGCAACCTGCATCCCGCGTTCGAACGGCTCATGGTCGGGGCGACTCGCGGTCTCGCCGGCTCATTCCTCCTCAGCGCGATCCTCAATTACGCCCTCGCCCGGTACCTGCTGGTCAGCGAGCCGGGCACGGAGGCGTTCAATGCCGAACTGGGCCGGATGAACCTGCTCAGCTGGCCCGTCATCGTCGTGCCGAACCTCATCGTCACGATGTACGTGCTCTGGCGCCTGTTCCACGGCCTCACCCAACTGACAGGCCTGAAACTGGAGGACATCTTCCACGCCCAGCGGAAAGGCTGAGCGGGAATCAGCGGGCGGCGGGACGAACCCCGGAAATCCTCAGGGGCGTTCCGCCATCGGCACGAACGGCCGGCGGACCGCGCCGGTGTAGACCTGACGGGGGCGGTAGATCTTGTTCTTCGGATTGGAGGCGACTTCCTTCCAGTGCGCGATCCACCCGGGCATCCGCCCGATCGCGAACATCACCGTGAACATGTTCTGCGGGATGCCCAACGCCCGCATGATCAGGCCGCTGTAGAAATCCACGTTCGGGTACAGGCGGCGCGACAGGAAATAATCATCGCGGAGGGCGACCTCCTCGAGACGGCGGGCGATCTGCAGGAGCGGGTCGTCCTTGATGCCAAGGCTGGCGAGGGCCTTGTCGAAGCTGGCCTTGATGATCTTGGCGCGCGGGTCGTAGTTGCGGTAGACGCGGTGGCCGAAGCCCATCAGGCGGTGACCGGCCTTGCCGGACCGCGCGGCCTCGATGAACTTGCTGCCGTCATCCCCCTCGGCGTGGATGCTCTCGAGCATCTCGATCACCGCCATGTTGGCGCCGCCGTGCAGCGGGCCCCAGAGGGCGCAGACGCCCGCGGCGACGGAAGCGAACAGGTTCGCGCCCGACGAGGCGACCATCCGGACCGTCGACGTGGAGCAGTTCTGCTCGTGGTCGGCGTGGAGGAGCAAAAACAGGTTCAGTGCCTGGGCGACCTCGGGGGTCGGCACGAAGTCCTCGTAGGGCTGCGAGAACATCATGTGCAGGAAGTTCTCGCAGTACGGGAGCGTCCGCTTCGGGTAGATGTAGGGCAGGCCGCGGCTCTTGCGGTAGGACATTGCCGCGATCGTCCGCACCTTGGAGATCGCGATCGCGGAGGCCTCCTCGAAATTCGCCAAGTCCTCGGTCGGCCGGTTGGTCGCCAGGTGCGGGTAATAGCAGCCGAGGGAATTGAGCAGGGCGGACAGGATCGCCATCGGATGCGATCCCAGCGGGAACCCCTCGAAGAGGTGGTCCATCGCGGAATGCACCGGGGAGTGCAGGCGGAGCAGGTCGCCGAAGCGCCGCCGTTCGGCCGAGTTCGGCAGGTTGCCGTGGATGATCAGGTAGGCCGTCTCGACGAAGGAGGAATGCTCGGCCAGGTCCTCGATCGCGTGGCCGCGGTAGCGGAGCACGCCGGCGTCGCCGTCGATGAAGGTGATCTCGCTGAGGCAGGAACCGGTGTTGCCGAACCCGTCGTCGTAGGTGATCGCCCCGGTCTGGGCGCGCAGGTTGCGCACGTCCAACGCCTTCTCGCCCTCGGTCCCGACGATCACGGGCAGCTTGAATTCCTTACCCTCGAACTGGAGCGTGGCTTCTTTGGACATAGGGGGATGGCGAAAGCTAACGTCTAAGGACGAGACACTTGCACGCCATTCCGCGCCCGCCAGCCGGAAATTAGAAAAAACGCGCGTGCGCGCAGAAAATCTTAAGGCCGGGACGCGACCGCCGCGAAATTGCGGTAAATCTGCAATCCCCTCGCCTGGCTCTTCTCCGGGTGGAACTGGGTGGCGAAGACCCGCCCGCGGCCGATCGCGGCGCAAAACGGGGCCCCGTAGTCGCACTCGGCCAGCACCAGCGCGGGATCCGCCGGCTCGCAGCGGAAGCTGTGCACGAAATAGAACGACTCGCCCTCAAGGCCGAGGCCGGACCGCAGGGGGGAGGCCGGCTGCGTGAACCGCACGGTGTTCCAGCCCATGTGGGGGACCTTGAACTCGGCCGGCAACTGGAAGCGCACCACCCGCCCCGGGAAGATCCCCAACCCCTTCACCCCACCCTCCTCGGAGTGTTCAAACAAGGCCTGCATCCCCAGGCACACCCCGAGGAAGGGCCGGTCCGCGCGGATCCAACCGGCGACCGCCGCGTCCAACCCCGAGGTCCGCAGCGCGTCCACGCAATCACGCAGCGCCCCCACCCCCGGCAGGACCACGCCCGCCGCCCCCGCCGCAGCCAGTTCCGCGGGGGAACGCACGACGCGCACCACCGCCCCCACGGCCTCGAGCGCCTTGGTGACGCTGCGCAGGTTGCAGATGCCGGTGTCGATGACCGCGATGGGAGACATACGGGAATAGCCAACCCTCCAGGGAGGGCCGGAGCTCAGATCAGGCCCTTGGTACTGGGCAGCAGCTTCTCGGCCCGCGGGTCGATCTGCGTGGCGACGTCGAGTGCACGGGCGAGGCCCTTGAAGATCGCCTCGGCCACGTGATGCGGCTCCTCGCCATAGACGAGGTGCACGTGCAGGTTGGCGCCGAGCGCGTTGCTGAAGGCCCGGCAGAATTCCTTCACCAGTACCAGGTTGAAATCACGGACGAACATCGTGGGCGGCGCCGCGTCGTAAACGAGGTGCGGCCGCCCCCCGATGTCGACCACGATGCGCGCGAGGGACTCATCCATCGGCAGGAGGAAGAACCCGTAGCGGCGAATGCCGCGTTTGTCGCCCAGGGCCTGCTTGCAGGCTTCCCCGAGGACGAGGCCGACATCCTCCACCGTGTGGTGGTAATCCACCTCCACGTCGCCCTTCGCCTTCACGGTCAGGTCGAAGAGCCCGTGCTTCGCGAACAGGGTCAGCATGTGGTCGAAGAACGGGATCCCGGTGTCGACCTTGGATTCCCCGCGGCCGTCGAGGGCCAGGGTCAGGGTGATGTCCGTCTCGGCGGTCTGCCGGGAGACGGTGCTTACGCGCGGGGACTGCTTTGCCATGCGTCGAGGGTGTCGCTGAGGGTGCTCATTTCGCTCTCGGTGCCGACGCTGATTCGCAGGAAGGAGGCGGTCAAGGCGTGGCTCGGGAAGTGCCGCACCAGCACCTTCCGGCCGCAGAGGAAATCGTAGGCCGACCGCGCCACCTCCGCCCCGGTCGAGCCGTCCGCGCCGCGAGGTTCGGTGAAGATGAAGTTCGCCTGGGAGGGATAGGTGAACCAGCCACGGCGGTCCCGCAGGTCGGCGCAGAACCGGTCCCGCGTCGCGCAGATCCGGGCGATGATTCCCGCGTAGTAGCCCGGATCCTCCACCGCGGCGATCGCCGCGACCTGGGCGAGCCGGCTCACGTTGTAGCTGTCGCGGACCCGGTCGAGCAGGTCGATGACGCGCGGATCCGCCAGCGCGTAGCCGACGCGGATGCCGGCGAGGGCGTGGGCCTTGGAGAGGGTGCGGATGACGACGAGGTTCGGGTACCGGGCGAGCAGGCCCACCGCATCCTCGCGGGCGAAGGGCGCATAGGCCTCGTCGACCACGAGCACCCCCCGGTATCCCCGGAGCACGGTCTCGATCTCCGCCCGCGAAAAGCCGACCCCGGTGGGCGCGTTGGGGGAGGTCAGGAAGAACACCGGCGTCCGCGAACCCACGATGCGCTCCACCGGCAGGCGCAGGTCCCGGGCGAAGGGGATCGGTTGCGGCGCGCTGTCCTCGATCGCGACCAGAACCGGATAGAGCGAGTAGCTGGGAACCGTGAGGCCGGCGGCCGCCGTCGGGGAACAGAAGACGCGCACCAGCAGGTTCAGCAGGTCGTCCGAGCCGTTGCCGATGCAAACCTGGGCCGGCTGGAGGCCATGGGCGCGCGCGACCGCCTCGCGCAGGCGGGCGCTGGTCGGCTGCGGGTAGAGGCGCAGGGCCGCGCCGTCGGCGCCGATCTCGCGCCGCAACGCCTCCGCCACCGCCGGACTCGGCGGGTACGGGCACTCGTTGGTGTTGAGCTTCACCCACCCCGGCTCCGTGGGCTGCAGGCCGGGCGTATAGGCGTGCAGGCCCGCGACGTGCGGACGGGGACGGAGGAATTCAGGCGTCATCGGAGGGAGGAGGGAACCGGGCGCCGGGGGAGCGCGCCGCGGGAGGGGCGGGACCTCACCGCACCCGGATGCGGACCGAACGGCCGTGGGCGTCCAGGCGTTCCAGCCCGGCGAAGGCGGCGACCAGGGGATCCGCCTTGCGGACGCCGGCCTTGTCGTAGCGGATCACGCTCGTGCGCCGGAGGAAGTCGGAGACGCGCAGCCCGCTGAGGAAGCGGCCGGTGCGGCCGGTCGGCAGCACGTGGCTGGGGCCCGCGACGAAATCCCCCAGCGCGGTCGGCGAATACGGCCCGACCATGATCGCCCCCGCCGTGGTCACGGCCGCCACCAGCTTGCGCGCGGCCGTCTCGGGCACCAGCAGTTCGAGGTGCTCGGGCGCGACATAGTTCGCGATCTCCGCGGCCTGCGCGAGGGTCTCGACCTGCATCGCGAGCAGCCCCTGCTCCAGCACCCGCATCGCCTTGTCGCCGCGCGTGATCAGCTGGAGCTGGGTGCGGATCTCGCTGGCGACCGACGTGAGCAGCGCGCCCGAGGTCGAGACGAGGTAGATCTTTTCGCGGCCCGAGCCGTGCTCCGCCTGCGCCAGCAGATCGGCCGCCACGAAGGCCACGTCCGCGGACTCGTCCGCGATGACCATCACCTCGCTCGGCCCCGGGAGGGAGTCGACGCCGACCGTGCCGAACACCTGGCGCTTCGCCTCGCAGACGTAGGCATTGCCCGGCCCGAAGATCTTGTCGACCGCCGGAATGACCGGCGTGCCGTAGGCCATCGCCCCGATCGCCTGGACCCCGCCAACCCGGTAGACCTCGGTGATCCCGCAGAGGTGGAGCGCGGCGAGCAACCCGTCGGCCACCTTGCCCTCGGGGTTCGAAGGGGTGAAGACGGCGATCTCCGGGCAACCGGCCAGGCGCGCGAGCGGGGCGGTCATCAGGACGGTCGAGACCAGCGGCACCTCGCCGCCCGGCACGTACAGCCCCACCCGGCGGATCGGGTCGAACTTCTCGCCGACGGCGGCGCCGTGCGGGTTGCGGGCGGTCCAAGCCTTGGGCAGGCCGCGGCGGTTGAAGGCGATGACGGAGTCGCGGGCGGCCTCGAGGGCCTTCAGGTCGGCGGCCGGCACCCGTTTGGCGGCCGCGGGCAGGTCGGCGGGATTCACGCGGAACTCGCGGGCGCGCAGCTTGGCGCCGTCGAACTTGGCCGCGTAATAGGACACGGCCTCGTCACCGCGGGCCCGGACGTCCGCGAGGATTGCGCCCACGGCCTCGGCCAGCTCGCGGGGCGCCGCCGCGGAGCGGCAGAAGGCGGCGAGCTCGTCGGAGAAGGTCTTGGAGGCGTGTTGCAGGATACGCATAAGCCGGGACGTCAGTCTCCGCCGGAAGCGCCGGTTTCGCGAGCACTTTCTCAGCGCTTGGCCGGGGCGGCCGGGCCCGGCGCGGGAGCCGCAGCAGGAGCCGGCGCGGGGGCGGGCCGGGCGAACTGCGCGGCGGGAAAGTCCTCGTTCACCTGCACCTGCGTGAATTCCACGATGAAGCGGGAGGGGCGCTTGTCCGAACCGCGCCCCGAGGTCACCAGGCGCTGCGGGAAGCGGATCCCGGCGACGCGCTGTTCCCCCTCCTCGACCACCGAGGTCCCGTCCTCGGTCTCGGTCTTCACCAGGCGTCCCGTCTCCGCCTCGAAGTAGCGCACGAACCGGAGGTTCTCCCCGTGATGGAACACCACGCGCTCGCAGGAGACGCCGGAGACGCGGGCCGAGCCGGTGTGCTCGAGCCGGCCGCCGACGGACTCGATCCCGCGAAAGAAGGCGAGACTCTCGAAGGTCCCCGCCCGCAGGCGCGCCACCTGGGCGGCATCGAGGGACTCGTCGCGCCACTTGCGCAGGTCCCGCGGATCGTGGATCCGCCGCCACCCGACCTCGCCGTCCAGGCCGGTCACCTCGACGCCGGCCGGGGACGTGCTGACCAGGCGTTGCTGGAACGGGCGCTGGTAGGTCAGGACCAGGCTGACCGGCGGCGCCGAGCCCGAGAACGAGTTGACGGTGCCGATGAACCGGAGCGAACGCACCCGCGAGAGGGCCTCCTCGCCGCCGAGGAACTCCCGCGCCCGGGCGATGATCGGCGGCTCCTCCGCGCCGAACGCGCCGGTCAGCAGCAGCGCCAGCCCGAGGACCGGCCGCAGCGCCCGGATCAGCGGCGCTGGACGCGCGGGGTTCATTCCCACTCGATGGTCGCGGGCGGCTTCGAGCTCACGTCGTACACGACGCGGCCCACGCCGCGCACCTCGTTGGTGATGCGGCTCGAGATGCGTTGCAGCACCTCGTGGGGCAGCTTCGCCCAGTCGGCGGTCATCGCGTCGGTGCTCTCCACTATCCGCAGGGCGATCACGTGGTCATAGGTGCGCTCGTCGCCGAAGACCCCGACGGTGCGCACCGGGAGGAACACGCAGAACGACTGCCACACCTTGTAGTAGTAGCCGGAGCGGTACATCTCCTCCTGCAGGATCGCGTCCGCCTCACGCAGCACCCGCAGGTTCTCGGGGGTGATCTCCCCCATCACGCGCACGCCCAGGCCGGGGCCGGGGAAGGGCTGCCGCCAGACCACCTCCTTGGGCAGTCCGAGGGCCGTGCCGACCCGGCGCACCTCGTCCTTGAAGAGCTCCCGCAGCGGTTCCAGCAGGCGCAGCTTCATTCGCTCGGGCAGGCCGCCGACGTTGTGGTGGGTCTTGATCAGCGAGGCGGGATTGCCGGCGATCGAGACGCTCTCGATGACGTCCGGGTACAGCGTGCCCTGGCCGAGGAAGTCCGCGCGTCCGATCGAGCGCAGGGACTTCTCGAAGACCTCGACGAACGTCCGGCCGATGATCTTGCGCTTCTGCTCCGGATCGGTGATCCCCCGCAGACGGCGGAGGAAGGTGCGGGAGGCGTCGACGACGCGGAGGTCGATGCTGAAGTGATCGCCGTAGAGCTTCTCCACCGCCTCGCGCTCGCCCTTGCGCAGCAGGCCGTTGTCGACGAACACGCAGGTGAGCTGGGAGCCGATCGCGCGGTGCAGGAGCGCGGCGGCGACGGAGGAATCCACGCCGCCGGAGAGGCCCAGGAGCACGCGGCCCTTCCCCACCTGGGCGCGGATGCCCTCGATGGCGTGCGCGATGAAATCCCGCGTGGTCCAGTCCGCCTTCACCCCGCAGACGCCGAGCAGGAAGTTGCGGATCACGTCCACGCCGCGCTCGGTGTGGAAGACCTCGGGGTGGAACTGGATGCCGTGGAACCGGCGGCGGCGGTCCTCGATCACCGCGTAGGGCGAGTTCTCGGTAGTGCCTGTAGCCTGGAAACCGGGCGGCAGCTGGGTGAGCTTGTCGCCGTGCGAGTTCCAGACGCGGAGCTTGCGGGGCAACCCGGCGAAGAGGGCGCCTGGCCGCTTCACCGTGAGCACGCCGTGCCCGTACTCGCGCGCCTTGCCCGGCGCGACCTTGCCGCCAAGGAAGTGCCCCATCAGCTGCACGCCGTAGCAGATGCCGAGGATCGGGACGCCGAGGCGAAAGATCTCCGGGTCCGGATGCGGCGCCTTGCGGGCGTACACGCTCTGCGGCCCGCCGGAGAGGATGATCCCGGCGACCCCATCCGCCCGCAGCTTCGCCGCCGGGGTCGAGTAATGGTAGATCCGCGAGTAGACCTCGCACTCGCGGATGCGGCGGGCGATGACCTGCGTCAGCTGGGAGCCGAAGTCGAGGACGGCGATGATCTGGGACATGGCGGGCAGGAAAACCGTCAGCGTGCGGCGCGGGCGGAGCCGCTGTCAATGCTCGCGCACCGGGCCGGGACGGGCCTCACACGTCGCAGCGGCGCACGGCGTCCGCCAGCGCCCGCGCCTTGTCCCCCCGCGGAATGAACTCCTGCCCAACGTAGCCGGCGTAGCCGCCTTCCGCGAGGGCCTGGAGGATCGGCGGGTAATTGATCTCCTGGGTGTCGTCGATCTCGTGCCGGCCCGGCACCCCCGCGGTGTGGACGTGGCCGATCCACTCGCGGTGCTGACGCACCCGGGTGATGACGTCGCCGTGCATGATCTGCACGTGATAGATGTCGAACAGCACCTTCACCCGCGGCGAGCCGATGCGGCGGCAGATCTCCACGGTCCGCTCGAGGTCATCGCAGAAGTAGTCCGGATGCCCCTTCATCTCGGTGGCGACGCGGGAATTGAGCATCTCGATGCAGAGCGTCACCCCCGCGCGCTCGGCGTGGCCGGCGACCTGCTTGAGGCCGTCGACCATGTTGCGGATGCCGTCCTCGTCGGAGATCCCGCGCCGGAAGCCGGAGAAGGTGATGACGGCCGGGAAGCCCGCCGCGGCGGTCGCGTCGATCCGCTCGCGGAGGATCCGGAGGCACTCGGCGTGCTCCTCCCGGTGGGCGAAGCCCTTGGAAAACCCGTGGCTGCCGGTCAGCGCGCAGACCAGGCCGTGCTGCTTCAACAGCGGGAACTTGTCGGGCGTGACGAGCTCCACGGAAGGCAGCCCCAGGCTGACGGCCTGCCGGCAGAGTTCCTCCAGCGTCCAGGGGCGGAAACACCACGGCACGACGGACTGGCGGATGCGGCCGCGCTGCACGCGGTAGGCCGGGGCGGGCTCTTTCCCCGGCGTGGCGGCCGAGGTCGCGGCCGCGGTCGCTCCGAGCAGGGGCGTCGCGGCCAGGGTGCGAAGGACCGCGCGACGGGGCAGGCCGGGCGGGGGGGCGGGGCGGGCGGGGGAACTCATCCCGCGAGTCTCGGGC
>JAIXQE010000216.1 GCA_027485815.1 Opitutaceae bacterium
CATCACCCTGACCAGTCTCGGGCTGGGCTGGATTGGCGAACCGGTGATCGGCGAGCGGCTGGAGCCGTTGCTGGGCCACTTGGGGATCACGGATCCGGCGGCCGTGAAATCCATCTCGTTCGCGGCGGCATTCTCGGTGATCACCTTCCTGCACATCGTGCTCGGGGAACTGACCCCCAAGTCCCTCGCGATCCAGCGGCCGAAGGCGGTCTCCCTGCGGGTGGCGGGACCGTTGGTGCTGTTCTACAAGGCGTTCTTCCCGTTCATCTGGGTACTCAACGGCACCGCGAACCGGATCCTCCGCTGGGCCGGCCTGGAACCGGCGAGCGAGGGCGAACACGGCTTCAGCGCGGAGGAATTGGAGTATGTCTTCAGCCAAGCCCGGCACAGCCATCCGGGCGACGCGCTGATCAACCGCATCATGGTCAGTTCCCTGCGCCTGCGCTCGGTCACCGCCCAGCAGGTGATGCGCCCCCGGGAGCAGATGGTGGTGCTCTGGCTGGACCGGCCGATGGAGGAGAACCTCCGCCTCGCGCAGACGGCGGGCTTCAGTCGCTTTCCCGTGTGCCGGGGCTCCCTGGACAACGTGGAGGGCCTGGTGCTGGTGCGCGAATGGCTCTGGCAGGCGCAGGCGCTGGGCCCGGAAACCTCCTTTGAACCGCTCCTGCGGCCGGCGCTCACCTTCATGCTGCGCACCCCGGTGCACACGATGATCGAGCTGTTCCGGCAGTCGCGGGTACACTTGGCGGTGGTGCTGGATGAGGAGCTGAAGACGGCGGGCCTGGTGAGCCTGGAGGATGTGCTGGAGGAGATCGTGGGGGACATCCGCGACGAACTGGACATCGGGCGCGGGCCCGTCTTCGCGCGCGAGGAGGCGGCGATCGAGGTGAGCGGGCGCTTCACGATGCGCGAGCTGCAGGCGGAGACCGGTTGGGCCTTCGAATGGGAGCCGCGGGAGACGGTCGCCCGCTGGGCCGAGCGCCACCGCGGCCGGCCCCTGCGGCGGGGGGAGAGTCTCGACGTGGGCGAGTTCCGGGTCTCGGCGGTCGAGGTCGGCGCCGAGACGGCCCGCCGCGTCCGGGTCGAACGCCTGCCGGCGGCGCATCCGTGAGGCGCGCCACCCCGCCGCTTGATTTTTCCCGGCCCGCCCTAAACTGAACCCTTTTCCGCCATGTCGACCACCACGCCCGAGAAGTTTGAATTCCAAGCCGAGATCAAGCAGCTGCTCGATATCGTCATCCACTCCCTGTACACGGAGAAGGAGATCTTCGTCCGGGAGCTGGTCTCCAACGCCTCCGACGCCCTCGAGAAGCTGCGGCACACGCAGCTGACGGAGAAGACGGTCCACGACGAGCAGCTGCCGCTGGAGATCAACGTCACCACCGACGAGAAGGCGAAGCAGATCACCATCCAGGACTACGGGATCGGGATGACGCGCGCCGAGCTGATCCGGAACCTGGGCACGATCGCGCATTCGGGTTCGAAGGCCTTCCTGAAGGCCCTCGGCGAGGGCGGGGCGAAGAATTCGAACCTGATCGGCCAGTTCGGGGTGGGCTTCTATTCCGCCTTCATGGCCGCGAAGTCGGTGCGCGTGCACTCCCATTCCTGGCAGCCGGGCGAGGCGGGGCACGTCTGGACCAGTGACGGCTCGGGCAGCTACGCGATCGAGGAGAGCGCGGGCGAGCAACGCGGCGCGAAGATCGTCCTCGACCTGAAGGACGAGTGCGCGGAATTCGCGGAGGAATGGCGGCTGAAGGAGATTCTCGAGCGCTACAGCGCGTTCGTGGCGTTCCCGATCAACCTGAACGGCAAGCGCCTGAACACCGTGCAGGCCCTGTGGCTGCGGAACAAGGCGGAGATCAAGGACGAGGAGTACACGGAGTTCTACAAGTTCCAGGCCCACGCCTCCGATGCCCCGCGGCTGCGGCTGCACTTCAGCGCCGATGCGCCGCTCGCCATCAATGCCCTGCTGTTCGTCCCGCAGGAAAACACCGAGAAGCTCGGCTTCGCGCGGCTGGAACCGTCCGTCGCCCTCTATTGCCGCAAGGTCCTGATCGATACGAAGCCGAAGGACCTCCTCCCCGAGTGGATGCGCTTCCTCAAGGGCGTCGTCGACAGCGAGGACCTGCCGCTGCACATCTCGCGCGAGACGATGCAGGACAAGGCGCTCGTCGAGAAGCTGAACCGGGTCATCACCAAGCGGTTCCTCAAATTCCTCGAGGAGGAGGCGCGCAATCGCCCCGAGGACTTCGAGGCCTTCAGCCGCGAATTCGGCCAGTTCCTGAAGGAAGGGGCCGCCCTCGACTTCACCCACAAGGAGCAGCTGATGAAGCTCCTCCGCTTCGAGTCCTCGCTCACCGCGGCCGGCAAGACCACCTCCCTCGCCGACTACGTCACCCGCATGGGCGGCGAACAGAAGGAGATCTATTACCTGACCGGACCGAACCGCGCCGCGATCGAGAGCGGCCCGTACCTGGAGGGCTTCAAGGCCCGCAACCTCGAGGTGCTCTTCTGCTACGAGGCGGTCGACGACTACGTGATGAACAACGCCCGCGAGTTCGACGGGAAGAAGCTGATCGCGGCCGACCACGCCGACGTGAAGCTGTCGGACCTGCCACAGCCCGAGGGCGCGCTCGGCGAGGCGGCGGTCAAGGAGTTGACGGGCTGGCTCCAGACGACCCTCGGCGACCGCGTGGCCGAGGTGAAGGCGAGCGACCGGCTCGTGGACTCACCCGTGCTGGCCGTGAACGCGGACCGTTTCACCTCCCCGCATATGCGGCGCGTGATGAAGGCGATGAACCGATCCGGGGCGGACTCCCCGCTGCGGGTCAATTTGGAGCTGAACCCGCGCCACGCCGTCATCCGCCGCCTGCACGAGATGCACACCGCCAATCCGGACCGGGCCAAGCTGGTCGCGGAGCAGCTGCTGGACAACGCGCTGATCGGGGCCGGCCTGCTGGACGACCCCAGCGCGATGGTCGCCCGCCTGAACAAACTCTTGGAGACCGTCTGAACCGGTCGGGCCCGCCGCCGTGCGGCGGGCCCCCGGGTGGGGCGGGGCGCGCCTCAGGGCAGCGCGCGGACCTTGATGTTCTTGTACATCACCTTGCTCTCCGGGTCGTGGCCCTGGATCGCGAAGGTGCCCTGCGCGACCATCCGGCCCTTCATGTTGGCGGGCGGCGCGGCCGGCGTGGGCTCGGTGAAGTCGACGATCGTCTTCCCGTTGACCGTGGTGACGATGCGCTTGCCCTCGACCCGGACGACCATCGTGTACCATTCGCCGTCCTTCGCGGGGGCCTCGGCGTTATCCTTGATGCCGTAGAGGCCGGCGCCCTTCTTCACGTCCTTGTGGGTGTTGGTCACCTGCACCTCGTAGCCCTTGTCCGGCCAACCGGTTTCCTGGTAGGCGGTGTGGAAGTAGACGCCGGAGTTGGCCTTGGGGAAGGTCTTGATGTCGAGGGAGAGCTCGAAGTTCTTGAAATTCGCGCCGTTGACCGGGCCGGTGTAAAACAGGTGCGAGCGTTTGCCGAAGACCACCAGGTGGCCGTCCTGGACCGTGAACACGCCGGGATTCTCGCTGGCCTTCCAGCCGTCGAGGTTCTTGCCGTTGAAGAGGAGTTGCCAGCCGGCCGACTTTTCCGCGGCGGTCAGGGTGTTCATTTCGGCGGCGTGGCCGCTCAGGGCGGCCGCCAGCAAGGCTGCGATCAGGATTTTTTTCATTGGGTGGGGAAGAGGGGGAAGAGTGCACGGGGGGCCGCCCGCAAGGCGAGCCCGCAGCTCAGGGCTGCCGGCGCTGCCGGGGTCGCGGGCCATCCCGCCATGTGCGCAGGATGACGGCGTAGCCGATCACCCCGCCGAGGAGGCCGACCACCACGCCCCCGAGGTACAGGGGACCGACGTAGACGGCCACGATCTCATCCAGTGAACCGAGGTGCTGGCGGAAGTCGGAGGCCCGGGTCCAGGCCTCCCGCGGGGTACGACCGAGCACCAGTTCACCGACGAAATAGCACACGGGCAGGTGCACGGGGGCCGTGAAGGGCGTCGAGAGGAACTGCATCGCGATGCAGAGAAACAGGTTCCCCCGCACCAGCAGGGCCGCGATGGTGGCGAACACCGACTGCAGCGGCAGAAAGGGCGTGACCGTGATGGGAAACCCCACGAGCCAGGCGCGGGCGAGGGAGCTGGCGGTGGGACGCCAAAGGTCCTTGGCCAGAATCCGGTCCCCGAACCAACCGTGCAGCCGGCCGCCCCGCATATGGCGGCGGGAGAGCTTTTGCCGGTTCAGCCACCGGATGGCCCAAAGGGGAAGGCGCATCGCTCAGGCAAATCCTGCCGGGCGCTGCGACTGCGAAACCGGGAACGGGGTCGGCAGCGGGAGCCGGGCAGCAGGGTTGGGGCGGAAGTCGGCGGGTTGGATTACATCCACGACAGGATCGAATTGGCCCGGCCCGTGAGCCCGGGGCCAGACAATTCCGCTGAGGAATCCGCCCCGGCACGCCCGCCGGCAACCGCCGGCCCCAACCCGCGTCTTGCTTCGCGCCGACGGAAGGGCTCCACTCGCTGCACCCCGCGGGAAAACCCACCGCACCCTTTTCTCCCATGCCCCCTCGCCTCGCCCTCGCGCGTTCCCTCCTGCTCACCCTCGGCCTGACGGCCGGGGCCCTCGCCGCCACTCCGCCCGCCGGCTTCACCGCCCTGTTCAACGGCCGCGACCTCAGCGGCTGGCGCGGCGGCTCGACCTATGACCACCGCCAGTTGCTGGCCCTCCCCGCGGCCGAGCGCGATGCGCTGATCGCGAAGTGGACCGCCAGCCTCACCGAACTGAAGGACGGCCAGCCGCACTGGCGCGCCGAAAACGGGGTGCTGGTCAACGACGGCCTCGGCGGCTACGCGACCACCCTCCGCGACTACGGCGACTTCGAGCTGCGGCTCGAGTACAAGCTCGCGGCCGGCGCGGACTCCGGCATCTACCTCCGCGGCGTGCCCCAGGTGCAGATCTGGGATACGAACATCCCCGAAAAGAATCCGCAGAACCCCATCGGCTACGCCCTCGGCTCCGGCGGACTCTGGAACAATACCAAGGGCACGCCCGGCCGCGATCCGCTGGTCAAGGCGGACAAGCCCGTCGGGGAATGGAACGCCCTCCGCATCGTGATGGTCGGGAGCCGCGTCAGCGTCTGGTTGAATGAGCGCCAGGTGGTCGACCACGTGGTGCTCGAAAACTACTACGACAAGAACAACAAGCAGCTGAAGCCCGGCGAGCGCCGCCCCGTGCCCGCCCAGGGCCCGATCCAGCTCCAGACCCACGGCGGTGCGACGCATTGGCGGAACGTGTACGTCCGCGAAATCGCCCCCGCGGAAGCCAACCAGTGGCTCGCGGGCCGCGGCGGCGCCGGCTTCACCTCCATCTTCAACGGCCGCGACTTCACCGGCTGGCAGATCGACACCCGCGACACCAAGGCGGGCAACAAGGCCCCGGGCGACGTGATGGAGGCCAAGGACGGCACGATCGTCTGGAAGCAGGGCAAGGGCGGCACGCCCTACTGGGACACGGAGCTGGGCGACTTCGCGGCGCGCCTGCAGTTCAAGCTGCCCCCGGGCGGCAACAACGGCCTGGCGATCCGCTACCCGGGCCGCGGCAACCCGGCGTACGACGGGATGACCGAGCTGCAGGTGCTCGACGAGGCCTACAACGAGGTGAAGAAGCTGCCGCCGGCCAAGCACATCGACGTGCGGCAGTACCACGGCTCCGCCTACGGACTCGTCGCTGCCGCCCGCGGTTACCTGCGCCCGGTGGGCGAGTGGAACTTCCAGGAAGTCACCGTGCAGGGCTCGACGATCCGCGTGGAACTCAACGGGACCGTGATCCTCGACACCGACTTGGCGAAGGTCGACCTCGCCCAAGCGATGGGCGGCAAGGCCCACCCGGGCAAGGATCGCAAGACCGGCTACTTCGGCCTCGCGGGCCACACTGATCCCGTCGTCTTCAAGGACCTCTCCATCCGGAAGCTCTGACGATGCAACGCCGCGCCTTCCTCCAGTCCGCCACCGCGGCCGCCGCCCTGCCCCTCCTGGCCGCGGCCGCCGGCACGCCCCCCACCAAACGCGCCCTGCGCAAGGGCTACATGTACGGGGCCGGGCCCCGCCGGGATCCCAAGAAGGGCGGCGGAGCCAGCCTTGCGGAGACCTTCAAACACCTGCAGACCGCCGGCTTCGCCGGAGTGGAAGTCAACAGCGGGATGAACCAAGCCGAGGTGCTCGCCGCCCGCGATGCCGCCGGCCTCGCCGTCCACAGCGTGGTCATCGCCACCCACTGGTCGCATCCCCTCTCCTCCCCCGATCCCGCGGTCCGCCAAACCGGCCTCGACGGGCTCCGGCAGGGCCTGCGGGACGCGAAGGCCTACGGGGCGGACGCAGTGCTGCTGGTGCCGGGCGTGGTCAACCAGGAGATCTCCTACGACCAAGCCTGGGAGCGCTCCATCGCCGAGATCCGCAAGGCCCTGCCGCTGGCGGCCGAGCTGCAGGTCTCGATCGCGATCGAGAACGTCTGGAACAAGTTCCTGCTCAGCCCCCGCGAGGCGGCCGCCTACGTCGACCAGTTCCAATCGCCTTGGGCGCGCTGGTACTTTGATGTCGGGAACGTCGTCGACTACGGCTGGCCCGACCAATGGATCCGCACCTTGGGTCCACGCATCGCCAAGGTCCACGTGAAGGAATACAGCCGGAAGCTGCGGGACGAGAAAGGGCCGCGCGCCGGCTTCGACATCGAGCTCCACCAGGGGGACAGCAACTGGCCGGCGGTGGTCGCCGCACTCGATGCGGTCCGCTACACCGGCTGGATCACCTCCGAGCAACGACGCACGCCGGGCTTATCCGACCCCGAGTGGTTCGCCCAACTCGCGGCCCAGATGGACCGCATCATCGCCCTGTGAAACCTGAATCTTCCTCTTTTGATATGGCTACCCCCACCTCCCCCCTCGTCCGCCGGAACTTCCTGAAAGCTTCCGCCGGCCTCGCCGCCGCCACCGCGACACCCCGCTTCCTCAGCGCGGCCGAGCGCGCCCGCTCCATCGGAGCCAACAGCCGCATCCGCATCGCCCAGATCGGCTGCGGCAGCCGCGGCATCGGCGCCCATATGGCCGGCATCGGCAAGCACGCCCAAGCCACCAACATCGAGGTCGTGGCCGTTTCCGATCCGTGGCGCGTCGCCCGCGAGAAGGCCCAGGCCAAGGCCAAGGAAACCTTCGGCAGCGACGCCAAGATGTGCGTCTCGTACCGCGAGGTGCTCGAAATGAAGGACGTCGATGCGGTGATGATCGCCTCGCCCGACCACCTCCACACCCTCCACCTCGAGGCGGCCGCCAAGGCGAACAAGCACATCTACGTCGAGAAGCCCCTGGCGACCGAGTTTGACAAGCTGCTCCGCGCCTATGACGCCGCCAAGGCCGCCCAGGCCCGCGGCTCCATCATCCAGGTCGGCACCCAGCTGCGCAGCATCCCCGGCGTCGCCGGCGCCCGCGAGCTCGTGAAGAGCGGCCTGCTCGGCAAGATCACGCGCGTCGACGAGACCCGCAACGCCGAGAAGCCCTACTGGTACTCCTACCTCGGCCGCGACGTGAAGGAGGCGGATGTGGACTGGAAGGAATTCCTCAACGACCGGAAGGCCCGCGCCTTCGACGCTCGCCAGTACGCCGCCTGGTACGGCTATTACGAGTTCTGCCAAGGCCCCGTCCCCCAGTGGGGCGCCCACTTCCTCGACCTGATGCACTACGTCACGGGCTGCGGCCTGCCGGAGTCCTGCATGTGCATCGGCGGCGTCACCTACTGGAAGGACGAGAACCGCTTCACCACCCCCGACAACGTGATGGCGACCTGGATGTACCCCGAGGGAATGATGGTCACCAGTTCGAACAACTTCGGCAACAGCTCCGGCAACCTGCGGAAGTTCTTCGGCGACAAGGGCACCCTCGACGTCGGCAACTGGAACGTCCCGACCTACAGCGCCGAGGGTGGCCCGAAGCGTGACGGCAAGATCCGGGGCAAACAGGAGGTCACGCCCATCGAACGCCCGGACCACTTCCTCAACTGGCTGCAGTGCATGCGGGACAATAAGACGCCTCACGCGGACATCGACGCTGGTTACCAGCACGCGGTGGCCGTCCTGATGGCGGTGATCTCCTACGATACGGGCAAGAAGACGGTCTACGATCACGCCCAGCGCCAGATAACGACCGCCTGACCCCGGATCGCCGCTCCCCTCCCCGTCCCGCCCTTTCCGGGCGGGACTTTTTTGTCCCCCCGCGGAGAGCGTCGGCCTTACTTCAGGATCCGGAACATGCTGCTGTAGTCGTCCGTCCAGAGGGCGATGTCCGCCCGGGGCGGCACCGGGGCGCTCGCGGCCCGGCGCAGGCTCTCCCGGTTCATCAGGGTTCGATCCTTGCTCAGCACCATCCAGGACGCGGCGTAGTACCACCAGCCGCCCTCCAAATCCTCCGCCATCCCGTCCTCGCTATCGAAATGGAGCGACTCGTAGCCGAACTCGCGGGCGGCGTTCTCCACCACCGGACGCAGGTCGAGGTAACGGTTGGAAATGTTCACCAGGATGACCCCGTCCGGCTTCAGGTGGCGCTGGTAGATCGCAAACGCCTCCCGCGTCAGCAGGTGGACCGGGACCGCATCGCTGCTGAAGGCGTCCATGATCAGGACATCGTAGGCCTGCGGGGGCTCGTTCTCCATCGAGAGGCGGGCGTCCCCCATCACCAGCTCGACCTTGGCCGGGCACAGCTCGAGGTAACGGAAGGGCCGCCGGGCGATGTCCACCACCTGCGGGTTGATCTCGTAGATGCGCACCGTGTCGCCCGCGCGCCCATAGGCGGCCAACGTGCCGACCCCGAGGCCCAGAATGGCGATCCGGCGCCCCTGCCGGCCCTCCAGTTCGCGGAAGGTCCGGCCGATGCCGGAAGACGGTCCGAAGTAGGAAGTGATCATCGGGGCGCGCGCCTCATCGACGAATTGGAACCCGTGGGTGATGCGCCCGTGCTGGAGGAGGAGGTGGTGCGACTGCGGGTTGCCCCGTTCGTATTCGAAGACCGAGAGCACCCCGTAGAAGTTGCGCCCGCTGACCAACGCCCCCTGGCGGGTGCTGTGGATCTGCAGGCCGAGCACCGTCACCAGGGCAACCAGGCCCGCGCCGAGTAGCCCGGCGGTGACGCGGTGCCAATTGACCGCGGCGCGCCGCTCCCGCCAGATGAGGAACAGGCCGGCGAGCACCACCACCGCCCAAGGCAGCCAGGGGCGCAGGCTGAGGAACTCCCACGCCCGCGCCAGCCAGCCGACGGTGCCGAACTCGGCCCGCAGCCACTGGCCGCCCGAGGTGAGCCGGGAGAGGCCACCGGCGCCCAACAGGGCCAGCAGCACCCCGAGCATCCGCCAACGGGCCGGCGTGAGCGCCGTCCGGTCGCGTAAAGTCAGCACCAGCAGCAGCGCCACGCAAAGCGCCAGGCTGAGGTGGGTCTCGTAGTAGTTATCGAAGACCGCCGGTGCGACCAGAGCAACGAACAGGCCGCCCAGGGCGCCACCCGCGGAAATGCAGAGGTAAAACTCGGTGAGGTACCGCGGATGCGGCCGCAGATGATACAATTCACCGTGGCACACCATGCAGCCGACGAAGAGGGTGACCGCGTAGATGGCCACCTGGGCCCGGATGTCCATATCGGCCCCCTCGATCAGCGCGTGGGCGGCGGCCGCCATCGCCGCGGCGAGGGCCAGCGTGTAGTAGAACCGGGAGTACCAGCGCGGCCCGTCGAAGCTGATGATGAAGGTCAGGAGGTAGAGCGCGAGCGGGACCACCCACAGGAACGGGATGACGGCCACGTCCTGGCACATCTTGTTGGTGACCGCGAGGAGGAGGACCGAGGCGCAGGCGGGCAGCGCGAGCCATAGGAGCCGGACCCCGGCGCCGGGTCGCGGCACCGCCGCTTCCGTCGCGCCGGTGGCCGCCACCGGATCGGGCCGCAGTTGAAACACCCGCCAGGCGCAGGCCGCGCACCCGGCCGCGTACAGCACCAGGCCCCAGGACCAGCCCATCGCCTGCGCCTGCCGCGAAAAGGAGGTCTCCACGAAGAACGGATAGCTGACCAGCGCGAGCAGCGACCCGACGTTGGAAAGCGCATAGAGGCGCCAGGGAGAGGCCTCCGGGGAGGTGCGCCGGAACCATTCCTGCATCAGGGGGCCGGTCGCGGCCAACACGAGGTACGGCAGGCCGAGCGTCGCGGCGAGCAGGCTGAGGATGTGCCAAGTCGGGTTGCCGGCTCCCGTGGGCTTCCACGCTTCATCCGGTGAGATGGGCAGAGTGAGCAGGGCCGCGAGCAGAAGGGTCAGGTGCACGGCCACCTGGGTCCGCGGCCGGCAGTGGCGGCTCAAGGCGTGGGCGTAGGCATAGCCCCCCAAGAGCAGCACCTGAAAGAACAGCATGCAGGTCGTCCAGACCCCCGGGCTGCCGCCGAACCAGGGCAAAATGAACTTGCCGATGAGCGGCTGCACTTGGAACAGCAGGAAGGCACCGGTGAAGATGGTCAGGGCGAAGGGCAGCATCGGGAGGCTTGGGGCGGTCGGGAGTGACAAGGCTAAACGCCCCGCCGAGGCAAACGTTTCACGGCCGCGCCCGGCCAAAAAAGCCTAGCCTTCACCGCGCCGAAGGCTCCTGCTCGAAAGGAACTCACTCCCTGCCATGCGCCTCCTAACCCTCCTCGCCCCGCTCAGCCTCCTCGCCGCGACGCTCCCGGCGGCCCAGCCCGCCGCGAAGGCGGACGCGCCCAAGGCCCAGAAACTCGTGCAGGTCTCGACCCTGAACACGATCGAGGCGAACCGGGAATTCCAGGCCAACGTGCAGTTGCTCCAGGCCCAGCGGCAGGCCGCCGTCGAGCTCAACACGGCGATCGAACGCGAGAAGGACTCCGCCAAGCAGAAGGAACTCAAGGGCCGCCTCGAGGCCCTGATGGCCAAGCTGAACGAGAACAACGCGCTGATGCGGAAGACGTACGGCTTCTCCCTCGACCGGAATTACTCGGTCGTGATCGAGAAGGCGCACGTCTATATGTTCGTCACCGAGGAAGAGGCGGCGCAGCTCGAGCAGGCGGCGGCCAAGAAGAAGTGACCGCCGCCCGGGCGGACGACACCGCTCAGGGAATGATCAGGTCGGCGCTGACCTGACCGATCGGATCCACGGCCCAGACGCGGGCGGGACCCTTGGTCATCACGTAGGCGCGGACCGCACCAGACCCGGGCCGTAAACCCGGGTTGGCCATCCCGGTCCGGATATAGACCAACCACTCGGTCGCGTAGGGACCCGCCACCAAGCCGCTCCCCAGATCAGCGACGTACACCTGCAGTTGGTTGCGCCCGAAACACTCGCTGGCGGCCTTCAGCGTGTAATAGTAGCGGGCGGTGTTGGAGACCACCGTGGGCACGCAGCCCACCGTCGGCGCCGGGTGTAACGGCTCCGCCGCCACCGGGTTGGACTGGCACAGCTCATCCCCGTTCGCCTGGGCCGGCCGCACCACGTAATGGTACACTTGGTTCAGGATTCCCGGGTGATCCAGATACGTCTGCGGCAAGGCGGCCGGGACTGATCCCACCTTCACGTAGGGCCCTCCCGCCACCGTGCCGCGATAAATGTGGTACGCGTCCACCCCCGGATAGGGACCGGTGCCCACCGGCCAGGACCAGCTGAGCTGCACCTCCTTGAGCAACGGCACGGCCGCGAGGTTCACGCACTGGCCGGGTCCGGCCTCAACGAAAACCTGCGCCACCGTCGTGCTGCTCAGATCCCCCGAACCGCTGCTCGGGTACGAGGTGGCCGTGGTGTCGGTCACCCGCAGCCGAATCAGATAGCTGCCTGCCCCGCGGGCGCTGAAATGGGCCGTCACGTCCGGGGTCGGGCCCGTCGCGTCATCGAAGTCGCCATCCCCGTCCAGATCCCACGCGAAGAGCTGCAGGCGATCGCCGGGATAGGCCGGCAGGTGGGGCTCACTTTGGCCTTCGTCCGGATTCACGGAGCGCGTGCCGTCGAGGAACCAGGGTTTGCTGTCCGGGAAGAAGATATAGGGCCCATTGGCGTCGGCGGTGGGGGCCAGCGGTGGGGTGGTTACACGGACGGTCAGGATCGTCTCGGCGGTCTTCTCGGGCACACCGTTATCGGTCACGATGAGGCGGACGAGGTGGTGGCCGAGGCTGGCGAAAGTGGCGGTGGCGAAGGCGCCGGTCAGGTCGATGGTACCGTCGTTATTCAGGTCCCAAGCCCAGGAGTCGATCGCCTTGGTCGCGTCCTGGTGGTAAGAATCGCTCCCATCGAGGGTAACCGTCTGCCCCGAGACCGATGGATTAGGAATCGAACGGGCGACCGCCACGGGGGCGCCGCTTTCAAAGAGGGTGCGTTGGAGCATCATTACTGCCCACGCAGTCTCGAAGGGGTATTGCTCGGAGGAGTAGTTGTGCGCCCGCCAATAGCCGCCGGGGCTCTGGTCATTGACGAGCGTGCGGGCGACGCCGTCGGTCGGCGCCCCGCGGCTGGTCTCCGCGGCGTACCAGTCGAGCTCGGGCACGCCCGCGTGGGTGGAACGGAGGAGTTTGATCTGCCCACCGACCCCGGGGTGCAGGAGCATCGACTTCACGAAGGAAAAGAGGCCGTAGTAGTAATCCTTGATGGCATAATAGGGTCCCCCGGTGTTGCCAAAATTGTCGCGGAGATAGCCCTCCGCGGCTTCCCAACTCGGGACGCCCCCGCTGCCCCGGCCCAAACCGACCAGCGCCATCTGCACGAGGCCTGAGGGCGTGCTCGCATACGGGCCCCAAGCGTACGAACCCGGTGCGGTGTAGCCGAAGGGCCCCGCGGGGACCTGACTGTAGGCCAGCCAATTGGTGTTCGCCGTCTTCACCCAGTTGGGAATCGTGCACCCCCAAGAGCGTTCCGCCGCGATGAGGCCGATCGCCGCCCACTGACACGCAGAGTTGTCCGGAAAATCATTGGCGCTGTAGCGCCAGCCACCGTAGCGCGCGTCATCGTACTGGGCCCACGCGTGGTCATCGACCATGTCCTGCACGATCGACCGGTAAGTGCGGCCCCGGATGCCAGGGTTGGCGCCCGCCCCCGCCAAGCCGGTGACCGTGACCGCATCGGGCGTGCCGCTGGCGACGATCGCGTCGATGATCATCCCGCCCTGATAGTACTGGTAGGATTGGTTAAGCACGACCCCATAGCCGTTGCCGTTGGTGTCGGGATTACCGAGGGCCTGCGGGATGATCGTGCGCGTCGTCAGAGTCTCGAAGAGACGGCGGAGCCCACGGCCGACGGTCTCCGTATAGGGATTGGTGGCCGGTCCGGTCTCGAGGTGGCCGTTGACCTCGAACGCCGTGACGTTCGCAGCCCATAAGCCGTACCAACCCGAGCTCGCGTAGCCCGAGCTATTCCAATCGCCCAAGTCCACCCCGGATGCGGTGAAGCGATGCTGCGTCTTGTGGAGGTACCAGAGCCCCTCGTCGATCGCGACGTTCACCTCCGCCGCGAGGGTCTTTTCCTCCATCGCCACATAGTACTCGGCCGAGCCGGATTCCCCGGTGGCGGGATTGTGGACCGTCAGGCGGGCGGTGTAGACCGTGCCCACCGGACCCGCGTACGTGTGGGTCGCCTCCAGCACGTACCGGTTGGAGACCGACCCGGTCGCGACCGGCGTGCCGTCCCCGAAATCCCAGGCCCATTGCAAGTTCACGCCTTCCTGATCGCAAACACCCTTCAGCGTGATGGCCCGGCCCGCAAAGGTGGAATGCGGGATCAGGGGCTTGTTCGCGACCCACGGCACCGTCCGGACCACCGGCAGGGCCGCCTGCAGCCCGCCGGCCAGTCCCAGGGCGAGGAGCGGACCAAACCAGCGCCGACGCCGGCGCCAAGCCAGGGCGGCGGTGATCACCGCCAGCAGGAGCCCGAGCGTCGTCGTCCGCTCCGGCACCGAAGGCACCTGCGGCCCGCCATTCAACGCCAGTTCGCCGAAGCCGAACCCGTCCGGTAGCGTGTTGAGCCCGGTGAAAGTCACCGAGATCAGGTCCGGCGCCCCCGCGCGCACCCCGAAGGCCAGACCACGGGCCCCGCCTTCACCCTCCACGGACCAACCATCGAGCAGCAGGGATTCGACGCCGTTCGAGGCCGTGACCGAGAAGTTGGCCGGACCGAAGAAATTCGGCTCCATAAAGAGCGAGAAGACCCGCGTCCCGACGGGGAGGGCCAGGGTCATCGTCGATCGGCCCAGCAGCAGCTCATCCCAATACAACACGTCGCCGGCGTAGCCGTGACTCCAGTTTTCCCACCCTTGGCCGATCCGCAGCAGTTCGAGTGGGCCGTCAAAGACCGCCTGACGCCCTCCGGGAAACTCCACCGTGTCGACCGCCGAGCCGATGCTGGCGGAAGAAGCCAGCGCCGCGACCAGCGAGTAGCCGCCCAAATGCGCGGGCGGCGCGACCTGACCCAAGTCCCAAGCATCCATCGCTCCCGTCGAAACCACCAACGTTGCCCCCGGGAGTGGAAGCGACAAAAGCGCGCCAATCCCAAACTTAGCCACCAATGATGATATTTTTTTCATAGCAGGATAGGTTTTTAACCCTATCCTGCAGGACTCGAACCAGTCTGCGCACAGGTTCCTGATGACAACTTATCGTCAATAGGTTGCGTTTAAATTTAACCAAACGCCGGCGCGGACGCCGGTCGGTCGGTGGCCCGGGTGTCAAAATTACCGCCACTTAATGGCGATAAAAACCCCGCACGACTCGCTAACCCCGTTTCCACGCGGGAGTTAGAGCCGGAGCAGGGAAAGCCGCGGAGTGTCGCCCGGCTTTACGCGGGTTGCACCCCGGTCCGACCGCCGGGAAGAGCCGGCGGCGGAGGACTCGGCCCCGAGCGGGGCTTACTGGCAGGCTTCGCAGGTTTCCCCGCGGCGCATCGCCTCGATGCTGCAGGCCTTCTTCTCCTCCTCGGAGAACTCGCGCTTGGCGGCGGGCTTGGCCTCGGTCTCGGCGGCGATGCCGCGGACCTCCTTCTTGGCGGCGACGGTGGCCTTCTCGATGTTGGAGGCGCCGAGGCTGCGGAGGTAGTAGGTGGTCTTGAGCCCCGTGTGCCACGCGTGCCGGTACATGTGGCTCAAGGTCCGGAGGTCGGGCGTCTTGATCCAGAGGTTCACCGACTGGGCCTGATCGATCCATTTCTGGCGGCGCGCGGCGGCGTCGACGATCCACTTGTGGTCGATGTCGAAGGCGGTGAGGTACTTGGCCTTGAGGTCGGCGGGGATCCGCTCGATGTCCTTCAACTCGCCATCGAAGTACTTGAGGTTGTCGATCATGTCCTGATCCCACAGGCCGCGGGCCTTGAGGTCCTTCACCAGGAAGGGGTTCAGGACGATGAACTCACCCGAGAGGTTCGATTTGACGAAGAGGTTCTTATACGTCGGCTCGATGCAGGGAGACGTGGCCGTGATGTTCGAGATGGTCGCGGTGGGGGCGATCGCGAGGCAGTTCGAGTTCCGCATGCCCTGGCGGGCGATCTTCTGGCGGAGCGGGGTCCAGTCCATCCGGCCGCCGCGGGGCACTTCGACGGGCAGGCCGCGTTCCTGCTCCAGCAGGTCGAGGGTATCCTGGGGCAGGAGTCCGCGATCCCACTTCGAACCCTTGTAGCTGGAATAGGTGCCGCGTTCCGCCGCGAGGTCGGAACTGGCCTCGTAGGCATAGAAGGCGACGGCCTCCATCGCCTCATCGTTGAAGTCAACCGCCTCCGGGGAAGCGAAGGCGTGCCCCCGGAGATACAGCGCGTGCGCCAGGCCCATCACTCCCATCCCGATCGGCCGGTGACGCAGGTTGGACACCTTGGCCGCCTCCGTGGGGTAGAAGTTGATGTCGATGACGTTGTCCAAGGCCCGGACCGCGGTGCGGACCGTCTCGCGCAGCTTGTCGTGGTCGAGGGACCCGTCCGGCTTGAGATGCGTCTCCAGGATCACGGAGCCGAGGTTGCAGACCGCGGTCTCCTCATTGCTGGTGTTGAGGGTGATCTCGGTGCAGAGATTGGAGGAATGGATCACGCCCACGTGATCCTGCGGCGAGCGGAGGTTGCAGGCGTCCTTGAAGGTGATCCAGGGATGGCCGGTCTCGAAGAGCATCGAGAGCATCTTCTTCCAGAGCTCCAGCGCCTCGATCTTCTGGCCATGGATGCGACCCTCCTCGGCCATACGCTCATATTCCAGGTAACGGCGCTCAAAGGCGGCCCCGTAGAGCTCGTGCAGGTCCTTGACCTGGTTCGAACGGAACAGCGTCCAGTGCTGGCGCGCCTCCATCCGCTTCATGAACAGGTCCGGGATCCAGTTAGCCGTGTTCATGTCGTGCGTCCGCCGGCGGTCATCGCCCGTGTTCTTGCGGAGCTCGAGGAACTCGAAGATGTCGTTGTGCCAGGTCTCCAGGTAGGCGCAGCCGGAGCCCTTGCGCTTGCCCCCCTGGTTGACGGCGACGAGCTGGTCGTTGTGGAGCTTGAGGAACGGGATGACGCCCTGCGACTCGCCGTTGGTGCCGGAAATGTAGGCTCCGGTGCCGCGCACCGCGGTCCACGACCCGCCCAGGCCGCCGGCCCACTTGGCGAGGAACGCGTTGTCGGCGATGCCGCGGAGCATGATGCTCTCGAGGGAATCGTCGACGTAGTAGAGGTAGCAGGAGGAGAGCTGGGAGTGGAGCGTGCCCGAGTTGAAGAGCGTGGGCGTGCTGCTGCAGAAACGGCGGCTCTTGTAGAGGTCGTAGAGCCCCGCGACGCGGGCCTCCCGGTCGCCCTGCTCGTCGAGCATCAGGCCCATCGCGACGCGGAGCCAGAAGTACTGGGGCGTCTCGAGGCGGCGCGAGGGCTTCCGGGTCTTGTCGATGATCAGGTAGCGGTCGTAAAGCGTCTGGATGCCGAGGAAGTCGAACTCGAGGTCCGAGGAGGGATCGAGGACCGCGGCCAGGCGCGACAGATCATAATCGAGGAGGCGGGGGTTGAGCCGCTTGATGGCGACCCCGTGCTCGAGGTACTTGCGGAAGCCGCGCTGGTGGGCCGCCTTCAGGGCGCCGATGCCGTCGCGCAGGATGTCCCAACCGAGGACCTCCTCGTAGATGTAGGTCAGCTGGATGCGGCCGGCGAACTTGGCGAAGTCGGCATCGCGCTCGATCAGGGTCTTCGAATTGAGGACGATGGTGGCGTCGAGGTCCTTCTGGCTGATCTGGTCGTAGACCGAGCGGCGGAGCTCGGCCTCGATCTCGTCGTTGGAGAGGCAGAGGTCCAGGCCGATGCGGGCGAACTCGATCCGGCGGCGGAGATCCGACCCGTCCCAGAACACGTTGCTGCCATCGGCGCTCTTCACGACGATCATCGCGGCCTGGCCGGCGGCGACGGGCGCCACCTCGGGGGTGGCGGCCGGGGTCTCCAACCCGAGATCGCGCGCAGCGGCCCGCTGGGCCCGGAACAGGATGTAGGCCTCCGCCACCTTGAAGTGACCCGCCTTCATCAGCTCCTCCTGCACCATGTCCTGGATCTCCTCGATGTGGATGAAGGACTGCTTGGAGGAATGCACCCGCTGGGAGACGGCGGCGGTGATCGCGACGGCCGGCGCGGAATCCCGCTGCAGGGAAAGGAACGTCTTCCGGACCGCGATCTCCACCTTCTGCTCGCTCCAGGGCACCACCTGGTTGTTGCGGCGGATCACCCGCAGCGTCGACACGGCCGCCGCCTCCCGGTCCACCGCGATCTTCCGGGCCCGATTCAACAGGAGGCTCTTGGCGACGAAGTACGCGTTGTTGTCGACCAGGGTCTTCTCGATCAGCTCATACAGGGCGTTGAGCGACAGCCGCACCGGCGCCTGGCGCCGGGCCAACTCGCCGAGGTGGCCGGCGACCTCCCGGCAGATCTTCGCGACCCAGAGGCGATTCTGCTCGGTGAAGATCTCCTTCTCGCCCCGGGCGAGATGCACGTTCGTCAGGGCCTTGCCGAGGGTGTCCGCCACCTCCGCGAGGGCGAAACGCTCCTCCCCGTGCGGGCACAGCAGCACGATCTCGGGCACCGTGATGCCCTGACCCGCGATCACGTCGCGCCACGCATAATGGGGCTTCTGCTCGACCGGAGCGTGGACGGTGCGTTTGAGGGCGAGATCGTGGGCCAGCGAAGGGTGACTCATGGCGGCGGAAGGGAACGGCGGAGCGGGAGGGACGAAAAACGGCGACCCCTCCAAGGCGGAGGGGTCAGGAAATGGGGGGACGAGGCGGGAACGAGGCGCGGCGGCGGGGCGGATCGGGGACGGAGGCTCAGAGGTCGTCGTCGCGGACGGGGTTGAGGGCGGAGGCCTTCTGGTACTCCGTGACGCGACCCTCGAAGAAGTTCTGCTCCTTCTTGATGTCCATCATCTCGGCCAGCCAAGGCAGGGGATTCTTCACCCCCGGGGAGAGCGGCGCCAGCCCGCAGCTCTCCAGCCGCCGGTCGGCGATGTAATCGATGTAAGTGATGAAGTCCTCGGCGGAGAGGCCGATCGAGTTCACCGGCAGGCAATCGCGGATGAACTCCTTCTCGAGCTCGACCGCCTCGTGCATCAGGCCGCGGAGCTCGTCCTTGAACTCGGGCGTCCAGATCTCGCGATTCTCGTCGACCAGGTCCATGAACAGGTTCCGGAAGACCTCGATGTGGTTGGACTCGTCGCGCAGGGTGTAGCGGAACATCTGGCCGATGCCCGGGAACTTGTTCTGGCGATAGAGCGAGAGCACCATCCCGAACAGGCCGTAGAACTGGGTGCCCTCCATGCACTGGCCGAAGACGAAGACATTGCGGGCGAGCAGGCGCTTGTTCTCCGGGAGCGTCAGGTCGAGGTCGCGGCGCAGCGCGCGGGAGGTGCGGGTGACAAACTCGTTCTTGCGCAGGATCGTCGGGATATCCTCGAACATCGCCTCGCACTCGTGCGGGTTGATCTGCAACGAGGAGATCATGTACAGGAGCGAATCCGCATGGATGTTCTCCTCGTGCGCGTGGCGGCCGAGCACCAGCTTGAGCTCCGGGGCCGTCACCAATTCACGCACCACGTGCTGGATGTTGTCCCCCACGATCCCCTCGGCCGCGGAAAAGTAACCGATGCCCATCCGGATGATCCACCGCTCGACCTCCGACACGGTCTTCTCGTCCCGCCACTGCTCGATGTCCTTGCCCATCGGGATGTCCTCCGGCTCCCAATGGTTGGCCTTCATCGTCCGGTAGAGATCGTAGGCCCACTGGTACTTGAGCGGCAGCAGGTTGAAGGTCATCGACTCCCGGCCATTGATCACCTGCTTGGCGGCGAAGGCGGCCTCGGCTTTGGTCTGGTCGAGGACGAAGGACTTGGCGCCGATCTGGAAGGACTTCTGCATGGTGCGGGGAGGGTCGGGAAGGAGCGGAGGAACGGGCTTTTCAGCGACGAGGCGGAGGGGGGCGATGCTAAGTTGTTGGAAGTTATTGACGCCCTCTTGACCACAACGGGCTGTGGTCATTCCTCGCGCCGACCACAAGCGATGGGAATCGCCCCGGGACCCGTCAATCGTGGAGGCGAAAAAGTCCGTAAATTTTCCCTAAAAATCTGCTTGCGAGAAAACACCCCTCTTTTCCGTCCGCCCAAGCCCCGGCCACGTGTATCCGCCGCGTATCTACACGGCCCCGGGGGACCGGGGCGAGAGGGGGTGCGGACCGGGCCTCCCGACTGTCGCCAGAAACCAGCGACAGCGGCGGCTCCGGCCCGGTCCGGGGCGCCCCGCGGGCGCAAAAAAAGGCGGGCCGCCCACGGCGGCCCGCCTCGCGTTACCGGTCTCGGCCGGGCTCAGAAGCTGAGCCGCGCCCCGAGCTGGATGCGCCAGCGGGACATGCCGTTCTCGATGTTGAAGCCGACCGGCTCCGAGGTGTAGGTCGGGCGGATGCGGCCGTCGGTACCGTAGGCGGTCGCGTTGGTGAGGGTGCGCGTGCGGAACACGCCATTGCTCAGGAAGGGCGAGACCTCGTTGTAGCCGAAGAAGTCCTTGCTGAGGAAGGCACCCAGGTTGATGAAGTCGAAGAACAGGTCGAGGCGCACGCGGCCGGCCAGCGGGATGTTGTGCGCGACCTTGAGGTCGAGGCGGTTGACCCACGGCTCGGTGAACGCGTTCTTGGGCGCGATGCCGCCGGCGTAGGCCGAGAGCTCGCTGCCCTGCACGAAGGCGAGGAACGCGTCGCGCTGCGCCGGGGTCATCCCGGAGAAGTCGAAGCGCGGATCATTGATCCCGCTCGGCACCGCGACCGTGTCATTGAAGGAGACGCTGTCGCCGTTGAGGTCGCCGCCGAAGACCCAGCTGTAGGGGTTGCCCGTGCGGCCCTCGTAGGAGACGGAGACGCGCGTGCGCTGGCCCTTGATCAGGTTGAAGTCGCGGGTGACCGCCGCCAGCACGCGGTGACGGATCTCGAAGTCCGCCGTGCCCTCGGTGACGGTGTTCTGGTTGAACACGACATTGCGGTTCCACTGGCCGCCGGCCGTCGTCTGGCCGATCGCCTGGGCCTCGGTCGCCGAGCCGTGCGTGTAGGAGAGGTCGAAGCCCCACTTCTGCTTCACCGGACGGGACCAGTTGAGGCTGAAGTAGGTCGACTCACCGACGGAGGCGTTGCGCACGCGGATCAGCGTGGTGTAGCCGGCGAACTTCGCATTCGCGGCCGTCGAGGGGTTGCCCGCGAAGCGCTGGCGGCCGTCGGCGCCGACGGTGGTCGCGCGGATGTTCTCGTTGGTCACGAAGATCGCCTGATCGACGATGCTGTGCACCACCTCGAACCCGAGGACGGAATCGAACAGCGGGACCTTGCGCTCGATCGCCAGGTTCGCGCGCCACGACTGGGGCAGCTCGGTGCCCGCGTCGATCCAGTTCACCTCGCGGCGCAGGGTCGGGACGTCCTTGCCCGTGCCGATCGGGTTGGCGGGGTCGAAGGCGGTGCGGAGGTAGCCGGTGAGCGTGTTCGGGAGTTCACCCTGCGCGGACGCGAGGGTGAAGCCGCCGACGCCCGTCTGGCCAAAGGAGTTGGAGAAGATCACCCACGGGGCACGGCCGAAGAAGTGGCCCACGCCGCCGCGGACCTGCAGCCGGCGTTCCTCGTCGAGCGCCAGGTTGAAGCCGAGGCGCGGCGAGAAGCTGTTGGAGCCGTCGGGGGTCGCATCGTTGCGGAAGCCGGTCGCCGCGAGGAAGGCCTGGTTCAGCGCGGGCCGGATGCTGGTGTCCACGAGCTCCACGCGCACGCCGCCGGTGAGGGACAGCCGCGCATTCACGTCCCACTTCGCCTGGGCGAAGAGACCGGTGGTGGTCAGGTCCGAGATGTCGGCGACCGGGCGGGCGGCCGGGTCGTAGGCGTTGCGCTCGATGACCGCGTTGGTGTCCGCGAGGAAGTCCGCGAACGTCCGGTAGGCGACGCGGCCGTAGGAGCCCTGCCGGAACAGGTTGTAGAAGTCGGTCTGCTCCCGCTCGAAACCGCCGGAGAACACGAAGTTCTTCCAACTGTAGGTCGCAATCGCGCTCATCTGCTGGCTATCCACCGCGATCACGTTGCCATGGCGGAACTGCTCGGTGCCGGCGACGTAGCCACCATTGGTGATGGTCGAGCCGTTGACCTGGTTCACGCCGGTGACGCCCGCGATGAGGATCATCGGGGAGACGGTGTTGAGGGGCGTCTGCTGGTCCTGCTTGGTCGAGGAATACTTCAGCTCGGTGGAGAGGTTGCGGGTCCACTGGCTGTTCAACTGGCCGGCGATGGTCTTCTCCTCGCGGGTCTGAGCGTAGAAGTGGCCGTCGGAGGAGGTGGTGATGCCGGCGGAGACGCCGTTCAAGGTCAGCGAGGAGCTGGCGAAATTGCCGAACTGCGGCACCTCACCCTCGGTGGTGGTGTAGCGGAGGCTCAGGCGGTGGTCCGCGGTGACGTTCCAGTCGACCTTCGCGCTGAACTTCTTGTCCGTGGCGATGTTCGCGGTCTGGCCGGTGACGGCGCCGCCCCAGTTGATGGTGCGGCCCGCGGCCTGGGAGATCTGGCCGAGGCGCTGGAGGATCTGGGACTCCTGGCCGGTGAGGAAGAGCGGGTCGCGACCGGCGCTGGTGCTCTCGAAGTCCTCGTAGGAGACGAAGAAGAACAGGCGATCCTTCAGGATCGGGCCGCCGAGGGTGGCGCCGAGGGTCTGGCGCTCCAGGCGGGGCGTGAACTTGGTGCCGTTGAGGGCGTTCTCGCGCGGGTTGTAGCCCTGCAGCTTGAAGCCGAGCAGCTCGTCCCCGCGGAAGTAGGTGTAGACCGAGCCGCGGAACTGGTTGGTGCCGGACTTGGTGACGGCGTTGATCGAGGCGCCGGTGAAGCCGGCCTGCCGGACGTCGTAGGGCGAGACCTGCACCGCCAGCTGCTCGATGGTGTCGAGCGAGAGCGGATTGAAGAACGAGGCCAGGCCGGTGCCATTCAGACCGAAGAGGTCGTTGATCCGGGAGCCGTCGATCTGGATCGAGTTGTACCGGTTGTTCTGGCCCAGCGCGGTGATCTGGGACTCCTCGCGGTCGCCGAAGGTCTCGCGCAGGGTGACCAGCGGGGAGGCGCTGATCATGTCCGCCAGCGAGCGCTCGGAGGTCGGGCGGGACTCGAGGCGCTCGGACGAGAGGGTGACGCCCGCACCGGTGGCGGAGCCGTCGAGGTCGGACTTCGACGCCGTGGCGACGAAGCGCTCGAGGACGACGACATCCGACTTGAGGGTGATGTTCACGTCAATGTCCGTGCCCAGCTGGGTGAACACCTCCGAGGAGGGGGTGCCGCTGAAGCCGGCCGCGGTGGCGGTCAGGGAGTAGGGCCCGCCGACAGGAAGACCCCGCAGGTTGTACCGGCCACCCTCCGAGGTGACGGCGGAGAAACGCGCGTTGGTCGGCGTGTAGACGGCGCTGACGGTCGCCCCGGCCACGGGCTTGCCCGTGGTGTCGCGGACCAGGCCGGAGACGCCGGCGGTGGTGAGCTGCGCCCGCGCGGACGGGACGAGGAAGCCGGCCCAGAGGGTCAGCAACGTGATCAGAGGTCGGAGGAACGGAGTTTGCATGCGCTTGGTTTGGTTCGGTGTAGGCCCAAACCGCTAGGTGAGCCTCCGCCCTCTGGGGAGTCAAGGCAGCGGGCGGCGCGATTCCGGGGGCCGCCGGCTTTGACCCAACCGTAACTTGACGCCAATCCGCCGCGAAAAAGTTTCCCTCGCGCTCCCCTGCCCCCTTGCCTCGCCGCCCCGATGCCCTCCGTCCCCCGCCCGTCCCCGCCGCCCGGCCCTTCCGCCGGAGCGGACGGCCCGCGGCTGGCCTGGGGCGCCGCCGCCATCGTCCTGCTGTCGTTCGCCGTGCTTCCCGCGTTGCCCGGGCCCCTGGTGCTGGACGACGGGCCGGCCCTGGACCTCGCGCGCCAGATCGCCGGACCGGCTGGATGGATGGAAGCGTGGCGCCCCGGCGCGGATCCGGGTGAAACCCTGCGCGGCCGCCCCTTGGCCGCGTGGTCCTTTGGCCTGCAGGCCGCCGTCGACCTTGCCTCCCCCGTGGCGCTGCGCTTGGTCAATGCGCTGCTGCACGCCGGAGCCGCGGCGGTGCTGGCCGGACTGGTCCGGCGCACCTTGGTCCGCCTGCACTGGGCACCGGCCGCCGCGGGGCGAACGGCGGCCTTGGCCGCCCTGATCTGGCTGGTCCATCCCTTGGCGCTGTCCGCGGTGGTGTACGTCGTCCAACGTGCCGAGGTGCTGGCGGGCCTGGGGATGCTCGCGGCGCTGGCGGCCTTTGCGCGCGGAATGGAGAGCTCCCGGCCGGGACCTTGGCTGGTCGCGTCGGCAGCGGCCGGTTGGGCGGCCCTCCTGGCGAAGGAGAGCGCGGCGGGACTGCCCCTGCTGGTGGCGCTCTACGACCGCTGCTTCGTGGTGGATTCGTGGCGGGCAGTCTGGCGGGCGCGCCGGGGCTACTATCTGGCTCTGGCCGCCGGCTGGCTTCCCCTCGCGGCGCTCGTCGCCGCAGGCGCCGGACGCGGCGGGACCGCGGGGTGGGATAGCCCGATCGGCGTGGGCGCCTACCTCCTGACCCAAGGGGAAGCCGTGGCGGGCTACCTCTGGCACGTGCTCTGGCCCCACCCCTTGGTTTTCGACCACGGGCCCGTGGTCGCGAGTCTGCCCGGCGCCTTGGTCCCCGGCGGCCTGGTCCTCGCCCTGCTGGCGGCTTCCGTCTGGGGCGTCTGGCGCGGGCATCCCCTGGGTTTCGCGGGGGGCGCGTTCTTCCTGAGTCTGGCCCCGTCCTCCAGTCTCGTGCCGGTGGCCTCCCAGACGATCGCGGACCACCGGATGTATCTCGCCCTCGCGGCCCCGGTGGCGGTGCTGGTGGCCTGGGCGTGCCGACGCGCGCCGCTCGGCGGGGGCCTCGCGGCCGGAGCGGCGGCACTGGTCCTGACCGGCGTCTCCGCCGCCCGCCACGGGAGTTACCGGGACGAAGTGACCCTCTGGGCCAAGACCGCCGCCCGCCGGCCGGATAATCCGCGCGCCCACCACAATCTCGGGCAGGCGATCTTCGCCCGGGGAGATCCGGCGGCGGCGGAGCCGCATTTCCGCGCCGCCGAGCGCCTTCGGCCCGGCGATCCCGACACGCGCCACAACCTCGCCCTCTGCGCCCTGCGCCTCGGCCGGGCGGAGGAGGCCCGCGCCCTCCTCGAGGCCAACCTCGCCCGCGCGCCCGACCACGCCCCCACCCCGCTCGCCCTGGGCGAGGTTCGCGGGGAACTCGGCCGGCAAGCGCTGGCGGCCGGGCGCCGGATGGAGGCCCGGGAACACTTCGCCGCCGCCGCCGCCCTCCGCCCGCGGGACCCCCGCCCACGCCATAACCTCGGCAACCTCCTGCTCGAGCAGGACGCCGTCGAGGCCGCCCTCGCCGCCTGGCGCGAGGCCCTCGTCGCGGATCCGGGCTTTGGGGAATCGCGGCGCGCCCTCGCCCTCGTCCTGCTGCGCACCGGACGCGCGGCGGAGGCGGTCCCCCACCTTGAGCGCCTCGCGCGCGACGAACCAGGGCGGGCGGACGTCCGCGCCGCCCTCACCGAGGCCCGCCAGGCCGCGGGCCGCTGACGCACCCCTTTCCGTGTCCGACCTCGACCTGATCCTCCGCACCACCTTCGGCTACTCGTCCTTCCGCCCGCTCCAGCGCGAGATCTGTTCGGCCGCGCTCGCCGGGCAGGACGTGTTCGCCCTGCTGCCCACCGGGGGTGGCAAGTCGTTGTGCTTCCAGCTGCCGGCGCTGGCGCGCGACGGCCTGACGGTCGTCGTCTCCCCGCTGATCGCCCTGATGAAGGACCAAGTCGACGCCCTGCAGGCGAGCGGCGTCGCCGCGACCTTCCTCAACTCGACCCTCGACGCGGAGACGGCCCGTTCACGCCTGCGCGGCCTGCACCGGGGCGAGTTCCGCCTCCTGTACGCGGCCCCGGAGCGCCTGCTGCTGGAAGGTTGGGAAGAGAACCTGCGCCGCTGGAACGTCACCGCGATCGCCATCGACGAGGCCCACTGCGTGTCCGAATGGGGCCACGACTTCCGCCCGGAGTACCGCCAGCTCAGCCGGCTGCGGGCGGCCCTGCCGGAGGTGCCCATGATGGCGCTCACCGCCACGGCCACCGGGCGCGTGCGCGAGGACATCGTCCAGCAGCTCGGCCTGCGCGACCCGGAGGTGTTCGTCGCCAGCTTCAACCGGCCCAACCTGACCTATCGGGTGCTGCCCAAGGACGAACCCCTGAAGCAGGTGATCGCCTTCGTGCGCCAGCGCGAGGGGGACAGCGGCATCATCTATTGCGCGAGCCGGGCCGCCACCGAACGGGTGGCGGAGGCCTTGGCCGGTCGCGGCTTCTCCGCCCGTCCCTACCATGCCGGCCTCGACCCGGAGACCCGCGCCCGCCACCAGGAGGCGTTCCTCCGCGACGAGACCCGCATCATCTGCGCGACGATCGCCTTCGGGATGGGGATCAACAAGCCGAACGTCCGCTGGGTGATCCACCACGACCTGCCGAAAAACATCGAGGGCTACTACCAGGAGACCGGCCGCGCGGGACGCGACGGACTACCCGGGGACTGCCTGCTGCTGTTCAGTCCCGGCGACATCGCCAAGCAGACGCACTTCCTCGACGAGATCACCGATGCGCAGGAGCAGCAGGTGGCGCGGACCCAGCTGCGCCAGATCGTGCACTTCGCGGAGAGCGCGGGCTGCCGCCGGAGCGAACTGCTGGCCTACTTCGGGGAGACCTACCCGGAGGCCGCCTGCGGCGCCTGCGACAACTGCCTCGAGCCGCGCGAAACCTACGACGGCACCCTGGTGGCGCAGAAGTTCCTCTCGTGCGTCTACCGGATCATCCGGCACAGCGGCTTCAGCGTCGGCCTGAACCACGTGATCGAGGTCCTGACCGGCGCCGGCACGGAAAAGATCCGGCGCTGGGGCCACGACCGCCTCACGACCTACGGCATCGGCACCGAACTGGACCGCAGCCAGTGGGCGGGCGTCGGCCGCGAACTTTTGCGCCTCGGCCTGCTGCAGGTGGCGTCCGGCGAGTTCGCCACCCTCGAATTGACCGAGGCCGGCCGGGACGCTTTGCGGCAACGCACCCCGGTCACCCTGACCAAGCCCCTCGCGCTCCCGCAGGCGCGGCGGTCCGCGGCGCGGCGGGCGGGTGAGATCGAGTGCGACGAGATCCTCTTCGCCCGCCTGCGCGCCCTGCGGAAGCAGCTGGCGGACGAGCGGCGGGTGCCCGCGTACATCATCTTCGGCGACAACACCCTGCGGGCGATGGCCCGGCATTACCCCGTGGAGGACGCCCAGTTGGAGGGCATCCCCGGGATCGGCGAGCGGAAGCGCGCGGAGTTCGGGGCGCTCTTCACCGCCGAGATCGCGGCCTACCTCACGCACCACTCGCGGCAGGCCTTCAACGACTGAGCGCGCCACCCTCGCCTCACCCGGCGAAAATGCGCGCCCCCCGCCACTAGGCGGTTGACCTCCCCCGCCTCGACGCCTTCCGCTCAGGACGGACCCCGCCCCCGAGACCCGCCCCCTTTCCCATGCCGAAAACCACCGCCGACCTGAAGACGGTCAAGTCCAACACCCGTTCCCTCGTCGAGGGCGCGCTCGCCGACACCGGCGGGCTCCTGCGCCTCGCGCCCGCCTGGGTGCCCCGCTCGTTCCTGCAGCCCGGCCTGCGCATCAAGCTGCACCCCGACGACACCTATGCCTACGGCCTCAACCGCGGCGGCATCGACGAACGCTGGTTCGCCTCCACCACGCCGACGGCCAACGAAGGCCGCGCGTGGGATGAAGGCCTGAGCTGGTGCGTCGTCGGCAACAAGCGTTTCACCCTGCAGCAGGCGGTCGCCGACACCGGCGCCATCCTCGTCGGTTCCGCGATCTGGAAGAAGTACAAGCGCTGGCCGGTCTACTCCAAGTTCTTCGACAACATGGGGCCGATCCCGCACCACATGCACCAGAGCGCCAAGCAGGCGAAGCTGGTCGGGCAGGAGGGCAAGCCGGAGTCCTATTACTTCCCGCCCCAGCACAACAACGTCGGCAACAACTTCCCCTACACCTTCATGGGCCTCGAGCCGGGCACCACCAAGGAACAGGTGCGGCAGTGCATCCGGAACTGGAACAAGGGCGACAACGGCATCCTCGACCTCTCGAAGGCCTACCGGCTGAAGCCCGGCAGCGGCTGGCTGATCGACCCCTGCATCCTCCACGCCCCCGGCTCCCTCTGCACCTATGAGCCCCAATGGGGCTCCGACGTGTTCGGGATGTACCAGAACCTCGTCGAGGGCCGCGAAGTGCCGTGGTCGCTCCTGGTGAAGGACATGCCCAAGGCGAAGCACCAGGATGTCGACTTCATCGTCGACCAGCTCGACTGGGAGAAGAACGTCGATCCGAACTTCAAGGATAACCACTACCTCGAGCCGGTGCCGGTGGCGGACACCCGCGCCGAGGGCTGGGTCGACCGCTGGATCGTCTACGGCCGCATCGACGGCGAGCAATTGTTCACCGCGAAGGAGCTGACGGTCGAGCCGGGGACGAAGTGCACCGTGAAGGACAACGGCGCCTACGGCCTCATCTGCGTTCAGGGCAGCGGCCGCATCAACGGCCAGCCGCTCAACTCGCCGAAGCTCATCCGCTTCACCGAGCTGACCGAGGACGAGTACTTCTGCACCGAGGCCGGCGCCCAGGCCGGGGTGACCTTCGAGAACACCAGCAGCACCGAGCCCCTCGTCTGCCTCCGGTACTTCGGCCCCGAGGTCAACCCCGACGCCCCCGCGATGGGCGCCTACCGCAAGAACAAGTTCTGAGCGGAAAGGAGCGAGGAGCGGGTCCTGGAAGGAGCGGGTAGCGAGTAGTGGGTAGCGAGCATTCAATCCGACGGCCGCCGCCCACTCCTCTATACCACCGGTCCTTCTCTGCTACTTACTCCTCACGACCCACTACTCGCTACTCACTCCCCCCTACCCGCTCCTCACTACCCGCTACTCGCTACTTCCCCGTCACCCTCCCCCCCTCCCCCATGTCCTCCAACAACTACCCGAAACTGCACAACGCCATGTGGCCCGGCCTGGTCGGCAAGGGCAGCCCTGGCGCGGAACCGTTCATCGACCTCGACACCATGCTCGACCTCACCGCCAAGGCGGAGGTCGGGGGCGTGAAGTTCGACGGCGTCGACCTCTTCCTCTACAATCCGCACACCGACATCGACATCTCCGATGACGGCATCAAGGCGCTCGCGGCCAAGATCAAGGCCAAGGGCCTCGCGGTGGGCTCGGTCGACGCCCCGGTGTGGTTCGACGCCTCCGCCGGCGGCGACGAGAAGGCGCGCGCCAACTTCGTCAGCCACGTCCGCAAGGCCATCCGCATCGCCCGCCGGCTGCGGGAGCTCGGCGTGCGCCCCTACGGCATCGTGCGCATCGATAGCGCCACCAGCGTCACCGCCTGGGACAAGGATCCGAAGGGCTGCACCAAGCTGATTGCGCAGACGTTCCGCGAGGCCGGCAAGATCGCCAAGGGCGAGGGCGAACGCCTCGCCGCCGAGGGCGAGATCTGCTGGGGCGGGATGCACTCGTGGAAGAACATGGTGAACCTCCTCGAGGAGGTCGGGATGCCCAAGGTCGTCGGCTTCCAGGCCGACATGTCGCACACCCACCTCTACACGCTGGGCGCGAACGCCGAGGCCCACCGCCTCGTCCCGAAGAAATACCACTACGAGCCCGCCGAATTCCACAAGGCGATGACCAAGCTCACCGACGCCCTGCGGCCGTGGACGATCGACTTCCACGTCGCCCAGAACGACGGCTCCGTCTTCGGTTCGGGCGACCACGAGAAGACCGGCAAGCACTGCCTCGCAACCGATCCGCGCGGCAAGCTGAACAGTGTCCGCGACTCCGGCTACTGGCTCCGCGACAAGCAGGGCAAGGTGACCAAGAAGATGAAGCACATCTGCTGGGACGGCTGCATGTTCCCGAACGAGGTGCTGATGAAGCAGCAGACCTGGAACGACATCCTCGCCGCGATGATCGAGGTCCGGAACCAGCACGGCTGGGTCGGCTAAATCCTCACTCCGAAGCGCAAAGACGCGAAGGGCTCGCCAAGAAACGCCCAAGCCAGACCGAGGAACCCTCTCTGCCTTTCTGGGCCAAACTTCGCGCTCCTTGGCGTCTTCGCGCTTCACCCTCACTCCTCCCAATCACCCTACCCATGCCCAAGAAACAACTCCGCGTCGGCCTCATCGGCTACAGCTTCATGGGGCGCGCCCACAGCAACGCCTTCCATCAGGTCAACCACTTCTTCCCCTCGAGCTACGAGATCGTCCCGCAGGCCGTCTGCGGACGTGACGAGGCCAAGGTGAAGGAGTTCGCCGACCGCTGGGGCTACAAGTCCACCGAGACCGACTGGAAGAAGCTCATCGCCCGCGACGACATCGACGTCATCGACATCGCCACGCCCAACAACCTCCATGCGGAGCAGGCCATCGCCGCCGCGAAGGCGGGCAAGATGATCCTCTGCGAGAAGCCCCTCGCGATGAACGCGAAGCAGGCCGAGGTGATGGTGAAGGCCATCGAGAAGGCCAAGGTGCCGAACATGGTCTGGTACAACTACCGCCGCTGCCCGGCGGTGGTGCTCGCCAAGAACCTGATCGACGCCGGCAAGCTCGGCCGCGTGTTCCATTACCGCGCGAACTTCCTCCAGGACTGGACCATCAACCCCGAGCTCCCCCAGGGCGGCACCGGCCTCTGGCGCCTCGACGTCAACGTCGCCGGCTCCGGCGTCACGGGTGACCTGCTGGCCCATTGCGTCGACACGGCGCTGTGGCTGAACGGCGGCATCAAGGACGTCAGCGCGATGACCGAGACGTTCGTCAAGGAGCGGAAGCACAACCTCACGGGCAAGGTGCAGAAGGTCGGCATCGACGATGCCTGCCTCTTCCACTGTCACTTCAACAACGGCTCCCTCGGGCTGTTTGAGTCCACCCGCTACGCCCGCGGCCACAAGGCGCTCTACACGTTCGAGATCAACGGCGAACACATGAGCCTGAAGTGGGACCTGCACGACCTGCACCGGCTGCAGATCTTCGACCACGCGGACGAGGGCCCGGAGCGCGGCTGGAAGAGCATCCACGTCTCGGACGGCGACCATCCCTACTGCGGCAAGTGGTGGGTCCCCGGCCTCCAGCTGGGCTACGAACACAGCTTCATCCACGCGATGGTCGAGTTCATCCAGGGCCTTGAGAGCGGGAAGGGCTGCACGCCCAACTTCCGCGACGGCCTCGCGACGGACTACGTCGTCGACGCCGTGCTCGCCTCCGCCAAGGCCCGCAAGTGGGTCAAGGTGAAGCAGGCCTGAGCGCCTCCCCGCCGGGAACGGCGGCCGCGGGTGGCGACCACCCCGCGCCGCCCGCCCCGCCGCCCCGGCGGTCCCCCTTTCTTCCCGGCGCTCCCCCGCCGGCCCAGCCCCCCCTCCCCCCATGCTGCTCCGCCTGCTTGCGCTCTCCTGCCTCCTGCCCGGCGTTGCCGCGGCGCTCACGTCCCTCACGTTTGAGCCGCCCGGCGGCATCCCCACCCAGGGCCGCCACATCGTCCTGCTTTCCGGCGACGAGGAGTACCGGGGCGAGGAGGCGCTGCCGATGCTCGCCAAGGTCCTCAGCCAGCGCCACGGCTTCCGCTGCACGGTCCTGTTCGCCCTCGACCCCGATGGCACCATCAACCCGGACAACCAGCGTTCGCTGGCCGATTCCGGCGCGCTCGACTCGGCCGACGCCCTCGTGCTGGCCCTGCGGTTCCGGCAATGGCCCGACGAGGCGATGGAGCGCTTCGTCAAGGCGTTCCACCGCGGCGTGCCCCTGATCGCCCTCCGGACATCAACCCACGCCTTCAACTTTCCCGCCTCCTCCCGCTGGGCCACCTACAGCTGGAACAGCAAGGCTCCCTGGCCCGGCGGCTTCGGCAAGCACGTGCTGGGCGAGACGTGGGTCACCCACTGGGGCAAGCACAAGGCCGAGGCCACCCGCACCGTCGTCGCCGACGGTGCCGCCGGTGATCCCCTGCTGCGCGGCGTCGGGCCGATCTTCGGGGACAGCGACGTCTACGAGGCCTATCCGCCCGCCGACGCGCGCCTCCTCCTCCGCGGCCTCGTCCTCCGCGGGATGAATCCAGGCGACGCCCCGGCCGAGCACCGCAAGCCCCGCGCGACCGACAAGCAGCCGCAGGGCGTCAACGACCCTGCCATGCCCGTCGCGTGGACCCGCCTCTTCCGCAACGAGGCCGGCACGACCAACCGCGTCTTCACCACCACCCTCGGCGCCGCCACCGACCTGCGCGACGAAAGCCTCCGTCGGCTGGTCGTGAACGCCGTCTTCTGGGGCCTCGGCCTCGAGGTGCCGGCCAAGGCGGACGTGACCCCGGTGGATCCCTACGAGCCGCGGGCCTACGGATTCCGCGCCTTCCGCTACCAACTCCGCCCCGCGGACTACGCGCTCGGCCGGACCGTGCCGCCGGGCGGCACCCCGCCCCCCCTGCCCCCGAAGGCCCCGGCCAAGAAGTAATCTCCCTGCTCCCACGATGAAATCCCTCCGCCTCCTCACCGCCCTCGCGCTCACCCCGCTCGCCTTCGCCGCCGACGCCGGCTTCAAGCCGCTCTTCGACGGCAAGACCCTCACCGGCTGGTCCGGCCTCGGCCAATATTGGTCCGTCAAGGACGGCGCCCTCACCGGCCAGACCACGGCCGAGACCGCTCCGGCGCTCAAGGCCAACACGTTTCTCGTCTATCAGGGCGCCAAGCCCGCCAACTTCGAGCTGCGCGTGAAGTTCAAGCTCACCCCGAACAACGACCGCAACCAGGCCAACTCCGGCATCCAGTACCGCAGCAAGGTGCTCGATGCGGCCACGTTCTCCGTCGGCGGCTACCAGGCCGACATCGACTCCACCGGCAAGTACGCCGGGATGCTCTATGAGGAAAAGGGCCGCGGCATCGTGATGGGTCCCGGTGAGAAGGTCCGCCTCGGCGCCACCACGGAGGTGCCGGACGCGAAGAAAAAGGGCGGCAAGCGCCAGCAGACCGCCGTCGAGAAGCTCCCCGGCGCCACCCCGCCCGCCGACATCCTCGCCGCCTACAAGCTCGGGGAATGGAACGACTTCGTCGTCATCGCCAACGGCAACCGCCTCCAGCACTTCCTCAACGGCAAGCTCACCGCCGAAGTCACCGACACCGACGCCACCCTCGGCGCCAAGGACGGCGTGATCGCCTTCCAGCTGCACACCGGTCCCCCGATGACCGTCCAGTTCAAGGACGTGCAGCTGAAGACGCTGCCTTAAGCGACCCGGAGCGCGCCAACGCGGACGGCTCCCTTGCCTTCCGCGTTGGTCCTCTTCCGCCGCCACGCGCGGGCCCCGTGGGCGGCCGCACCGCGCGAGCGAGATGGCATCGCGGGCCCGCACTTCGTGCAGCCATCGGCGCTCGTGTGCACAAGTGGTCACCGGCGTCTAGCAGCTTGCTACCCCGACCATTGCAGTTCCCCACAGAATAAAATCCGCGCACTCCCTGGCCCATTTCCAATCGAGCGGCGGCAGAAGACAGCCACTTGCCCGCTCCCGGTGTCCGGACCGCAATCCCTCCTGCCCTACCCCATGCCCCCCTCCGCCCCATCTCCGACGATTCGTTCCGTTTCACCCGTCGCCCCGCTGGCGCTTACCGTCGGTTTATTGGCCACCGGATTCGTCGCCTGCTTCGCCCAGACACCGGCAGCGAGGCCAGCTGACGCGGCCCCGGCGGTCGTCCTTTCTCCCTTCGAGGTGAATGCCGCCCAGGATCAGGGCTACACCGCTTCCAACACTTTGGCCGGCAGCCGGCTGAACACCGCGCTCCGCGACACCCCGGCCGCCATCTCGGTCTTCACCAAGGACTTTCTTGACGATATTGGCGCGATCAACGTCACCCAGGCGCTCGAGTACTCGCTCAATGGCGGGCAGAATCTCACGGATCAGACCGGAAACGCCATCACCAGCAATGATGTGCTCGTGCAGTTCCGCGGTTTCACGGGCGCGTCGCTCGGCCGCAACTACTTCGGCTGGGCGCTCTCCAGCGACAGCTATAACATCGAGCGGATCGACTTCTCCCGCGGACCGAACTCCATCCTCTTCGGCATCGGCGGCCCCGGCGGCATCCTGAACACCAGCACGAAGCGCGCGCGAATCGGCGCGGCGATCGATCAGTTCCGCTTCCGGGCCGCCAGCTTCCACGACCAACGGGCGGAACTCGACTTGGCCCGCACCCTGATCCCCGGAAAACTGGCCATCCGGGCCAACCTGCTCTTCCAGGACAAGGCGGACTGGCGGGAATTCCTCGGCCAGACGCGCACCGGCGCGGCCTTGGCGGTGACCTACCGCCCGTGGCGGAACACGGAAATCCGCTTCGATGGTGAGTACGGCGACGTGAACCAGGTCGTGACCCAGCCTTGGCCCGCGCAGGAGCGCTACCTCGGCTGGGTTACGAGCGGCCGCCAATTGTCGCAAACCTACGGCCAAGCGGCCCCGGGCACCGGCGCCAATTCCAGCCGGCAATGGATCTTCGATCCCTTCTCCGGACTCGGTCCCATCTCCTGGTTCGGCAGCCGAATATCGAATACCGGCCCCTCCGCGCCCGGGCTCGGCAACAACACCGCCGCGATCCTCGACGAAAGCATCGTCCCGCGCAGCACCTCCGTGACGGGACCGGGATTCCGCGGAGACTATTACTACTCGAATTACGCCTTCTTCGTCGAACAGCGCGTCGGCGCGCTGGCCTTCGAAGCCGCGTTCAACCGCCAATCGGAGCAGCGCGAGCAATACCGCCCGCAGGTCTTCAATGATGTCGCCCTCCGCGTCGACGTGAACGCCCTCCTGCCCAACGGCCAACGCAACCCCAATGCCGGCCGTTTCTATACCGACGGCCAGCTCCAGGTCAGCCTGCGCGACCAGGTGCGCGATGATTACCGGCTCACCGGCAGCTACGATCTCGATCTCCGCCGCCGCAGCGACTGGCTGGGCCGGCACACCTTTGCCGCCCTGTGGTCGCGGCGCGAGAACCTCGGCCGTGACGACGGTTTTGACGAGGTCAACCTCACCCCCGACGGCAGCACGCTTTATCCCCGCGACCTGACCAACGCCAACAACGCCATCCGCCGCCGCAGCTACCTGGATTTCTCCACCTCCGACCCGAATCTCCGGGGCATGCACGACCCGCGGCTCCACCCCATCAGGGCCAACGGCGTCGTTTCCGGGCTGGCCCGCATCCGCGATGCGGCGCGCGACGACCTCAGCCGCACCGACTCGAAGATGGTCGCCTTCCAGAGCAAGCTGCTCCGCGAGCGCCTCGTGCTCACGGGCGGCCTGCGTAACGACCGCCAGCGCACCTGGGGCAGCACCGCGGACCTCAACGGCAACGGCAACCTCAACGATGATCGCGATCCCGTGACCCGCACCTTCCCGCGGCGCATCCGGGACCCCAGGTCGGCCCACGCCATGGGCGATACCCGCACCTACGGCGTCGTCGCCCATGCGACTTCCTGGCTCTCGGTGTTCTACAATAATGCGAACAACTTCGTGCCGCAGTCGGACCTCGACATCAACGAGCGCCTGCTGGGCAACCGCGAGGGGCAGGGCGAGGACTTCGGCCTGCGCCTGAGCCTCTTCGACAACCGGATCAGCGCCAGCATCGCCCAGTACCGGACCAGTGAGAACAACACCTCCGTCGGTCGCGACAACGCCTACATCAACGCGATCAACGCCATCTGGCAGTCCCTCGGCCAGATCGAGCGCTCCGTCCTTGCCTCGTCGCGCGACAGCCAGAGCACCGCGGGCGAAGGCTTCGAGTACGAACTCACCGCCAATCCCCTCCGCGGATGGCGTCTGTCCGCCAATTTCTCGGAAACCGAACAGGTCACTGCCAACATCCAGCCTCGCAATGGCGCCTACGTGGAGGCCAACCGCGCCCTCTGGCAGCGCAACGCGGCCCTGCCCCTCGCCACCGGCGCCGCCGGCGTGCCCGTGACCGACAGCACCACCGGCCAACCTTCCACCGTGGGGACGGCCATCCGGGTGATCGACGACCTCTACGTCGGCTTCCGCCAGGCCGAAGGCCAGAGCCGGCGCCAATTGCGCCGCTACAACGGCAATTTCTTCACCACCTACACCTTCGGTCCCGGGACGGGCTGGTGGCGGGACCTGACCGTGGGCGGCGGCTTCAATTACCGCGGCCCGGGCGTGGTCGGCTATGACAGCACCCGCAACAACGCGCCGCTGTTCGGGCCGGGTTACACGCTCGTCAACGTGATGGCGGCACGGAACTTCCGCCTAGGCGACAAGGTGCGGGTCCGCCTGCAGCTGAACGTGGATAACCTCTGGGACGAGGACGATCCGATCGTCGTCGATGCGGACCAGGTCCGCGCCTACCGCGTGATCCTCCAGACCCCGCGCCGCTGGAGCCTGAGCTCGACCTTCCAGTTCTGATGCGCCCACCGCGGGCGGGTGGCGCCCACGCTGGCCCGGACGCGCGCGGAATCACGCCGCGGGCGTCTGCTCCGCCCGACTCCCCACAGATTCGAGTTCACCTCCCGCGGATTTTCGCTGTGCTCCCCAACGCTGCGGCGCCGCCTTTGGGGCCCCGCATCCGGCTTTACCCCCGCCCTGCTCTCCTCATGCCACCCCGTCATCCCCTGCTGCTGGTACTAGTCGCCCTCTGCGCGACGCCGCTCCTCGCCCAGACCGCCCCCCGCGACCTGGCGCCCTCTGCCACCGACAAGGAGGCCGCCCTCAAGCTCGACCAGTTCGTGGTCACCGGCGTCTTCAACGCCACCGAAGCCAAGAAGGCCACCACCGCCATCACCGCGGTCGAAGCCTCGCTCATCGCCGAGCAGGTGCCGCTCAGCGCCGATGACCTCCTGCTCAACGTCGCCGGCGTCTTCGTGAACTCCTCCCTCGGCGAAATCCGGGGCATGGTCTATTCCCGCGGCATCTCCGCCGACAGCAGCGACGGCGCCACCGGCCAATACTACGTCTCGATGCAGGAGGACGGGCTCCCCATCACCAACATCGCCTTCGGCAACTACAACGCCTCGTACTTCAATCGTCCCGACGCCACCCTCCAGCGCGTGGAGGCCGTCCGCGGCGGCAGCGCCTCCATCACCTCCTCGAATTCCCCGGGCGGCGCCTTCAATTACATCAGCCGCCTCGGTCCCTCCCGCTTCGGCGGCGAACTCCGCGCCCGCTATGGCCTCGAGGGCCGCAGTGCACCTCATTACCGCGTCGATGGCGTCCTCGGGGGCCCCCTCGGCGGCAAGGGCTGGGTCTACAGCGTCGGTGGCTTCTACCGCTACGCCGAGGGCCACCGGCCCGCGGACGGCTATCCGATGAACAACGGCTTCGTCGTGCGGGGCAACGTGTACAAGGACTACGGGGCCGGCTCGCTCAAGTTCTACGGCAAGTACATGGACGACCGGAACCACTGGTACGAATACCTGCTGGCCCGCGATCCGGTCGATCCGAAGCAGTACCCGGGTCTCAGCCGCTTCAGCACCAACCTCTTCCCGAAGGCCTCGTTCCAGTATCCCCGGGAGTCGGACCAGACCTTCGCGACCTTCGATACCGCCGACGCCGTCCGCTCCCGCCAGCGCTACCTCGGCGCGGAATGGAAGCACGAGTTCGGCAACGGCTGGTCGGTGAACCACAACATCAAGTTCAGCCGCAACTGGGCCGACTGGAACTCCAGCTCGGGCGTCACCCCCCGCAGCCTCGAGTGGCCGAATTTCTTCAGCACGATGGGCATCCAGTTCAGCGGCGGCGGCACCGCCCTGAACGGGCGCGTCCCCCCGGGCCTCTACCGCTTCTACGATCTGAAGACCAATGCCGTCCTGGCCGAGGTCACCTCCAACGGCTCCTACACGGTCAACGCCAACGCCCTCTCCCACCCCGGCCAGATCGTGCGCTTCGCGAACCTGCCCAACGGCCAGATCCTGCCCAACGCCCTCTGGACCAACAATGGCCGCGTGGCCAATGAGCATATGGACGAGATCATGGAGCGGCTGAGCATCACCAAGAAGCTCGGCGCGATGTCCTTCACCTTCGGCGGCTATTTCGGCTACGCCGGCATCTCCGACCGCCAGTCGAGCGGCGGCCGCACCGCCTCCCCGCTCGTCGAACAGCCCCAACCCGTCGGCATCGTCTGGCTCCCCGCCACCGCCACCACCGCCCCCGCCGGCACGCCCGCCGCGACGCTCGCCGGGGTGCTCGGCTTCAATGGCCGCCCGGTCCAACTCACCAACCCCGAGGGCTTCACCGCCCTCGGCGTGGGCTATGGCCGCTACGAGGGCATCGCCCGGCAGTTTGCCACCTTCTTCGGCCACAAGTGGGACATCAATTCCCGCTGGGGCGTCGACTGGGGCTTCCGCGCGGAAAACTTCGTGGTCAAGGGCTTCAATCAGACCGGCGTTCAGAACCCCCAGGGCAACTGGGACGCGACCTACGGCGGCGCGGACGGCAACCCGCTCACGATGTACGATAACCGCTTCCAGGTGCCGAACGCGGCCGCGAAATGGTTCTACGACAAGAATGTCCGCTCCTTCTCGTGGTCAGCCGCGACCAATTTCGTGATCAACAACGAGAACTCCTTCTACCTCCGCTACGCCGACGGCGAGAAGGCCCCCGATTACGCCTTCTTCCGCAACTACAACTCCGTCTTCCGCCTCAACAACCTGCGCCCCAAGCCGCAGAGCGTGGAGCAGGTGGAACTCGGCTACCGCTGGAAGCTCCGCGACCTCACGCTCACCGCCACGCCCTTCTGGAGCCGCCTCAGCAACATCAACAGCAACCCGCAGGCCACCGAGGCCGACGGCACCACCCCCTACTACCCCGATCCGATCTACAATCGGGTCACCTCCTACGGCCTCGAGCTGGAGGGGGAATACCGGCTCTCCGAGCGCTGGCGCGTGCGCACCGTCTTCACCTCCCAGAAGTCCACCAACACCATCTGGAAGGTCTTCGTCGCCGGCGTGAACGGCCGCGATGACGACAGCTACCTCGATTTCTCCGGCAAACCGGCCGACAACAACCCCGACTTCATCCTCAACACGACGCTCGACTACCGGACGCGCGACTGGTTCGCCAACCTCTCCTGGCGCCATATGGGCGAGCGGGCCGGCAACATCGCCAACGTGATCACCCTGCCCCGCTTCAACCAGTTCAACTTCACCGCCGGCTACACGATCTCGCGCACCCGCTCGGTGAACCTGAACATCAACAACGTGTTCGACAGCGAGGGCGTGATGACCTGGCGCGGCTGGGGCATCAATCCCGGCGACCGCCAGAGCTACACCGCCCTCCCCGCCACCGGCCGCGATACGATGCTCCAGTACGTGCCGGTCCAGCCGCGCTCGTTCTTCCTCACGTACACCCAGAAGTTCTGACGTCACCGCGACCTCGCCGCGCTCGTCTCCCCTCCCCTTCCATGCGCCTGCTGCCCGCCCTCCTCGCCCTGACCGCTGCCGCCCTGCCGGCGGCGGAGCAGAAGAAAGCCAATCCGATCCGCCCCAACCCGGCCGAGCTGCCGCCGCCGGCGGATCCGGCGGCGATCAACGCCCCACCCGGCTTCAAGGTGGAGCTGCTCTACAGCGTCCCGCGCGCCGACCAAGGCTCGTGGGTCTCGCTCACCACCGACCCCAAGGGCCGCATCCTCGCCTCCGACCAATACGGCGGCATCTACCGCTTCACGCCCCCTCCCCTCGGCACCAGCGCGGGCCTCCGGGTCGAGAAGCTGGACTTGGACCTGAACCGGGTGGCCGTGGACGCCCAGCCCCCCGAGGAGCCGCGCAAGGGCAAGAACGAGAAGGCCAAGGAGAAGACGGCACCGGTGGAGAAGCTCGAGGTCGGCGCCCATGGGCTGCTCTACGCCTTCGATAGCCTTTACATCATGGTGAACGAGAACCGCGCCCGGGCCGGACTCTGGCGCGCGCGCGACACCAACGGCGACGACCAATTCGATGAGGTGCAGTACCTGCGCCCCCTCAAGGGCACCGGCGAGCACGGCACCCACTCGCTCGTGCTCTCGCCCGACGGCAAGACGATCACCGCCGCCTTCGGCAACTTCACCGACCTGCCCGCCACCGTGGAAAAGACCCGCCCGACCGCCTGGGGCGAGGACCACCTCCTGCCCCGCATGTGGGACGCCCGCGGCCACGCCCGCGGCCGGATGGCCCCCGGATCGCACATCGTGCGCTTCGACCCCGAGGGGAAGGTCTACGAACTGTTCACCATCGGCTTCCGCAACCACTTCGACCTCGCCTACGACCAGAACGGCGAGCTGTTCACCTTCGATTCCGACATGGAGTGGGACCAGGGCACGCCCTGGTACATGCCCACCCGCATCAACCACGCGGTGAGCGGCGGCGACTTCGGCTGGCGCAGCGGCGCCGGCCGCTGGCCCGAGTATTACGCGGATAGTCTCGGCACCGTCGTCGACATCGGCCCGGGCAGCCCCACGGGCGTTGTGTTCGGCACCGGCGCCAAATTCCCGGCCAAGTTCCAGCGCGCCTTCTTCGCGGCCGATTGGACCTACGGCACCCTCTACGCGATCCACCTGAAGCCCGAGGGCGCCGGCTTCCGCGGCGAACGCACCGAGTTCATCACCGGCAAACCCCTCCCGCTCACGGACGTCATCATCCACCCGCGCGACGGGGCGATGTACTTCGCGGTGGGCGGCCGCCGCACCCAGTCCGCGCTGTATCGCGTCACCTACACCGGCCCGGAAAGCACCGCCCCGGTCGGCGCCTTGCCCCCCACCGCGGAGGCCAAGGCCCGCCGCGCCCTCGAGGAATTCCACCGGGAAGGCGCCCCGGCCAGCGCGCTCGACGCCGCCTGGCCGCACCTCGCCAGCCGCGACCGCAACCTCCGCTTCGCCGCCCGCGTGGTGCTCGAGCGCCAGCCCGCCACCCGTTGGGCCGACCGCGCGCTCGCCGAACTGCAGCCGCAGGCCCTGATCGAGGCGATGATCGCGCTCGCCCGCACCGGCGACAAGGCGCTGCAGCCGCGCCTCATCGCGGCCCTCGGCCGGCTGGACCTGCGCACCATCGAGCCCGGCCTCCGCCTGCCGCTCCTGCGCGCCTGGCAGCTCGTGTTCGCCCGGATGGGCAAGCCCTCCCCAGAGGTGTGCGCCACCGTGGCCGCCAAGCTGGACCCGCTCTTCCCCCACGCCGACCCGCTGGTGAACCGGGAACTGCTCCCCCTGCTCGTCTTCCTGGATTCCCGCCAGGCCGTCGCCAAGGCCGTCCCACTGCTCAGCGTCTCCGAGCCCATCACCGAGACCGGCGAGGAGATCGGCGGCGCGGCCCTCATTGCCCGCAATGACCGCTACGCGGCGGCCGTGACCGGCGTGAAGGCCACCCGCCCCGATCGCCAGCAGATCGCCCTGGCCTATACCCTGCGCCACGCCACCGCTGGCTGGACGCCTAGCCTGCGCACCGAGTTCTTCTCCTGGTTCCCGCGCACCGCGACCTGGAAGGGCGGCAACAGCTTCAGCGGCTTCATCCAGAACATCCGCACCGAGTCCCTCGCCAACGTCCCCGACAAGGCGGAGCGGGCCGCGCTGCAGACGCTCTCGCAGCCGCCCCCGCCCTCCTTCGCCGCGCCCGCCGTGCTGCCGCAAGGCCCCGGCCGGCCGTACACGCTCGCCGAGGCCGTGAGCCTGATGCCCGCCAAGCTCTCCGGCCGCGACTTCGCCCGGGGCAAGGCGATGTACACCGCCACCGCCTGCATCCTCTGCCACCGCTTCGGCGACGAGGGTGGCAGCGGCGTCGGCCCCGACCTCACCGGCGCCGGCGGCCGCTATTCCGTCCGCGACCTGCTCGAGAACATCCTCGAACCGTCCAAGGTCATCAGCGACCAGTTCGGCGCCGAACAGATCGAGCGCCGCGGGGAAGACCCGCTCGTGGGCCGCGTCGTGGGCGAGGAGAACGGGGAGGTGCTGGTGATGGCCAATCCCTTCATGCCCGACGAAAAGGTCCGGGTGAAGGCGGCCGACATCACCGCCCGCCGCCCGTGGGCGACCTCGCTGATGCCCGCCGGCCTGATCAACAGCCTCAACCCCGAGGAGATCCAGGACCTCCTCGCCTACCTGCTCAGCGGCGGGAACCCCCAGGACCCGATGTTCCGCCGCTAAAGCGGCCCTCATCCGCGCATCTCGAGCCGCCCCACCCCCGTGGGGCGGCTCGCTCGTTTCAGGGAGTCGTCACCCCGCACCTTCGTCGAGGTGCATCCGTACCGCGACGCGCGCCAACGAAACTCAACTCCGTCGTGGGCGCGCCCTCCGAAGCCTTGGCGAAGGAGGGCTGGTGCGAATGCCGGGAGTCGAACCCGGATCAATGGCTTCGGAGGCCACTACACTATCCATTGTGCTACATTCGCAGGGCCGAAGCGTCGCGATGAAGCGCGGCGCGGCGCCGACCGTCAAGCTACGAAACGGCCCGCCGCCCGCTTCCGCCGCAACTGCGTCGTTGCCTCGGCCGGCGCCGGCCCGCAGCCTCGCCCCCAATGTCCGCCGAGTCTCCCGCCTCCGGGGCCCCCGCCGCACCCACCGACTTCATCCGCGACCTCGTCGCCGCGGACGTGGCCGCCGGTCGCCACGCCCGGATCATCACCCGCTTTCCCCCGGAACCCAACGGCTACCTCCACATCGGCCACGCCAAGTCGATCTGCCTGAACTTCGGCCTCGCCCGCGAGCACGGCGGGATCTGCCACCTCCGCTTCGACGACACGAATCCGGCCAAGGAGGACATCGAATACGTCGAATCGATCTCCCGTGACGTGCAGTGGCTGATCGCCGGCTGGGCCGACCACTGCCTCGGCCTGAAGCCTCGCGGCGCCACCCCGGCCCCCGCCCCCGGCTCCGGCACCCCCGATTACCACCTCGCGGCCGCCCCCGCCGGCGCCGGTGAGCGCGAGGCTTTCTTCGCCAGCGACTACTTCGAGGCGCTCCACGCCTACGCGGTCGAACTGATCCGCCGCGGCAAGGCCTACGTCTGCGACCTCACGCCCGAGGAAACCGACGCCTACCGCGGCGCCCCCGACCAGCCCGGCCGGGATTCGCCCTTCCGCAACCGGAGCGTCGCCGAGAATCTCGATCTCTTCGCCCGGATGCGCGCCGGGGAGTTCCCCAACGGCGCCCGCAGCCTCCGGGCCCGCATCGACATGGCGTCGCCCAACGTGTGGCTGCGCGACCCCCTGCTCTACCGGATCCGCCACACCGCCCACCACCACGCCGGCAACCGCTGGTGCATCTACCCGCTCTACGATTTCGCCCACTGCCTCAGCGACTACATCGAGGGCATCACCCACAGCATCTGCACGCTCGAATTCGAGGTCCATCGGCCCCTTTACGACTGGATCCTCCAGAGCCTCGACCTGCCCCGGCCCCTCCCGCACCAGTACGAGTTCGCCAAGCTGAACATCAGCTACCTCGTCTTCAGCAAACGCCGCCTGCTCCAGCTGGTGGAGGACAACCTCGTGGCCGGCTGGGATGACCCCCGGATGCCCACGCTCTCCGGCGCCCGTCGCCGCGGCATCCCCGCCGCCGCCATCCGCCGCCTCGCCAGCCTCGTCGGGGTCACCAAGTACGACAGCCTCACCGATCTGGCGCTCTTCGAGCACGCCATCCGCGAGGAACTCAACCCCCTCGCCCTCCGCCGCCTCGCGGTCCTGCGCCCCCTCAAGATCGTCCTCACCAACCTCGCCCCCGGCGAGGAGATCGCCTGCACCGCCACCAATAATCCGCAGGACCCGGCCCCCACCACCCGCCCCCTCGCGCTGACCCGTGAGCTGTTCATCGAGGCCGAGGACTTCGCCGAGGTCCCGCCCCCCAAGTTCTTCCGCCTCAAGCCCGGCGGCGAGGTCCGCCTCAAGTACGCCTGCATCATCAGCTGCCAGGAGGTGATCAAGGACGCCGCCGGCCAGGTGACCGAGCTGCGCTGCACCGCCGACCTCACCACCCGCTCCGGCCAACCGAACGCCGACCGCAAGGTCAAGGGCACCCTCCATTGGGTCAGCGCCACCCACGGCGTCCCCGCCGAGGTCCGCCTGTACGACCGCCTGTTCACCGTCCCCGAGCCCGCCGCCAGCGGCGACTTCCGGGACCACGTGAACCCCCGCTCACTCGAGACCGTCACCGCCGTGGTCGAACCCGCCCTCGCCGCCGCCCAGCCGGGGGACTACCTCCAGTTCGAACGCCTCGGCTACTTCGTGCCGGACTCCAAGGACAGCGCGCCCGGCCGTCCGGTTTTCAACCGCACCGTTTCCCTGAAGGACGCTTGGACGCCCAAGCCGCCCACCCGCGCCTGAACCCCACCTCCCCGCGATGAACGTCGGCTTCCTCCTCTTCCCCAAGCTCACCCAGCTCGACGTGACGGGCCCCTACGAGGTGCTCGCCCGTGCTCCCGGCGCCAAGCTCCACCTCATCTGGAAGTACCCCGATCCGGTCGAGAGCGACCGCGGTCTCCAGCTGACGCCCACGACGACCTTCACCGACTGCCCGCAGCTCGATATCCTGTGTGTCCCGGGCGGTCCGGGGCAGGTCGACCTGATGGACGATCAGGAGACGCTCGACTTCCTGCGCCGACAGGCGGAGGGCGCCAAGTGGGTCACGTCCGTCTGCACCGGTTCCCTGATCTTGGGCGCCGCCGGCCTGCTCCAGGGCTACCGCGCCACCTCCCATTGGGCCTCGCGTGACCAACTCAGCCTCTTCGGGGCGGTGCCGGAGGATGCCCGCGTGGTCCTCGACCGGAACCGGCTCACCGGGGCCGGAGTCACGGCCGGGCTCGATTTCGCCTTTCAACTGGTCGGGGCCGCCTGCGACGAGCGGACCGCGCAGGCGATCCAGCTGGCCCTCGAATACGAGCCCCAGCCGCCGGCTTGGGCCGGCACCCCGCACCATGCCCCCGCGGATGTCCTCGAGGAGGCGAAGCTGAAGATGGCCGCGTTCATGGAAAAACGCCTCGCCGCCAGCAAGCGGGCCGCCGCCCGCCTCACGCCCCCCGCCGACGGCGCCGCCGCCGAACCTTGGCTCACCTGACCGCGTCCCCGTGAAGCAAAGCATCGTCACCCTCGACATGGAGGGCGTCCTTACGCCCGAGATCTGGATCGCCGTGGCCGAGGCCACCGGCATTCCCGAGCTCCGCCGCACCACCCGCGACGAACCCGACTACGACAAGCTGATGGGCGAGCGCATCGCCATTTTGGACCGCCATGGGATTACCCTGCCGCGCATCCAGGAGGTCATCGCCGGCCTGCCCCTGCTGCCCGGCGCCGCCGAGTTCCTCCACGCCCTCCGCGCGCAGACGCAGGTCATCATCCTCTCGGACACCTTCGAGCAATTCGCCCAGCCGCTCCTGCGCCAGATGGGCTGGCCGACGATCTGGTGCCACCGCCTGGTGGTCGAGAACGACCGCATCGCCGGCTACCGCCTGCGCCTCCCCGACCAGAAGCGCCGCGCCGTCAGCGCCCTCCAGTCGCTGAACTACCGGGTGATCGCCGCCGGCGATTCGTACAACGACACGACGATGCTCGGGCAGGCGGACCACGGCTTCCTCTTCCACGCTCCGGAGAACGTCGTCCGTGAGTTCCCCCGCTTCCCGGCGCTGAACTCCTACCCGGAGTTGCTCGCGCGCATCACCGCCTGCCTGTAGGCCGCGGGAACCCCATCGGTCGCCCGCGAGCCCAGACCGCCGTTGCTACCGCGGCTTCCTCCCCGGAGAGAGCTCGGAGACTCTGTTACACTTGACCCTCCGACGACGCCTGCCACCGTCGCGGCATGCCGTCCCCCGCCGTTCTCACCGTCAAGCAACTGCACGATGACACGGGCGCGTCGGTGCGCCGGGCGGGCGCGGCCCGCCGGCCCGTGCCGATCACGGACCGCGGCGAACTCGTCGCCGTCCTGGCGAATCCCGCCTTGGTTCGACCGGTTTCGCGGCAGCGCGTGCTGCTCCCCGAATACGAGGCGCTGATGGCGTCCGCCCCCGCAAACCACCTCCAAGCCGCCTTGGACGAACTTCGCGGGGAGCGCTGACGCGGGGTTGCGCGATGATCTTCTGCGACACCTCCGCCGCGGCCAAGCTCTACCTGCCCGAGGCGGATTCACCGCCGATGCGCGCCAAACTGGAGGCTGAAGACCAGGTCTTCGTCTCCGAACTCGCGCGCATTGAATTGATGAGCGTTTTCCACCGCCAATGGCGGGAGCGGCTGTGGACCCACGCGCAGTTCCTGGCCGCCGTCCGGCAATTCACGAACGACGATGTGGGCGGATTCTGGACGTGGCTGGAACTGGACTCGGCGCTCATCGAGGCCGGCACCAAGACCTTCACCACCCTGCCGCCTTCGGTGCGGTTACGGTCCGCGGACTGCCTGCACTTGGTCACGGCGCTGCACCACGGGTTCACCGAGCTCTACACATATGATCTGCACCAGCGGGAGGCCGCCGTGGCGCTCGGCCTCCGACCGCTCACCGCGTGACTCCCGGCGCGACCGGTCGGCACGCCTGCAGCCTCGAAGGGGAGGATCGGCGGCGGCGCTTGCTCCGCTCGCGTGGCCCTTCGAGACCGGGCGCCATGCGCAACCCTATGACCTCAGTTGGGTTGCGGAGTAACTACCCCCGTTCCCGCCTCCCCTGCTCCACCCTTCCTCCTCCTAGGATCCTCCAGTTATCCTTCGGTCATCCTTCGGTTATTCCTCGGTCTTTAAATCTTAAATTATTTTACCGCAGGTACTTATTTTATTTTAACCGAACAATAACCGAAGGATGACCGAACCATGAAGCTTGGCGGATCGTCCTCAGCTCGAGCACAGCCGCTTCTCGTTCCGCGAAGGACTCGACCGCCGGCACCGCACACCGGCCCCGCCAGAAGCTCGGTGTAGCCGGGGCATCTTGCCACGGTCCCACCAAACGAAACCCTTTCCCCGCTCCCGCTCAGCGCGTGGACCGCAGGCGGGCGAGGCGCGCCTGCACCCGCTCCCGCCCCAGCACCCGCATCATCCCCGTCAGGCTCGGCCCCACGTTCGTCCCGGAGACCGCCAGCCGCACGACCGACTGGTAATCCCCGAAACCCAGACCGCAGCGCGTCGCCAGCGCCTTGATGCCTTCCTCGAGGGCCAGATCGGAACCGAAGTCCAAGCCGGGCAGCGCCGCCAACACCTCGTCGAGCCGCGCCCATGGGTCGCCCTTCGCCAGCACCTTCTCGCGCACCTTCGCGTCGATCGGGAAGTCCTCGGTGAAGAAGTGCGCCGCATACGCGGGCAATTCCTCGAGGCCCTTGAGCTTCGGCTGGCACAGGAGCACCACGGCCCGGAAATAATCCGCCGCCGCCGCGAGCGCCGGCGCCCCCGCTTCGCCCGCCCGGCCGTACTGCTCGCGCGCCCGCGCCACGAAGGCGTCCGCCGGGAGCTCAAGGAGGTACGTCTGGTTCATGTGCGCCAGCTTGCGGTCGTCGAAACGCGCGTTGCTCTGGTTCACGCCCGGCAGGTCGAAGAGCCGCACGATCTCCGCCAAGGGCAGCTTCTCGCGGTCGTCGCCCGGGTTCCAGCCGAGCAGGCAGAGGAAGTTCACCAGCGCCTCCGGGAGGTAACCACGCCGCTGATACTCCTCGATCAGCGCCCCTTGGTCGCGCTTCGACATCTTGCCCGGACCATTCTGCTTCAGGATCAGGGGAATGTGGGCGAACACCGGCGGCGGCACGCCGAAACCCTCGTAGAGGCGCACGTGCTTGCTCGTATTGGAAAGGTGATCCTCCCCGCGGATGACGTGGGTGACCTGCATCGCGATGTCGTCGACCACGTTCACCAGATGGAACACCGGGTTGCCGTCCGAACGCACGATCACGAAGTCCTCGTCCTCGACCCGCTCGACGCGGCCGCGGATCCGGTCGTCGATCACCACCGGCGGCGCGTCCACCTTGGTGACGGTCTTCTTGCGGTGCTCGTCGAACACCTCCCGGCGCTCGCCCTCGAGGCGGAACCAGATGGCCCCGTCCTTCTCGTAGGCGCGGCCACTGTCGCGCAGGCGGTTCACGTACTCGGTGTACAGTCCCGCCCGCTCGCTCTGCCGGTAGGGACCGTGATCGCCCCCGCCGCTCGCGCCGAAGCGCGGACCCTCGTCCCAATTGAGGCCGAGCCACGTCAGGCTCTGGTAGATCAGCTGCAGGTACTCCTCCCGGTTGCGCTCCTTATCCGTGTCCTCGATGCGCAGGATGAAGGTGCCGCCGGTATGGCGGGCATAGAGCCAGTTGAACAGGGCCGTGCGGGCGCTCCCGATGTGGAAGAAACCGGTCGGACTGGGCGCAAAGCGAACGCGGACGGGAGACATAGAGGGCAAGGTGGACCGGCGCCGGGAAGCGGCGGCAGACGCAGACATTCCCCGCGACGCCCGCCCGGGGCTCAATGCCGAAATCGCCGGAATTTCACTTGTCGCCGCCACCGGATTGAGGAACCCGTGTCAGGTTACCGATGAAGCCGCTCAAGCTCGTCCTCCTTGTCCTCGGAGCCGGATTCCTGCTCGTTGCGGGACTCGTGGCCCTCGCGTTGCTGCCGTCCGTCCAAACCTGGGCGGCCCGCCGCGCCCTGGAGGGCTCGCCGCTCTCGGTGGAACGCGTCGCCGCCGGCCTCGGGGCCGCGCGATTGGAGGGGATCACCCTGCGCCAACCCGACCTGATCGTTAAAGTCGGCAGCCTGGAAACCCGGCATTCCCTCGCCGGCTGGCTGGGTTCCCGCCGCTTGGACGTCGCGGAAATCACCGTCCGGGACGTGGTCGTGGAAAAGACGCCCGCACCCGCGGAGCGGCCAACGGGAGGCGCGAACGCTCCGAGCCCGGCCCCCGCTCCGGCGACCAAGGCGCCCGCCGACAGAGCCGCCGCGGCGGCCCAGGAAGCGTTCGCCGGCCTGCTGGCCCCGGCGCGGCTCCCCGTGGACGTGCGCGTGGGCCGCCTGAGCGTGGCCGGACGCGCCACCCTCGGGAACGGCCAGACGGCCACCTTTGACGTCAAGGGCTCCAACCTCGCCGCCGGCGGCGCCGGCCAGGTCGAGTGGACCCTCGATTTTGCGGACGCGACCCCCGCGGCCGCGCTCCGGGGCCTCCGGGCCACCGGCCAGGCCACCCTCACGCTGAGCGCGGATCGGGCACTGACCGCGGTGGCCGTGGAAACGACGGTCGCCGCCCTCGGGCCGGCGCTGCCGCCCGACCAGCTCACGCTGGGCGCGCAGGCGACGCGGGATCCGCAGGGCAAGGAGACCTACACCCTGCGCCTCGGCCTCCTCCGCCGCGGTCAGGCGGAAACTCTCCTGCAGGCCCAGGCCGCTTTCGCCCCCCCGCAGGCCGCCCTCGCCGGCACCTGGGAAGTCGCCCTCCGCAGCGAACAACTCGCCGCGCTGCTCGCGGGCTTCGGCCTCCCCGAGGTCGCCGCCACCGGCAACGGCACCTTCTCCCTCCGGCCGGACGGCACCGCCGGATCGACGACCGGGCGCCTCCAAGCCGCGGTCTCGCGGCTCAACCAGATCTCCCCCACGCTGTCCGGCATCGGATCCATCCAGGTCACGGCCGGCTTTGATCTCGGGCTGGAGGACAATGCCGCGCAGCTGAAGGCCTTTGACGTCGACGTGAGCGAAGCCGGCGGCCGGCGGTTCGCGCGGCTCCAATTGACCCAGGCCGCCACCTACCGGCTGACGGACCGGAAGCTCACGCTCGCCAACGCTCAGACCGAAGCCGCGCGGCTGACCTTGGACGCCGTCCCCCTCGCTTGGGCGCAGCCGCTCCTGCCTTCGCTCCAAGTCGGCGGCGGCACCCTTTCCCTGCAGCTTTCCGCGATGGGCGAGCCCGACGGCAGCCGCATCCGCCTCGAGGGCGCCGCACCCCTGAAGCTGCAGGCGGTGACGATCCGCGACGCCACCGGCAAGGCGCTCGTCGAAGGGCTCACGTTTTCCGTCCGGCCGAAGGTCGACTATGCTCAGGACCGAGTCCGGGCCGAGTTGAGCGAACTGCGGCTGGCCCTGCCGAGCGGCGACTCCGTGGCCGGGGTCCTTCGCGCGGAGAGCGGCCCGCTGAGCGCGCGTCCGGCCACCACCTTCGAAGCCCAGTTGGATGCGCGGGTGGCCGCGCTGCTGCGCCCCTTCCTCGCCTTTGATCCGGGTGCCTTGGAAGCCAAGGTCAGCCTGAGCGGTCGCCACGAGGGGCAGAGCCTCACCGTGACGCAGGCCGCGGTGCGGGTGAACCGGACCGGCGGGGCGCTCCTCACGGCCGCGACCCTGCTGCAACCCGTCCAAGGCGAGCTGCAGGCGAATCGGTGGTCCGCGCGGGATGCCAACGCCCCCGCCGCGCGCCTGGAACTGGGCGAGATTCCGCTCGCCTGGGCCGGGGCCTACCTTCCGGCCAGCCAGCTCTCCGGCACGCTGAGCGGCGCCACCCTGACCGTAGCCTGGGCCGCGGACGGCGCGGCCACCCTCAACACCACCGCGCCCCTCACCCTCCGCGGCGCCACGGTGGCCCTCGAACAGAAACCCCAGGTGAACAATCTGGACCTCACCCTCGACGTCACCGCCACGCAGCGGAAAAGCGGCGTGAGCTTCGCCGTCCGCAAGCTGGAGGCGCGGCAGGGTGAGGAATCGCTCCTGCAGTTGGACGCCGAAGGCGAACTGACTCCCGGCCCCAAGCCCGCGGGCAAGGTCAAGGGGACCCTGCAGGCCGAAGCCCTGCTCTTCCGCCAGCCCGCCCTCGCGGCCCTCCTCCCGCTGGCGCAGGGGCGCATCCGCACGACCTTCGACACCACCTTCAAGGTCGGTGATGCCCTCGCGGCCAAGCTCACTCTCACGACCCGCGGCCTGGGCCTCCGGGGGGCCCCGGCGCTCGGCGACGCGGACCTCGCCCTCACCGCCTCGGCCAAGGCGGACGGTTCCGCGACCTTTTCGCTCCCCCTCAGCGTCACCACCGCCGGGCGCAAGTCGGACTTGGCCTTGGAAGGCTCCGTGAGCGCGGCCGCCGCCAATCGCCCCCGCACCTTCGCCTTCCGCGCCACCAGCACCAACCTCGTGGTGGACGATCTCCAGGCCTTCGCCGCCTTGGCTCCCGCCGCACCAACTGCCTCTCCCGCCTCTCCGGCGACTCCCGCCACTTCCGCGATGCCGGCCCGCGCCGGAACGTCGGGCTCCGGCCGGCCCGCGGCCGCGCGACCGACCCCAGCGGCGGCCATCCCGGATCAGTCGCCTCCGTGGAAAGGCCTGCAGGGACGCGTGGAACTGGACCTCAAGCGGGTCCTCTACGGCCGCGATTACACCGGACGTGGTATCCGCGGCACGGTGACGCTGACCGAATCGCGGCTCGCGCTCGAGAACCTGCAGGGCAGCTTCCGCGACCAGCCCTTCGGCCTGAGCGGCGCGCTGACCTTCACCCCGGCGCAGGCGCAACCTTACGCGCTGACGGGCCAGGTCGACGTCGCGGGCGTCGCCGTCGGCGAGCTGCTGCGGGCGGCGAACCCCGGCGAAAAGCCCCTCCTCGAGAGCACGGTCAAGGTCGCCGCCAAGGTCACCGGCCGCGGCGCGACCCTGCCCGACACCCTGACGCGGACCTTCGGGCAATTCGAGGTGACGGGCGGTCCCGGGATCCTGCGCGCGCTGGGGCAGAAGTCCCAGAGCGTGGGCGCCGCCTCCGCGCTGCTCGGACTGGCGGGCGCGCTGACCGGCTCCGGCAACACGATGGCCCTGGGGCAACTGGGCCGGGAACTGGAGGAGATGAAGTTCGACAGTTTCAGCGTGAAGGTGGAACGCGATGCCGCCCTCAATTTCCGGACGACTGCCATCGAGTTCCTCTCACCGACGAAGCGCCTGACCGGGCGCGGGACGATGACCTACCGCGAGGGGGTGCCATTCGATGACTGGCCCTTCGAGCTCGAGTTCCGGCTGGCCGGCAAGGACTACATGGCCCGGCTGCTGAACGAGGCCCGCGCGCTTTCCGGCCAGGAGGACGAACGCGGGTACTACCCGATGGCGGTACCCTTCACCGTGAACGGCACCGTGTCGCGCGTGAACACCTCGCTGTGGAAGGTGCTCGCCGGGACTGCGGCCCGCGCCGGGCTCGAGGGGTTGCTGGTCCGCTAGTCGACCTCCGCGAGGCAGGCCCGCCAAAGGGCCTCCTCGCCGGGCAGCCCGGTCTCGCGCAGGCCCGCGGCGATCGCCGCCTCGGTGGGTTCAACGACCGCGTGCCGGGGATCGCCGGGCCACTCCGGGCGCGCGCGGCGCACCAACGCCCAACACGCCCACGCGCGCCAGCGGCGTTGATCGCGCCGGGGCTCGTTCATCCGGTCCGCGTAGTGCTGGAAGTGCACGCGCGGGTTGCCGATGAAGATACCCGGTGGCGCGCCCCGGACCATCCAGGCCGTCGCCGCGTATGGGAGTGGAAAGTCCCGCAGGACCGGCTCCGTGCCGTCCAATTCGGCCCCGAAGGCGCGGTCGAGGCAGAGGAGGGCCCGCGCCGGCAGTTCCCGTTGCCAGAGGGCTTGGCCATACTCGAGGCAATCGCGGTAAAACGCTGCCCCGCGGTCCCCCTCACGGTGCCGGTGCAGGCTGCGCCAGTCCAGGCCCGGCCGCGCGGCGGGCAGGTGGGGACAGGGCGGGAACGCGGGGGACATTCCCGCCAGTTGGGCTCCGGCCGCGCCGGGGTCAATGCCGGGCCGCAGGGATGAGGGTTTCGCTTGGCGCCCGGCGTCGTTTCCCCGACAAAGCCCGCGCTGAACCCGCCCGCCCCCAATCCCGCCGCTGCTGTCGCCCCCCCGTTGGTCCACGAGGTGGCCGGCTGGCGGCGGGCGCTGCTCTGGCCCGCGGGTTTACTCCTGCGCCTGTGGGGCCGCTCCCTCCGTTTCGAGGTCAGCCCGGACGACTGGGACCGCTACACCAAGCGCGACGAGCCGGTGGCGATCATCCTCTGGCACAACCGGCTCTTTCTCGCCGCCGAGATTGTCCGCCGCTTCCGCGTGGGCCGTCCCGCGTACGCGCTCGTGAGCGCCAGCCAGGACGGGGCCTGGCTCACGGCCTTCTTCGCCCTCGCCGGGCTGCGCACCGTCCGCGGCTCCAGCAGCCGCCTGGGCCGCGAGGCCGCCACGGCCTTGGTCGACACCCTCCGGGCGGGCCACGACGTCGGCATCACGCCGGACGGGCCCCGGGGACCCTGCTACGAGTTCAAGCCGGGCGCCATCATCGTGGCGCGGCGGACGCGGGCCCCGCTCCTGCTGGTCGGGGCGGAATTCACGTCCGCGTGGCGCCTGCGGAGTTGGGATCGCTTTTGCCTGCCGCGGCCGTTTTCCCGCGTGAGGATGCGGTGCGAAATCATCCCGGCGGCCGCCTTGGCAGACCGGGACGAGGCCATTGCGCAGGTGCGGGAGCGCCTCGTGGCGCTCAATCCGGATCCGGCGGAGTAACCGCGCTGGGTTACGGGAACGTCGGGGTGATGTTCACCACCCCGCCGCTGGCCACCGTGTAATCGGGACCGCTGTTCCAGGTGAGGTCGTTGACCAGCACCTTGAACGCGAAGCCGCGGGCCGACTCCCCGAGATTGAAACGCCACAGGTCCGCGGCGATGCACTCCATCGGCACGCCCCGGTCCCAGCTGAGCCCCGGCCCCTCCCCGCGCAGGTGCAGGGTGTTGCCGAAACCGATGTTGATGCGCGCGGTGATCGTGGTGACCACCGGCCGCCGGGCCGCGGCGGGCACGGGGGCAGGGACCACCGCGGCCGGCGCGGTCGCGGGACGGACCGCGGCGGGTGCCGGAACCGGAGATGGCGCCGGCATCGCGGCCGGCTTGATGACGGGAGCCCGGGCGGGAGCCGAAGCTGGCTTCATGGGCGGGGCCTTGCGTTTCGCGGGCGCCTTCGCCGGCGCCTTGGCGGCCGGGGCAGGCACGGGTTTCGTCGCTGGGGCGGGCGACACCTTGGACTTGACGGTGCTTTTCTTCATGGTGTCGGAGAGACGGCCTTCCGCCGACGCGGCGGAGGAACCTCCCGAACCGTAGCAAGACCGGGGCCAACTGGCCAGTCGGCTTTTGCCCCGTCACCCGGATGTCACGGGATCCCGCCCTCCCCGCCGGCCGGACCTGCGGGGGAGCGCCAGCCTCACAGGCCGCGGCAAACCGCGTCGACCGCCTCCTCGAAGACGGCCGCCGACTCGCGCAGGCAGTCCTCGTCGATGCTCAGCGGGGGCGAGATCTTCACGCATTCGCCGCCCACGCCCACCGGCGCGAACATCAGGAGCCCGCGGTGCATGCAGGCCACGTTGATCCGCGTCGCCAAGTCCGGGTCCGGCGTGCGCGTGCCCGGCTTCACCACCTGGATGCCCGCCACCATGCCGAGCCCGGTGCAGCAGCCCAGCACGGAGGGGTACTTCCGCTGGATACGGTGCAGCTCCGGGTTGAACCACGCGCCGAGCCGGGCCGCCCGGTCCACCAGCTTTTCGTCCTCGATCACCTGCAGGTTGGCGATCGCCGCCGTCACCGCGAGGGGGGAGGCCGAGTGGGTCGAGGTCATCGAACCCGGCGCATAGAGGTCCATGATGTCCCGGCGCCCGATCACCGCCGCCAGGGGCAGCGAGGAGGAAATCCCCTTGCCGCAGGCGATCAGGTCCGGGGTCACGCCATAATGCTCGAAGCAGAACATCTTCCCGGTCCGGCCGAAGCCCGCCTGGACCTCGTCCATCACCAGCACGATGTCATGCTGCCGGCACCACGCCTCCAGCTTGCGCGCGTACTCGACGGGCAGGAAGTCCGGCCCGACGCCCTGATAGCTCTCGGTCATCACGCCGGCGATCCGGTCCGGGGTCACGCCGCGCTGGGCGAGGCTGGAGAGGAACAGGTCGAACGACGTATCCGGATTCTTGTAGCCATCCGGGAAGGGCACTTGGACGAACTGGGGGCAACAGGAGCCGAGCCAGCGCTTGCCCTTGGCCATCCCGCCCGCGAGCTGGGCGCCCATCGTCCGCCCGTGGAAGGCGTTCTGGAAGGTGACCATGATCGACTTGGCAGGGCCGTGCTTCTCCAGCGCGTAGGTCTTGGCCAGCTTGATGCAGTTCTCGGTCGCCTCGCTGCCCGTGGAGAGCAGGAACACGGTCGCCCCCTCCAGCTGCGGCGTGAGGCGGCTCAGCATCCCCGTCAACCGCGCCCGCCCCTCGTGCGGGAAGACGTACGTCGCCAGCAGCGGCCGTTCGACGGCCTCCTTCAGCGCGGCGACGATGCGGGGGTGGCCGTGGCCCGCGTTGGTCACGAGCACGCCCGAGGACCAGTCGATCCAGCGGTTGCCCCAGCGGTCGGCGATGGTGGCGCCCTGCGCGTGATGCCAGACCACGGGCGGCTGGCCGGACATCGAACGCGGCTCGCTCCGGCGCAGCTCCTCGAAGAGCGGCAATGACTCCGGCACCGGCAGCGCGGTCTGGATGGTCCGCCAGCGGGTCTGGACCGGCGGGACGGAGACGGGGGTGAGGTTGTATTCGGCCATGGGAATTAGTGACGGAGGCGCACGTGGGGCTGCTCGCCGTAATGGATATCGCACCAGTCGCCGTCCGCGAGGATGGAAAGGCGCGCCGCCTCCACCACCAGCTCATTGTCGGCGGAATTCGCGGGCGTCGCCAGCAGGCCGGCCTGGTCAATCTCGCGGATGATGCCGCGGCGGCGCTCCAAGGCGGCGCCGGCTTCCATCCCGGAGGTCTCCCCTTCCAGCCGCCGCATCGCGTCGAGGTGGGCGGCCACGGACTCGAACCCATACCCCGCCGGACGGTACCCCGGCCCCGTCCACGGGACCAACCGGTAGAAGTCCGGACTGCAGTAATTGTAACGCGAGCCGCCGCAGCCGATGTTGTCCAGGTAGGAGTGGCGCACGCCGCGGTCCTGATCGTTGTGCTGGATCATCCCGCCCCGGTCCTTGCCCTCGCAGTACATCAGCAGGCCCTGGTCATTGCTGCCCGCCGCGTCATCGGGATACCCGAGGCCGTCGATCACGGACAGGATCGCCCCGTTCTCGTAGCGGACGCGCCCGTTGGCCCACATATACCCCTCGTTCCCATTGGGGAACTTGCCCTTCACGCCGCTCACCGAAACGCCCACCGGACGCAGGCCGGTGATGAACTGCACCAGGTCGAAGTAGTGGCAGCCCACATACACGAACGGGTCGGTCTGGTCGGTGGTGAACCAGTTCTGGAAATTGGAGCGGCGGTAGTAATAGGGCTCGATCATCCGCGCCTCGCCGATGCGGAACTCCCCGAAGTGCCCAAGGCCGTACTGCCGCCGGGCCATCAGCGCGCGGGTGTCGAGGCGCTTGTGGTATTCGACGCCCACGAACAGCCCCCGCTCCCGAGCGAAGCGCTCGATCGCGACCGCCTGCTGATGCTGCAGGACCAGCGGCTTCACGCAGAGCACGTGCTGGTCGCGCCGCAACGCCTCCATCACCATCTCGAAGTGCAGCTGGTCCGGCGTCGCGATGATCACCGCCTGCCGCGGGCGCGCGTCAGCGAGCAGCTTCCGGTACAGGTCCGGCTGCCGTTCCGACTCCGGCGCCATCGGGTCGGGGTACGCCTCGAAATCCTGCCCCGGAAAGGCCGCCTTCAGGTCCGCACCCTCCTTGAGGGCGCGGATGCGGGCCGAGCTCTGCGCACAGACCCGGATCCGGGCGACCGCACCCAGGCGCTGGAGATGGTAGACCGAGGGGAGGATCAGATCGTAGGTGATCATCCCCCCGCCGATGATGAGGACGTCGAGGGCGGGTTTGGGCGGCATGACGAGGAGGGAGAACGGGGTGGAGGAACGCGGGAGGCGAGCGGGAAGCGATTTCAGGCGGATTCCCGCACGATGAGCTCACCCGGGAGCAGGACGTGGGGGGCGTCCCCCGGGGGGAGGCGGTCGGCCCCGGCCACCCAAGCGAAGGCGGTCCGGGCCAGCTCGCCCACCGGTTGCCGAATCGTGGTCAGGGCGGGCGTCAACGCGTCCGCCAGCGGCAGGTCATCGAAACCGGTCACCGCCATTCCGCCCGGAACGGACACCCCACCCTCCTGCAAGGCCCGTAACACGCCGATCGCGATCGCATCGCCCGCGGCCAAGAGGGCCTCGGGCCGCTCGCCGCCCCGCCCCAGCAACTCGCGGGTTCCCCGCCAACCCGCCGCCACGCCGGCCTCGGGTCGCGTCACGCACCACTCCGGGCGCGCTTCCCAGCCGAGCTTGGCGGCCTGCTGCGCGAAGGCCCGCTGCCGCTCCTGGTGGGCCGGGAGGGCGTCCGCGATGAACCCCACCCGGCGGATCCCGCGGCCGCCGAGATGCGCGAGCAGCGCCGCGATCCCGCGCGGGCCGTCCACCGCCACCGTCGCGTGCGTCGCGCCCGGGCTCGTCCCGATGCGCGCCACCGGCAGGCCCCGGGCGAGGAAGCCTTGCAGCCAATCTTCCCGCCCGCCGCTGCCCACGATGATCAATCCGCTGAGGCCGTGCTTCACCAGCGGGCGCAGCGCGTCGGCATCCTCCCGCCGCTGCTCGAACCCGGCCAGCACCAGCGTGTGATCCTCCCGGTGCGCCAAGCGCTGCAAGGCGCCGATGAGCGCGCCGAGAAACGGATCCTCAAAGTCGTAGACCACCACCCCCAGGGTCCGGCTCGGAACGCCCCGCAGGATCCGCGCCGTCGCGTTGGGCACGTAGCCGAGGTCCGCGGCCGTCTGGCGAATCGAGGCCACCGTGGCCGCGGCCGCCCCGATCTCGTCCGCCTTCCCGCCCAGCACCCGGGAAACCAACGTCACCGACACCCCCAGCCGGGAGGCGATGTGCTTTTGGGTGATCGGGGGCGTCACGGCGGGGAACGGGCTCGGAAGCCACCGCACAGCCCCCGAGCGGTCAATCTCAATCGTGTGAGATGAGGAGCCCATCGCCCCCGATGTGGCCGCGGCAGTTGCCGCGGATGCAGAGCGTTCCGCCGAGAGCCAAGCAGGATGGCGGGAATTGTCGTCCCGCCGACGAAGGTGCTTGCGGCCGCGAACTTCAGCGCCGCAGGAACGGGTTGATCACGCGCACGCCCCCGTAGTTTTGTCCGTCCGACAAATCCTCGGAGAGGACTTCGCGGCAACCGCTGGCCCGCGCGGCTTCGATGATCGCCGCATCCCAATACGAGATGCCCCAGCGCTCCTTGGCCTCCAGCGCCGCGGTCACGACCTCGAGCGTGGTTTCCTGAATCCGGAAGCGGCGCCAGGTTTCGATGAACGCCACGGCCGCGGCGTGGGGCAGAGGATGGGAACGGCCGGAGCGCGTGGCTTGGACATAGAACTCCTGCAGGACCTGGACCGAGAGAACTAGATCCTTGTCCTGCAACCACGCGCGGGCGATCCCGGCTTTTTCCTGCTCTTCCGGCGCGCTGCTGACGCTGTAGAGCAGAAGGTTGGTGTCAGCGAACCGCATGCCGTTCGTGCAGTGCGTCGCGCGACAGGCGCTCGGCCGCCGAGAAAACCACGCCGTCTCGGTGCACTCGGCGGCGCAACTCATCCTCCTCGCGTTTCAAGCGGTCGAACTCCGTCTCCTCGCTGACCACCCGGGCCAAAAACTGCTTCACCAGCCCCGACACGGTCGATTTCCGCTCCGCGGCGCAGATGCGTGCCTTGTGGTACAGCTCGTCATCCACAGAAACTGTGATGTTCTTCATTTCCTCACAGTGTCGAACCACGCGCCGCGGTCAAGGCGCCGGGGATGAGACGGAAGGTGAGGCCGGCACCAGCAAACGGTTCACGTCCGGAATCCGGGCCCCCGCCCAAGCTCGCATGAGGCTGCGGCGCACCGTCCGCCCGTCGGTAAGCCGGGCTTGCGACTCCGGGAGCTCTGGGAGCGCAGATAGTGAAATCCCCTGAGCGCCTGCGCGGTAGACGACTTCGGCTGATTTAAACCGACGCCACGCTCGCCTTACGCACCTGCAGAGTGGACTCGGCGACGCTGGGCGCCGAGTGTCCTTTCAACCGGGTGGGCGGCATGGAGACTTCGGAATCTGTCGGACGATTACGGAGTGCCATATCCCTCCCCTTTTGGTCGGGACGCCGTCGGCCGCAAGCTCGGCGGCGATGTGGGCAAACGTGGCACCCGCGGCCCGTCGATCACTAATCCGAGCCAGAACCACCTGCTCCCCCTCGTTCGGCAAGAGATCCCGGCCGTGCGTCGCCAAGTCATACCCGAAGGGCACCCGACCCGGAAGGGCGTGGTGACGTCGACGAGTCGCTGGCGGGTGGAGCTCCAGAAACGCGCGGTCCACCGCGGCGAATTTCGCCGTTGGAGGATGCGGAAATCTCGAGGCTGCACCCCTAGAATCCAGCAGGCCAAACGGCGATCGACAATCCGGCAGGTGTATTACCGGGAGTGGCAATTCTGTGGCACTCTTCCGTAACTCGTTGACTGGAAATTGGAGGCGCGGGCCGGAATTGAACCGGCGCAGGAAGAAGCTGCGCTAATGGGGTTGCAGGCAGTTGCGGACCGCTGCGTAGGGGTGTTTCGGGAAGCCTCCGCGGTGGCAATTCGTGGCACTACTCTTGGCTCCTTCCCTGCCCCGCCTCGCTCACGGCCCCGGCATACTTACCACTCTCACCACCTGGGCTCCACGGGGCTTCCCCGCCTTCGCTCGAGCTACTCCCGGACCTCCGGCATCCCGGAGCTCCGAAAGCCCGGGGTTCACCGCTACCCCGCGACAGATTGCCTTGGCCTGACGCATAGCGGTCCAAGGCAAACTCCCGGCAGACCTTGATCACTTCGGCGCTCGACGTTCCGCCTCCTCAACCCTCCAGCCCGGGCACTCGCCTACCGCGGTGGAGCGACAGAGCCGGCGTGCCTACCGTCGTCCAATGATCGTCACTCCATAGCCGCCCCACGTTCGTCCCCCACTCCACCCCAAGGCCCATGCCCCGATCCAAGTCATCGTCTCCCAACACGGTATTCACGGTCCTCGAAGGAGGGACCCTGGTCGAAGTCGGATGCTTTCAGCCGCAAACCCGGGGCGAGAATCTCGGGATCGACCCGAAGTCGGTCCAGACTGCGGCGGATATGCTCGCGGCGGCGAGTGAGTCCTCGGAGATCCAGCAGCTACTGGAGGACGAACGGGCCAATCACGCGACCGATACCGAGGGC
>JAIXQE010000207.1 GCA_027485815.1 Opitutaceae bacterium
CCCGGGCTGTTCACGTAGAGGTGGATGTCGGCCTTGGGGTCCTCGTTGGCGAGGAAGAGCAACTGCGCGACGATGAGGTTCGCGACGTCGTCGTTCACAGGCCCGCCGAGAAAGATGATGCGATCCTTCAGCAGGCGGGAATAAATATCCATCGACCGCTCTCCGCGGCCGGTGTTTTCCAGGACGATGGGGACGTAATAGCTCACAGGGAGGACGGGAGCCTCAGGAGGCAGGCGCCGCGACGCTAACCTTGGCCTTGGAGACGACGAAATCAACCGCCTTGTCAAAGATGATGGATTGCTGGACCGAGCGGAGCTGGGCCCGGTCGGCACCCAAGGCCTGCGCCAGCTTGTCCGGCTTCTGCTGGGTGCGCACCGCCTCGCGATAGATGAAGTTGTTCAGGTCCTCGTTGGTGACCTCGAGCTTCTCCTGCTCCGCGATCCGTCCGAGGATGAATTGCAGCTTCACCCGGTTGGTGGCCGCCTGACGGGCGCCCTGGAAGAGCTCCTTCTTGTCCTTCTCGAACTGTTCCGCGGCCACCCCGCGGCGCATGTTTTCCTCGATGAACTGACGCAGCAGGCCCTGGGTCTCGGTGTCCACCAGCGACTCCGGCACCTGGAAATCCACCGCCGCGGCCAGCTTTTCCGTGACTTGGCGCCGCTGGGCCTGACGGTTCTCGTAGTCCTTCTGGAGCTTGAGGTTGGCGCGGATCTTTGCCTCAAGGCCCGTGAGATCGTCCACCTGCTGCGCCTTGAAGAAGGCCTCGTCGAGGGTCGGAAGGATGCGCTCGCGCACCTCCTGGACCTCCACCGCGTAGGCGACGGTCTTGCCGGCCAAGGCCGGCACGGGGGCGAAATCCGCGGGGAACGTCACGTTCACCGAGCGCTTTCCGCCCGCCTCCAGGCCGGCGAGTTGCCGGCCGAGGCCGGGGATCACGCCATCGTGCTCGCCCTCGACCTCCTCCCAGGTCTGGGGGGCTTGGGCGTAAAGCTGCTTGTCGCCCGCCAGCTCGGTGATCGGCTGGCCGTCGATCGTGCCGGCGTAGGAGAGCTTGACGTAGTCGCCCTTGGCGGCGGGACGCGCGGCCGGCTTGAAGTCGGCCCGTTCCGCGCGCAGCCCCTCGATCACCTGCGCCACCTCGGCGTCGGAGACCTCGGTGGGCTTCACCTCGGTGGGCAGTTCCGCGTAGGCGGGCAGGTCGAATTCGGGACGCACGTCGACGGTGAGCGTGATGGTCGCGGCGGTGCCAGCCTTGATCTCCCCCTCCTCCACCTTGACCACGTTCACGACCTCCAGCTTTTGCTGCTCCTGGGCGGCCTCGTAGGCCTTGGCGACCACCTTCTGCTTCAGCTCGGCGGCCACCTCCTTGCCGAAGCGCGCGAGCACCATCGCGGCCGGCGCCTTGCCGGGACGGAAGCCCGGAATCCGCGCCAGCTGCGAGATCTCGCGCACCACCGCGGCGAGCTCGGCGTCGACCTCCGCCGCATCGAGCGCGACGACCAGGGATTTGCGGGTGGCGGTGAGGGAGTTGAGTTGGACGTTCACGGCAAGGGCGGGCGTTGGAGGAAGGTAAAGGGTCGCACCGTAGGCCGCCCCTTCCCTCGGTCAATGCCGATTCTTGCCGGCGGCGCCCCCGCGCAACGCGCCGCTCCGGGGCGCGCTGCCCTAGCGGGCCGCCCGCACGAGCAGCGTGGTGACGTTGCGCTCGCCCTCCCGCGCGTACCGGATCTCCTCGGTGCGGCCGCGGATCAGCCGGAACGCGAGGTCGTCCGCCGCCCCACCCGCCGCGAGCACGTCCACCGGGGCGCCGCGGGCGGAGCAGACCAGCTCGACCCGCGCATCGCGCTCGGCGTAGGCCAACTCGAGCCGGACATCCACGCGGGATGGCTGCAGCGCGAGCAATTCCTCGACAAGGGAGAGCAGGTCCGCGGTGGTGCGGGGCGGCAGGACATGCCGCGCGCCGAAGCGCTCGATCTCCGCGTTCAGGGCGTAGAGGTCGTACGCGTCGTCCGTGATTTGGAGGGTGAGGCGCCGGATCCGGCGGATGAAGGCCTGGGTCAGCGGCCGGCGCGGTTGCCCGAAGATGACCGCCGGGGGCCCCTCCTCGTGGATCTCGCCGCCGTCCATGTAGAAAACCCGCGTGGAGATGGCTTCGGCGAAGGCCATCTCGTGCGTGACGATGACCATCGTCATGCCGTCGCGGGCGAGGTTGCGGATGACCGCGAGGACCTCGCTGACCATCGTCGGGTCGAGGGCCGAGGTGGGTTCGTCGAAGAGGATGATCTCCGGGTCCATCGCGAGGCAGCGGGCGATCGCGACCCGCTGCTTCTGGCCGCCGGAAAGCTGGTCGGGATAGGCGTCCGCCTTATGGGCGAGGCCGACGAGCGCGAGCAGTTCGCGCGCGCGGGCGGCGGCCGACGCGGGCTCGCGGCCGAGCAGCCGCACCGGTCCGAGGGTGATGTTACCGAGGACCGTCAGGTGCGCGTAGAGGTTGAAATGCTGGAACACCATCCCCATCCGGCGGCGCAGCGCCGGCACGTCCGTGGCAGGGTCCAGCAGGCGCTGATCCCCGATCAGGATCTCGCCGGCGGTCGGGCGCTCCAGCAGGTTCAGGCACCGCAGGAACACGCTCTTGCCCGTTCCCGAGGGCCCGATCAGCGAGATGACCTCCCCCTTGCGGATCTCGCAATCGACGCCCTTGAGGACCTCGAGGTCGCCGAAGCGCTTGCGCAAGCCCCGGACCGTGATCACGGGGCCACCCCCGTTCCCTGCCGCTGGTGCGGCGGCGTCACCCGCAGCTCGATCCGCTCCAGCGCCCAGGCGATCAGCCACGCGAGCACCAGGTAGATGGCGGCCGTGACCAGCAGCGGGATGAACGCATCGAAGGTCCGCGAACGGATGATGTCGCCGGCCTTGGTGATGTCCTGCACCGCGATGTAGCCGACCACAGAGGTCATCTTGAAGAGGGAGATCACCTCGCCCTTATACACCGGAAGGACCTGACGCAGGGCCTGCGGCAGCACGATCAGGCGGAAGGCCTGCGCGCGGGTGAAGCCCCCGGCCACGCCCGCCTCCAACTGCCCGCGATCGACGCTCTGGATCGCGGAGCGCAGCATCTCCGCGATGTACGCCGCCGCGTTGAGGCCGAACGCGACGGCCGCAACCAAGATCGGGCTCACGTGGAAGGACGCGAACACGACGTAGTAGATGATCATCAGGACCACCAGCACCGGCACCCCGCGCAGGCACCAGATGTAGATCGCCGCCGCCCGCCGCAGCAGCGGCCGCGAGGACATGCGGCCCGCGCAGACCACACCGCCGAAGACGGTGCCGAAGAGCGTCGCCAGGACCGAGATCACGCACGTCACGAACAGTCCCTCCAAAATCAGGCGGTACCGTCCCTCCTCGACCAGGTTGGCGCGGATGCGCTGCCCCAGCGGCAGAGCGGCCTGCGCCGCGGGCGTGGCGGCCGCCGGCGCCGAGGCCCCCTCGACCCGGTCCTGCCGCGTGACCACGCAGGCCACGAAGGCGATGAGTTCGTCCGAGAACGCGACCCGCTTGCGGCGTTCCTCGGTCATCACCAGCAGGCAGGCGATCCCCTCGATGCGGCCGCTGGCGAGCGCGGCGATCTGCCCCGAGACGTCAAGGTCGACCAGTTCCAGGGGTCGGCCGAGGCTGGCCGCAAAGCGTTCCGCGAGCTCCACCTCGAAGCCGGTGAAGGCCCCGTTGCGCACCCCCGTCCACGGCAGGCCCTTGGACGCGGTGATGCCCAGCCGCAACACGGGGCCCTGCCCCCGGGGCGGCAGCTGCGGCAGGTCCCGCGCGCCATCCTTGAACCATCGTTCCCGCATCGCGTCGTAAACGCCGGTCTCGCGCAGATGGCGGAGGAACGCGTTGTACGCCGGCCGCAGCGTGGCGTCGTCCGGGCGGAAGGCGGCGCCCATCGGGCTGCGGTAGGCCTCCGGCACGAGGATCGCGAGGTTCGGCGTGGTTCGGAAGATCTCGCGGACCGACTCGAGGGCGAGGAAGGCGACATCGGCCTTGCCGGTGGACACCGCCAGCACCACGTCGGGCGTGGCCTTGAACTGCAGCACCTGCGCCTGGGGATAGCGCCGCGCCACGTGCTCGTCGTGCGAAGATCCGGCCACCAGCGCGATGCGGGCACGGGAGAGGTCATCGAGCCCCCGCAGTGGCGCGGGTTCCGCGGCGACCAGGATCGAGGCGGCCAGCAGGCCCACCGCGAGCAGGCGGGCGGCGAGGCGGAAGGGACGCAACGACGGCACGGACCCTTCTCGCGACGGGCCTCGGCGGGGTCAAGTCGACGGAAAAACCTTGGGCTCCTGCACGCTCCGCCTTTCGCTCCCGCGTCCCGATGCACCCCGCCGAACGACGTCCGCCTGACGCGCTGCTGATCCTGTTTGCCGTGCTCGCGCTGGCCGTCGCGCTGACGTGGCTCGTGCCCGCCGGGGAGTTCCGCCGCGAGCAGGCGAACGGCCGGCAGGTGGTCGTCGCCGGGTCCTACCAGGAGGTCGCGGCGGCCCCGGCCCCGTGGCATCGTCTCTTCACCGCCCCGGTGGCCGGTTTCGCGGACCGGGACACGGCGCGCATCATCGCCTTCATCCTGCTGATCGGCGGCGCGTTCGGGGTGGTGGAGGCCACGGGCGCGGTCGCCGCGGGCATTGGCGCGCTGGCCCGCGGCGCGGACCGGCATCCGGCCCGGCGGCGCTGGCTGGTGGCCGCGCTGATGCTCGCCTTCTCGGTCGGGGGCAACACCTTCGGGATGAGCGAGGAGGTGCTCGTGTTCGTGCTCCTGACCCTCGGCCTCGCGCGGCGGATGGGCTGGGATCCGCTGACCGGGGTCGCGATCCCCTTCCTCGGCGCGGGTGTCGGCTTCGCCGGCGCGGCCTTCAACCCGTTCACGGTGGGGATCGCCCAGGGATTGAGCGGGCTGCCGTTGTTCAGCGGCTGGGCGTTCCGGATGACCATGTGGGCGGCGCTGACGGCGATCACGATCCTCTACGTGCTGCGCCACATTGCGCGTCTGGAGGCGGCCCGCACCGCGGGTACCTGGAGCGCGCCGGACGGCGGGGCCGAGCCGCCGGCGCTGGATGGAGGGCGACGCGCCGTGCTCGCGTGGTTCGGACTTGGGATTGGGACGCTGGTCCTGGGGGTCGCGCGCTGGGACTGGTACATCGACGAACTCGCGGGGCTGTTTCTCGGGCTCGCCTTGGGCGCCGCCTTGCTCGGGCGGATCCGGCCGAACCAGGCCGCCACCGCCTTCGGCGAAGGGGCTCGCGCGATGGTGATGCCCGCCCTCTTCGTGGCGCTGAGCAAGGCGGTGCTGGTCGTCCTGCAGGAAGGGCGCGTGATCGACACCCTGCTCCAGCACGCAAGCGCTGGCCTCGGCGGGCTGCCCCCCGCGGTCTCCGCTCAGGGGATGTTCGCGGTCCAGTTCGGGATCAACTTCCTCGTCCCGAGCGGCAGCGGCCAAGCGGCCCTCACGATGCCGATCATGGCGCCCCTCGCGGACCTGCTCGGCATCCCGCGCCAGGCCGCGGTGATCGCCTTCCAGCTCGGCGACGGGCTGTGCAACTTCGTGATCCCGACCAGTGGCGTGACGATGGGCATCCTCGCGATCGCGGGGATCCCCTTCGGCGCTTGGCTGCGCTGGGTGGCCGGTCTGATGCTTTGGCTGGTGGGAGTGGGCGCGGTCTTCCTCCTCCTCGCCACCACCGTGGTCCGCTGGTAAGTCCCGTCGTTCGCGGCGGGATCAGGAGTCCAGAGAAGGCAGGGCGGCGATCACCGCTTCGCGCGCCGGTGCAAACGCCGAGGGCAGCATCAGACCCGAACCGAGGGTTTCCGGCGTTTCGTCCACCAGAAAGCCGGGACCGTCCGTCGCAAGTTCCAGGAGGATCCCACCCGGCTCGCGAAAGTACACGGACTGGAAGTACGTCCGGTCGATCAGGGGCGAAGGCCCAGCCCCGGCCGCCAGCAGGCGCGCGCGGAGCGTCTCGGAGGCGCTGATATCCGCGGTGCGCAAAGCGAGATGATGCACCGTCCCGGTGCCCGGCCGGCCGGATTCCGCGGAGGCGTCCTCCACCAGATCCAACCAGAAGCCGGGTCGTCCTGCGTCGGCGATCCACCGGCTTCGGCCCGCCTCGGTCGCCTCCTCCCGCCAGCCCAGGAGTTCGCGGAGCACCCGCCGCGTCCGCCCGGAGGCGCGCACGCGGATTTCGGCGCCGGCCATGCCGCGAAGCTGATGCGGCGGCGGAACATCGGTGCCCGTCCAACCCGGCCGCGGATCCTCTCGACAGGCTAGGATTTCGAGCGGCATCCCATCCGGATCCACGGTGCTCAGCAGCGACTCCCCAAACCGGAGGCGCGGCTCCGCCGGGTATCCCGCCGACCGGAGTCGCTCCGCCCAGAATTCCAGACTGCCACGGGGAGCGGAAAGTTGGATGCCCGCCACCTGGCCCACCCCCACCCGACCCCGCGCGGCGCCGGGCCAATGGAAAAAAGTCAGCAGCGTGCCCGGTGTCCCGGTCGCGTCCCCGTAGTACAGGTGGTACGCGGAAGGATCGTCGAAATTCACGGTGCGCTTCACCAGACGCAGGCCGAGCACGCGCGTGTAGAAGGCGACATTGGCCCGCGGATCGGCGGTGACGGCGGTGAGGTGATGCAGGCCGGCGGCGACAACTTCCTTTTTTTTTTTCCTGTGACGAACCCCGGCGAGTGCAATTCCCCGGTACGCAGCGACGGCTGACAATTGCTTCGACATCAGTCCAACCGCACCAGCACCCTCGTCACACACCTGTAACAAACCCGCCCATGAAGCTGCCACTCCTCTCCCTCCTGGCGCTCGCCGCGCTCGGCACCACCCCTGGACTTCTCGCGCAGGCCGTCCCCGCCGCCCCGCCGACCGCCGCGACGGGCGGGACCGTCAAGCTGGAGGCGTTCACCGTCACCGGTTCGAACTTCAAGCGGCTCGACCAGGAGAAGGTGCTGCCGGTGACCGTCTTCAATCTCGACGCGATGGAGGCCCGCAACGCGCTGACCCCGGTCGAGATGCTCACGGCGCTCCCGCAGATCACCAATCTGCCGCTCAACGAGAGCCAGAACGGCGGGGCCAATGCGCGCGGCGACAACGCGAACGTGAACCTCCGCGGCATCGGCGCGGGCAGCACCCTCGTCCTGCTCAACGGGCGGCGCATCGCGCCTCATCCGATCACCTCCAACGACGGCGGCGTGCCGGCCTTCTATGCCAACGTGAACCAGCTGCCTACCCAGGGCATCGAGCGGATCGACGTCCTCCGCGACGGCGCCTCCTCGATCTACGGTTCGGACGCGGTGGCGGGCGTGATCAACTACATCACGCGGCGGGACTTCCGCGGCACGGAGTTCCGGTTGCGCCTTGGCGCGCCCGAGCGCGGCGGTGGCGAGAGCGTGCAGGGCACCCTCACCTACGGTCGTGACTTCGCCGCCGGCCGCGGCCGCCTGCTGGCGACCTTCGATCACTTCCAGCGCGAGGAAATCGGATACTCCGAGCGCAGCTACACCCGCGATTCGAACCACTCCGCGCAGGCGCCCGCGGGCTTCAATGCCATCGGCGGCTCGTTCGATGGCCGCTCCGCGGTGAGCATCTACCCTTCCTTCCGCATCGGCACGGGCACCACCGCGAATTTCTTCCGCCCGATCAACGGCGCCCTGACCCTGACGACCTCCTCGCCGACGGCCAGCGTCGCGGCCCGCGCCGCCAGCCCCGAGTTCTTCACCAACATCAACGCGTACCAGAACACGGGCCACAACCAGTCGAACCGCCAGAATTTCTTCACCGGGCTGGAGTACGACCTGAATGACCGGGTGACCGCCTTCGCGGACTTCTCGTTCTACCACGCGCAGGCGAAGATCCGCCGGCAACCGGTGCAGCTCAACGCCCCCGGCTCCGACCAGTTCGCGCCGATGAGCGTCGACAACCCCTTCAATCCGTACGGCAGCCGCTTCTACCACCCGGCCGGCGCGCCCAACGCCGATGGCACGCCCCGCCTCACCGGCAACCCGCAGCAGATCGTGATGGTCTCGGTCCTGCTGCGGGACGTCGGCCCGGAACTCATCGAGGTCAATTCCGGCGTCTACCGCGGGGTCGCCGGACTGCGCGGACGGTTCCTCGACGGCTGGACCTGGGAAGCCGCCGCCCTCCACACGCGCGCCTACACCGCGGACGTTTCCCGCAACGCGGCGCGCGAGTCCCTGTTCCAGCGCGCCCTGCTGCGCACCGACGCCTCCGCCTTCAACCCGTTCGGGGCCACGTTCCGCGTCGCGGGCAACGCGGTCGTCTACGATCGGCCCTACACCAACCCGGCGGCCGTCCTCGACACCTTCGTGCAGCAGTGGCGCCACGACGGGTTCAGCGCCCTGACGAGCGCTGATGCGCGGGTGAGCGGCCCCCTCTTCCGCTTCTGGGGCAACACCGTTTCGTTCGCGGCCGGCGCGGAGTACCGCCGCGAGCAGTACCTCGACCTGCGCCCGGCCTACGTCAGCAGCAACCCGCCGGGCTCGGGCCTGAACGAGAACGACAACGATTACCTCGTGGCCTCCTACGCGCCGGACTCGACCGGTAACCGCGGGGTTTCCAGCGCCTACGCCGAGGCCGTGATCCCGCTCCTCGCGCCGCGGCATCGGCTGCCGCTGCTGCACTCCCTCGAGCTTACCGGCTCGGCCCGCCACGAGCGCTACAGCGACTTCGGCAACACCACGCGGCCGAAGGTGGGCGTCAATTGGAAGCCCACGGCCAGCGTGATGGTGCGCGCCTCCTATAACGAGGGCTTCGCCGCCCCCAACCTGCCCACCCTCTACGCGCCCACCCGCTTCATCGTCGACAGCGCCCCGGGCCAGACCGACGTCTACCGCAACCAGACGGTCGGCAACGCGACCTACATCATGCGCCGTTACTCGACGGGCAACCTCGACCTCAAGCCGGTGGAATCCGAGGGCAAGAGCGCGGGGATCGTGGTGGAGGTCCCGGGAATCAAGGGCCTGACGCTGACCGCGGACTATTGGCAGATCGATCAGACCAACATCATCGGCAGCTACACCGACGCCCAGCTGTTCAACAGCGACGCGTCCAAGCTGAACGCCTACACCCAGTCGCAACTCGCAGCCGGCCGCACGCTCGCCCAGATCGACCTCGGCTCCGGAACCGCCGCCTACAAGGGCGACCCGGCGATTGTGCGCACGGCTCCGACCGCCGCGGACGTCGCCGCCTTCGCCGCCTACAACGCGGGCAAGCCGCCGGCCCAGCAGGCCGCGGTCGTCGGCAACATCCTGTCCCGCAGCATCCGATTCCAGAACCTCGCCCAGTCCTATGCCAGCGGCGTGGACCTGAGCCTCGCTTACCAGGTCCCCGGGGATCGCTTCGGCAAGTTCACCGTCGCCGCCGACTGGTCCTACCTCGCCCAGAACTACCAGCGGCGCGAGGTCCCGGGCGGAACGCCGGAGTTCATCGAGCGCATGGAGGTCGACGGCAATACCCGCTGGCGCGGCACCACCGGCGTGACGTGGCGGCAGGGGGCGTGGACCGGCGGCCTGAGCGGGTACTACATCGGGCGCTTCGCCGACTCGGCGACCACCACGGCGGCGACCTACACCGGCCTCGGGGAACCCCGCTACATCGCCAAGCAATTCGACAGCGGTCGCTTCCTCTACCGCTACGTGGTGGGCGAGGTCATCACGTACAACGCCTTCGCCGGCTACCGCTTCGGCCGCGAAGCCAACCGCTGGGTGCGCAGCACCAACGTCCGCCTCGGGGTGGTGAACCTGCTCGATCGCGACCCGCCCCTGACGTCCGGCGCCCTCGGCTACTCCCCGTCCGTCCACGGCACCCTATTCCCGGGCCGTACCTGGACGCTGGAGCTGTCCCGCCGCTTCTGAGGCGGAGCGACCGGGCGGCCGGCGATGAAGCCCGCCGGCGGGAGCGAGAACCCACCCCGGGCCTCCCGCTCCTGCCGGGCGCCCGGCGCGACCCTCGTCCGCCTCAGCCGAGAATCAGGTTACGTCCCGTCATCTCCGGCGGCTGGGGCAGGCCGAGCAGTGCGAGCACCGTGGGGGCGATGTCGGCCAAGCGTCCGCCCTCGAGCAGGCGCGTCCGGCCGGCGGCAAACTCGTCGCCGACCACGAACGCCTCGACCAGGTTGAGCGTGTGCGCGGTGTGCGGGCCCGCGACGGACGGATCCCACATCTGCTCCGCATTGCCGTGGTCGGCGACCACCAGCGCCTTGCCTCCGCGCGTCGCGAGCGCGGCGAGGAGTTCGCCCACCCCCGCATCCGTCGCCTCGACCGCGCGGATCGTCGCCGGCAGCGAGCCGGTATGGCCGACCATATCCGGGTTGGCGTAGTTGACCACGATCAGCCCGTGGCGTCCTCCGAGGATCGCCTCGCGGGCGAGCCGGGTGACCTCCGCCGCGGCCATCTCCGGCTGCAGGTCGTAGGTGGCGACCTTGGGACTGGCGGGACAGGCGCGCTCCTCCCCGGGGAACGGCTCGCCCCGGTAGTTGTTGAAGAAGAAGGTCACGTGCGGGTTCTTCTCCGTCTCCGCGCAGCGGAACTGCGCGATGCCCGCGCGGCTGACAACCTCGCCCAAAATGTTCCGCAGCGCGGGGGGCTTGCCCGAGATGACCTGCACCGGCAGGCCCTTCTCGTACTCGGTCATCGTCGCGAAATGCAGGTCCAGGAGCGGTCCGCGGTCAAAGGCCGAGAAGTCCGGCTGCACGAACGCGCGCGTGATCTCGCGCGGACGGTCGCCGCGGTAATTGTAAAACACGACCGCGTCGCCGTCCCGGATGAAGCCGCGCGGGGCGCCGTCCGCCCCGAGGATCGCCGTCGCCGGCACGAACTCGTCGCCCTTCTGGGTCTCGCTGAGCGGGGCGTCGTAGTACGCCTGCACCGCGGCCTCCGCGCTGGAGGCCGTGGCGCGCACCGCGCGGCCCGTCAAGACCTCGTAGGCTTGCCGCACCCGCTCCCAGCGATGGTCGCGGTCCAACGCCCAGAACCGCCCGCATACGGTCGCGATGGCGCCGATGCCCAGCTCCCGGCACTTCGCCTCCACCTGCCGGACGTAGCCAAGGCCGCTCATCGGGGGCGTGTCCCGCCCGTCGGTGAACGCGTGGATCAGGACCTGCTCCGGCCGCAGCCCGTCGGCCTTGGCTTGGCGCAGGATCCCGTAGAGGTGTTCCAGCATCCCGTGCACGCCGGCGTCGCTGACGATCCCCATCAGGTGCAGCCGCGCGGTGGCGCTGCCCCGGACCCGCGCGATCGCCCCGCGCCAGGCGGCGTGCCCGGCCAGCAGGCCGTCTTCAAACAGCTTGTTCAACCGCACCAGCTCCTGGTCGACGATCCGGCCCGCGCCGATGTTCTCGTGGCCGACCTCGCTGTTGCCCATCACGCCATCCGGCAGGCCGACGTCCCGCCCCGAGGCACGCAGGAGCGTGTGGGGGTAGCGCGACCGCAGCTGGTCATCGCAGGGCTTGCGCGCGAGCGCCACGGCGTTGGTGGTATCCTGCGCGCGGTCGGGATTGCGGCCCCAGCCATCACGGATGACCAGCAGGACGGGAGGACGGGAGGAACTCATGGGAATGCAGCGGGGACCGTGGCGCGGGCGCGGCGGCGGTCAAAGGCAATTCTCCATCGCCGCCTTGCGCCGAGGGGACGTCCCCGTTTGCCTCCCCGCCACCGCAATGTCCAAACGCGCCGTCCTGCTGGTCAACCTTGGTTCCCCCGAATCCACGTCCGTGCCGGACGTCCGCCGCTACCTGCGCGAGTTCCTGGGGGACGAGCGGGTGCTCGACGTCCCGGCGCCGCTCCGCTGGCTCCTGCTGGAGGGCATCATCCTGCGGACGCGGCCGAAGAAGTCGGCCCACGCCTACGAGGAGATCTGGACCCCGGAGGGCTCGCCGCTGATCCTCACCTCGCGCAAGGTGCAGGAAAAGCTGAAAGGGGAGCTCGGGGCGGACACCCCGGTGTACCTCGCGATGCGCTACGGCCGGCCCGCCATCGGGGACGTCATCGCCCAGATGGCGGCGGACGGGGTGACGGAGGTGCTGCTTTTCCCGCAATACCCGCATTACGCGATGTCGTCGTGGGAGACGGTCGTGGTGAAGGTGTACGCGGAGGCTGCGCGGCGGGCCCCCGGGATGCGCGTCGCGTGCGTGCAGCCGTTTTACCAGGACGCGGACTACATCGAGGCGCTCCACACCGTCTCGGCCCCTTACCTCGCGCAGCCGCACGATTTCGTGCTGTTCAGCTACCACGGCATCCCGGTGCGCCACCTGCGCAAGGGCGACTCGTCGAAGGCGCATTGCACGAAGGTGCCCGACTGCTGCGCCACCTGCTCGCCGCTGCACGCCACCTGCTACAAGGCGCAGTGCCTCGCCACCACCCGGGCCCTAGTCGCCCGGGCGAAGATCGCGCCGGAACGGCACAGTGTCTCCTTCCAATCGCGACTGGCCGGGGAGCCTTGGCTCTCGCCGTTCACCGACCACGAGCTCGAGCGGCTCCCGAAGGAAGGCCGGAAGCGGCTGCTCATCTTGTGCCCGGCGTTCGTCGCGGACTGCCTCGAGACGATCGAGGAGATCAGCGGCGAGGGGAAGGAGACCTTCCTCGAGGCGGGCGGTGAGTCCTTCACCCAGATTCCCTGCCTGAACGATCACCCCGCCTACATCGGGTTCCTCGCCGGCCGCGTGCGCCGCTGGCTCGCGGACGGCACGGTTTAGGTTCCGCCGTGGTTCCGTCCCCCGCCTCCGCCGCCCCCGCCGCGCTGCTGCTCGCGGCCGACGGGCGCATCCTCTCCGCCGCGGGTGGGGCCGCCGCGCGGTGGCCGGACCGGCCGCTGGTCGGCCGCCCGGTCGCGGAGCTGTTCCGGTTTGAGCTGGAGGCCGATGACCCCGCCTTTCTTGCCGCACAATGGGAGGCGCTGGAGGCCGCGGCGCAGGCCGGGGCCGTGCGGCTCGCCACGCGGGGCGGGGAAGGCTCCGGTGGGGAAGTCGACCTCACCCTCGCGCCCGGACCCGCCCCCGGGACGTGGCTCGCCCTGCTCCTGCCGGCCGGCGCTCCGCCGGATTCCGCCCCGTCCGCGACCCCCTCGCCGGTCCACGGGGCCGCGGCGGCGGCGCCCTTCGCGGCGGCTCCCGAACTGGGTTTCTTCGAGGTGGATCCCCGCCGGGGAGAGGTGCGGTTCTCCGCCGGATGGAAGGCGATGCTCGGCTACGGCCCCGCGGAGCTGGCGGACTCCCTGGAAACCTGGCGCAGCCTCCTGCATCCGGACGACAGCGGCGCGGCCCCGGACGCGGCGCCCGGCTCGACCGGCCCCGGCACCCGGGCCTCGATCGCGGAGTATCGCCTGCGCCACCGCGATGGCAGTTGGCGCTGGGTTCAGGGCATCACCGTCCGCCAGTCGGGCGGGGACGGGGTCGTGGAGCGCATCGTCGGCCTGCACGTCGATCTGGCGGAGCGCAAGGAGCTCGAGGAGTCCCTGCTCGCCGCGGAGGAACGGCTGGGGGCCTTGGCCGAGGCCGAGGACGTGGCGTTGTTTGATTTTGCCGCGGAGGGCGGCGCCGCGTGGGTGTCCCGCGGCTGGCATCGGCTGCTCGGGCGCGAGGAACCCGCGGGGGCGCTCGCCGCGGCGGCCTTCGCGGCGGACCTGCCCGCCGGGGCGGAGGAGGAGGGTCCGGGCCGCTGGCTGGACGCCCTGCCCGGCCACGCGCCCGGTTTCCTAGTGGCGGGGGAACTCCGGTCCGCGGGCGGAACTCCCGTCCCGGTGTGGCTGGGCGGCACGCGCCGCCGCCACCGCCGCGGCGGCCTGCGGCGGGCCACCGGCTTCGCGATGGCGCGCACGGAGGCGGCGCCGGCCGCCGCGGGACGGACGGAGGAGGCGATCGAGGCGGTGAGCGAGGGCGTGCTGGTGCTGGACGCGCGGGAGCGGGTGGAACGCGCCAACCGCCGCGCCGCCCAGCTGCTCGGATCGACGCCGGAGGCCTTGGCCGGCCGCACCGCGGCGGACATTTTCCCCCTCGTGCGCCGCCACGACGGGGGACGCGTTCCCGCTCCCTTCGCCGCGTTCCTGCTCGGGGATCGGCCGCCCCCCCTGGTCGCGACGGATGCCCTCCAGCGGGACGGCGCCGAGCCGCTGCCCATCGTCTGGCGGGCGGAGCCCCGCCGCAACGAGGCGGGCCGCGTCAACGGCCTGATCCTCGTCTTCCGCAATCCCGATGAGATGCGCCTGACGCCCGAGGAGCTGGTGCGGGCGAACCGGTTCGAAGCCCTCGGCCTGCTCGCCGGCGGGATCGCGCACGACTTCAACAATCTCCTGACGACCATTTTGGGCGCGGTCTCCCTCGCCAAGGACCAGCGGGATCCCTCCGCGCTGGCGGACGCGGAGCGCGCCTGCCTCGTGGCGAAGGGGCTTACGCGCCAGCTTCTCACGACCGCCAAGGGGGGATCCGGGGAGAAGTCCACCTTTGTGGCGCGCGAGCTCCTTGCGGACGCGGTCCGCATCGCGGCCGCGGCCTCGCCCGCGACCGTCACCGTCGAAGTGGCCGAGGGCACGCCTGACCTGCACGGGGAACGGCCGCGCCTGCTGCAGGTGTTCCAGAACCTGATCGTGAACGCGCTCCAGGCGATGCCCCCCGCCCCGCACCGGCCGCAGGTGCAGCTGCGCGGCACCAAGGTCACCCTCGCCGAGGGCCAGATCGACGGCCTGGCGGCCGGGGAATGGGTCGAGCTCGAGGTCCGCGACAACGGCTCCGGCATCCCTCCGCACGTGGCCGCGCGGATCTTCGACGCGTTCTTCACCACCAAGAAGCACGGCACCGGGCTCGGCCTCGCCACCGTCCTCTCCATCGTGCGGCAACACGGCGGCCAGGTCGCCCTCGCGACCGAACCCGGCGTCGGCTCCGCCTTCACCGTCTATCTGCCGCCGGCACCGGCCCCGGCGCCGGCCCCGGTGCGCCCCGCCCCGACGTACCGCTTCGGCACCGGCCGGATCCTGCTGCTCGATGACGATCCGGCGGTCGCGGCGCTGACAGTCTCGATGCTCCAGAGCCTAGATTACAAGGTGGACCACGCGCGGACCGGCGAGGAGGCGCTCACGCTTTATCAACGTTACCTGAGCCTCGGGCGCCCGCACGACGCCGCCCTCCTCGACCTCACCATCGTGGGCGGGATGGGCGGCGAGGAGTGCCTCGAACAGCTGCGCCGGATCGACCCGGACGTGCGTGCGATCATCGCGAGCGGGTACGACGACGACGACCTCGCGCGACGCTTCCTTGAGGCCGGCGCCTGCGGCTACCTCGCCAAGCCCTACCGCACGGTGGAACTGGGCAAGATGCTCCGTTCCGTGCTCGGGCAGTAGCGGTTCAGCCGCGCCAGGTGAACGCGTGGCACAGGGCCACGCCGGCCGCATCGGCCTCGTCGAAGGCCAGCGCGCGCCCGTGGCCGAGGATGGCCATCACCGTGCGCGCCATCTGCTCCTTGCTCGCGCGCCCGGCGCCCACGACCGCCTGCTTCACCCGCAGCGGGGCGTACTCGAACACCGGGAGATCCCGGATCGCGGCCGCGGCAATCGCGGCGCCCCGGGCCGCGCCGAGGATCTGCGCGGTCTGGAAGTTCTGCACGTAGATCGTCTGCTCGAGCGCCACATGTCGCACCCCGGCACCCTCGAGAAACTCGCTCACGTGGCGATGGATCTCCCCCAGCGCAAAGGCGAACGGCTGGCGGGCGGGAACGGTCACGGTGCGGCAGCGCAGCAGCAGCGGTGGCCGGCCGGGGGCGAGTTCCAACAGCGCGAGCCCGGTGCCGCGCAGTGACGGATCGACGCCCAGGATCCGCCCCGCGAACGACTGGCGCGCCGGCACGACGGTGCCCGCGGTTCCCGCCGCCGCGAGCAAGGCCCCCGGACCCCGCGGGGCCGGCAGCGGGCGGCCGGCAAGCTTGGCCGCCCAAAGTTGACGCGCATTCATCCGGGGCATCGGCGGAAGGGGGTGGATCCGGGACGGGCCATTCAGAACAGGAGCCGGGCGGCCGCGAGGACGCTGAGGGCCAGGGCGACGTTCTCGAAGGCGCGCTGATCGATCCGGGCGACCACGGCCCGCCCGCCCCAAGCCCCGGCCAGCACCGCGGGTGCGAGGATCAGGTTCAGCCGGAGGCTCTCCGGGGTGATCAGCCCGAGCCCCCCCATGAACGGCACCTTGAACAGGTTCAGCACGAGAAAGAAGACGGCGGCGGTGCCAACGAAGTCGAGTTTCGGCAGCCGCATCGCGAGGAAATAGATGGCCATCAGGGGGCCCGCGGCATTGGCCACCAGCGTCGTGATGCCGGCCAGCACCCCCACGCCCGGGGCGAACCAGGCCCCGAAGGCGTCCTTGCCCGGCTCGCGCCTCCGCCGGCCTAGGTGCAGCGCCACCATCCCCAGCACGATCCCGCCGACGAGCCGGCGCGCCTCGAGGTCGCTCAGGCGCTCGAGCAGGAAATACCCCGCCAGCACGCCCAGCGCCGTCCACGGGAACAGCCGGCCGAGGTGCCCCCAGTCCGCGTGCCGGCGGTAGAGCGCGGCGCCAACCAGATCCCCGAGGCAAAGCAGCGGGAGGAGGGCCCCCGAGGCCGCCTTCGCCGGGAGGATTTGCGTGAACAGCACCGCCGCGAGCAGGCCGAGGCCCCCGATGCCCGCCTTCGCGACGCCGACGATCAGCGCGGCCGCGACCGCCATCAGCCAGTCCGCCCAGTCAAGGTTCACCCGGAACCCTCCCCCGCGGTGAAGCTGCCTGCCGCGACCTGCAGTACCTGCCAGCGCACGCCGTCCCCGCCGGAACCGGAGCCGGGCAACTGCGTGCCCGTGGCGATCACCTGGCTGTCGGCGGGGAGCGCCAACCAGAACCGCCCGCGGCGAGCGGGATCCAGTTCGCCGAGCACATCGTCCGCGAGGATGATGGGGGCCACTCCGCTGCGTTCCCGGAACCAGGCCGCCTGCGCGAGCCGGAGGGCGAGTACCGCCGAGCGCTGCTGGCCCTCCGAAGCGAAATCCCGCGCGGCGCCGCCACCGATCCTCAGCTCGAGGTCGTCCCGGTGCGGTCCCGTGAGGGTCGCGCGAAAGGCCAGGTCGCGCGTCCGCCCGTCGGCCAGCCGGCGCCGCCAGCCCGCGGGGTCGGTCTCCGCCCAGTCCGGGAGATAGAGCAACTCGGCCGCCTCCGCCCCGCCGCCCAGCCGCCCGTAGGCCGCACCGCAGGGAACCGCGAGGGCCGCCACCCCGGCGGAGCGGCGCCGCACCAGGTCCGCCGCCGCCGGGGCCAGCGCCGCCTCGAAGGCCTCGAGCTCCGCCGGCGTGGCGCGGCCGGATTTCAGCAGGGCGTTGCGCGAGGCGACGGCCCGCACGTAGGCCTGCAGGGCGGCGAGATAGCCGGCGTCCATCGCGGCCAGGGTCAGGTCGAGCCAGCGCCGACGCAAAGCCGGGGCGCCCCGCAGCAACTGCAGGTCCTGCGCCGAAAACACCACGGTGGGGAAGCGCCCCAGGTAGTCCGCCAGCCGCGTGATCTTCTCCCCGTCACACTGGAGCTCGCGGCCCTCGGGGCGGAGCACGATCCGCACCTGCGTCTCCCCCTGCCGCTCGTGCTCGAGAGTGAAGCTCAGGCTGGCGGCGGGCTGTCCGCGGGCGACGAGGAGCCGGACGTCGCTGGTCCGGAAGGAGCGCAGCGCGGTGAGGAAGCCGACCGCCTCCAGCAGGTTGGTCTTTCCCTGGGCGTTGGGCCCGAGCAGGAACGTCTGCCTCCCGGCGAACTCCACCGTGGCGTCCGCGACGTTGCGGAACTGACGGAGGGTGAGTTGGCGCAGGCGCATCGCTCCCCCCGATAGCCGAGCGGGAGCCAGGCCGGCAAGCCGCGCCTCCGCAAAACGAGCCTTTTCCCCGGGCCGGCAAAGGTTCAACCTCCGGCCCGTGATCCCCTTCTCGACCTCCCTCGCCACCACCCTGCGCACGTTCGAGGCCTTGGCGGCGCTCGAGCCCGTCATCACCCGCGCGGGCGACCTGATCCTCGAGACGCTCCGCGGCGGCGGCCGGCTCCTCGTCGCGGGCAACGGCGGCAGCGCGGCGGAGGCGGGGCACTTCGCGACCGAGCTCACGGGGCGGTACCAGCGCAACCGGCGGGCGCTCCCGGCGCTGGCGCTCTCTGCGGATGGCTCGCTGCTCACCTGCGTCGGGAACGATTTCGGCTTCGACCAGGTGTTCGCGCGGCAGGTGGCCGGCCTCGGCCGACCGGGCGACCTGCTGATCGTGCTCAGCTCCAGCGGCAACTCCGCGAACCTGCTCGCGGCGCTGACGGAGGCGCGGCGCGGAGGGCTGCGGAGCCTCGCCCTCCTCGGCCGCGGTGGCGGCCGCGCGCGCGGGATCGCGGACTGCGAGTTGATCGTGCCGGGGGAGAGCGGCGCCGCCGCCCAGGAGGCCCACCTCTTCCTGATCCATCATTTCTGCGAGCGCATCGACGCGGCGTTCCCGGAGTGAACCGCGCCAGAAACCCCTTGCGCCGCGCGCGACGTCGCCTTGGCTCACGGCCCCAATGAGCAACACCGCACCCGCCGAAGAGCACGCCATCCTGAAGACCAGCTACGGGGAGATCACCCTCGCCTTCTGGTCCGACGTCGCCCCGAAGACCGTGGAGAACTTCAAGAAGCTCGCCCGCGAGGGCTTCTACGACGGCACCGCCTTCCACCGCATCATCAAGGGCTTCATGATCCAGGGCGGCTGCCCCAACACCAAGGCCGGCGCCAAGGGGATGCCCGGCACCGGCGGCCCCGGCTACACGATCAAGGCCGAGTTCAACGCCAAGCCGCACGTGCGTGGCGTCATCTCGATGGCCCGCTCCCAGCACCCGGACTCCGCGGGCTGCCAGTTCTTCATCTGCCACGGCGACGCCCGCTTCCTCGACCGCCAGTACACCGCGTTCGGCCAGGTGGTGAAGGGCGACGACGTCCTCGAGCGCCTTGCCACGGTCCCGACCGGCTTCGGCGGCGGCGGCGGGGAGAAGAGCACCCCGGCCGAGCGCATCGCCATCGAGAGCATCCGGCTTGTCCCCGCGGCCTGAGGCGACGGGCCCCGGCGAACCCCGGGGCCGACCTAGCGGCCGAAGATTGCCTCGGCCACCTCCGGCGCGGCGAACATCTCCGCCGCGTCGTGCCCGATGCCCGGCGTCTCGACCTTGCGCCAACCGAAGGTCCAGCCGCGGGTCCGTGCCAGCTCCGCGGCGAACGCATAGCAGGCCCGTCCCCGCGCCAGGCGGTTGCCGCCCTGGAGCATCGCGGCGGCGCTCTGGTCGAGGTTCGACTCGACCAGGGTGTCGGCGGTGCCGAGATAAAGCGTGAGGGGAGCCGCCAGGTAACGCCGCACCACGTCGTCGGAACTCAGTTCCGGCGGCAACGCCCCGAAGCCGTAGCCGAAATCCCGTTCCCGGGTCGGGAAGAGGTGCGAGCCCGGATTCGCCGCGACGATCCGACCGGCCTCCGTCGGCAGGAAGGCGGCGAGCCGGACGAGGAACTGCCCGCCGGCGGAGTGGCCGATCAGGAAGTACGGCATCCCGGGCCGACCCTCGTCGGCGCGGATGCGCTCCACCAGCCGGGGCACGGCGGCGTACGTCCAGCGTTCCGCGGGCTGCACCCGCCCGGCCTGGTCGACCAACCCGCCCCGCTGATAGCGCTCCAGCGGAAAACGCTCCTTGTCGAACCGCGGCGCCACGACGAGCGCCCGGAAGCGCTCCGCGAGGGTAATCGCGAAATTGCGGTAGTCCTCGGCATTGCGGGCCACCCCGTGGAAGATCACGAACAGGGGCCCGTCCCGGTAGGTGGGCGGGCGGTAGGTGAACACCTCAATCACCTCGCCCTGGTGGGTGAATTCCAGGCGGTGGGCGCCAACCTTGAGCGGGGCCGCATCCAGCGGTGCACCCGCGATCACCCCGAGCAGGAACAGCACGCGTGGAATCCTCATCTTGGTAACCGACAACTACCCAAGCTCCAGCGCAAGTCCCGCGCATCGCGATCGCCGGACGCGCAACCCGCAGCGAAGCTGGCTACCCGATCTGCAGGCCTGCACGCTGCTGGAATGCAACGGATCCTCCACCTCGTGGCCGCCATCACTCCCGGGCGCGTGCTGGGCCGCGACGGCGGGTTACCGTGGCGACACCCCGAGGATCTGGCTCGCCTCGACGCGCTGACGGCGGGCGCCGTGTGCCTGGTCGGCCGTCGCACGCACGAAGCGTGGCGCTCCGTGGACCGGCACGGGCGCCGCCCCGTGGTGATTTCCGGTTCGGAGCTGCCCCTGCGTTCCCCGGCGCCCCGGGCCGCGAACTTCCCCGCGGCCCTCGCCGTGGCCGAAGCACTGTCCGGGGATATCTTTGTCTGCGGGGGTAGTCGACCCTACGCCGACGCCCTCGCGCTCGCCGGCCAGCGCCATCTGCGCCTGCACCTGACCCTGGTGGAGCCGGAGCAGCCGGGGGACGTCCACTTCCCGGCCTGGGACCACCTGCCGTGGCGTCCCTTGCCCGGAATCCGCGCCATGACCCCGGGCCTGACCTTCCTCACGCTGGACCTGCCGGCCGGGGCGGGCGGCTGAAACGCGCCGCGTGGGCCGCGGCGACCGCCAGGTACTTCTCCGCCCAGCCGCGCAGGGCGTCCTGTTCCGCGGAGCTGAGGCTACGGACCACGCGGGCCGGGGACCCGAGCACCATCGAGCCAGGGGGACAGGTGAAGCGCGGCGGCACCAACGCGTTTGCCCCGACGATGCTGCGCGCGCCGATCGAAGCCCCGTCGAGGAGCGTGGAGCCCATCCCGATCAGGCACTCGTCCTCGACGGTGCAGGCGTGGACGATCGCGCCGTGCCCGACCGTGCACCAGTTCCCGATGAGGGCGTCGCGGTCGTCCGCGAGGTGCACGACCACGTTGTCCTGCAGGTTGGTGCCGGCGCCGACGCGGATCCGGGCGATGTCCCCCCGCAGGACCGCCCCGTAGAAGACGCTCGCGCGCTCCCCCAGCTCGACGTCTCCGATCACCGTCGCGTTGGGCGCGACGAAGAGGGCGGCCGCGACCTGCGGCTCGCGGGCAAGGTGACGTTCCAGCCTCTCCTGCACGGTCATCGCAGGAAGTTCTCGCCGGCGCGCCCCCGGGGCGCAAGCTCCCTCCCAACCCCGCCCTCGCGCTCATGGACGTCCTCCTCAACCTCCTCCGCGGCCTCTTCGGCATGGCCGTGCTGCTGTCGGTGATCTATCTGCTCAGCGAGAACCGGCGGGCCATCAGCTGGCGCACCGTGGGGATGGCGATCGTGCTGCAGTTCACCTTCGCCGCGCTGGTGCTGTACTTCAGCCCGGCGCGCGCCGCGATCGAGTGGGTCGGGGCCCGCTTCATCGACCTGCTCGCCTTCACCAACGCCGGCGTCTCCCTGCTCTTCGGCTCCCTCGCCGACAAGTCGAAGCACGGGGTGGTCTTCGCGGTGATGATCCTGCCTTCGATCATCTTCTTCTCCGCCCTCTCCTCGCTGCTCTACTACCTCGGGATCCTGCAGCGGGTCGTCTATGCCTTCGCTTGGGTGATGTCGAAGACGCTGCGCCTCTCGGGCGCCGAGACCCTCAGCGCCTCCGCGAACATCTTCCTCGGCCAGACCGAGGCGCCCTTCCTCGTGAAGCCGTACCTCGCCGGGATGACCCGCTCCGAGATGCTCACGATCATGGTGGGCGGGATGGCCACCATCGCCGGTGCCGTCATGATGGCGTACATCGCCTTCCTCGGCGGCGACGACCCGAAGCAGCAGATGCTCTTCGCGACCCACCTCATCACCGCCTCGGTCATCAACGCCCCCGCCGGGCTGATGATCGCGAAGATGCTCGTGCCGCAGACGGAGCCCGTGGACCACAAGCTGGCCATCTCCAAGGAGAAGCTGGGCTGCAACGCCGTCGACGCCGTCTGCCTCGGGACCACCGAGGGCCTGAAGCTTGCGGTCAACGTCGGCGCGATGCTGATCGCCTTCACCGCGCTGGTGACGATGGTCAACGCGATCCTCGGCTGGATCGGCACCCCGGGTACCCTCCTCCTCGGCGAGACGCGGTTCTCGTACCCAGGCCTCAACGCGTGGGTGAACAGCGTCACGGGCGGCGCCTTCCCCGGCTTCTCCCTGGAATTCCTGTTCGGCGTACTCTACGCCCCGGTGGCCTGGCTGATCGGCATCGACCACGGGCAACTCCTGCAGTCGGGGGCGCTGCTCGGCACGCGCACGGTCCTGAACGAGTTCATCGCCTTCCAGCAACTGGGCGCGCTGAAGGCTTCCGGCGCCTTCCCGGATCCGCGGTCGGCGATCATCCTCACCTACGCGATGTGCGGTTTCGCCAACATCGTCTCCATCGGCATCCAGATCGGCGGCATCGGGGCCCTCGCCCCGGAGCAACGCACCAACCTCGCCCAGCTCGGAGTCCGCGCGATGATTGGCGGGACCGTGGCCTGTTACCTCTCCGCCTGCGTCGCCAGCATCTTGGTCTGACGGCGTCCAAGGGCCGGCTCCCGCCGGGAATGCGCTTGCCCCCGCCGGGCTAAACTGCGGCTTTCGACGCGGCCCAGCGGCCCCCTTCCGCGGGCACCCCAACCGCCATGACCGCCGTGCCTCGCCTTGTCCTGTTCCTGTTGCTCGGCCTTGCCGCCGCCGTTCGCCCGGCCGCCGCGCAGGCCACCCTCACGGGTACCGTCACCAACTCCGCCACCGGTGCCGTCCTCGAGGGCGCCCGGGTGCAGCTCAAGGGGTCCACCCTCGAGACGACCACCGACAACCTGGGCGCGTACCGCCTCGAGGGTCTGCCCGCCGGGGAGGTGGTGGTACTCGTCACGTACACCGGACTCTCCCCCGCGGAGGGGGCGGCCACGCTGGGCGCCTCCGGCGTGGTCCGGCGCGACGTCGGCCTGACCGCCGAGATCTACCGGATGAGCCGCTTCGTCGTGGGCAGCGAACGCGAGGGTAACGCCAAGGCCATCACGCTGCAGCGGATCTCCGACGGCGTGAAGAACGTGGTCTCCGCCGACGCCTTCGGCGCCCTTGCGGGAAACCCGGCCGACCTCGCCGCCCGCCTCCCCGGGATCGAGGGTGAGTCGGTCGGGGGCGACAACCGCTACCTGCGCATCCGCGGCCTCAGCCAGAACCTCAGCACGATCACCCAGGACGGGAACCGCCTCGCCGACGCCGGCTCGGCCGGCTCCACCCGCGAGTTCCAGTTCCAGACCGTCAGCGCCGACTCGATCGAGCGGATCGAGGTCACGAAGTCGCCGACGCCGGACATGGACGGCGACTCGATCGGCGGGGCGGTGAACCTCGTCACCAAGAGCGCGTTCGACAGCTCACCCGAGCGGCGCATCCGCGGCTCGCTCGGTGCGATCTGGCGCGCCCGCGATCCCCGGGACCGGCCGCGCACCGGAGCCTCGCTCTCCTACTCCGAGGTGTTCGGCGGGCGCATCGGCGTTTCCGTGAACCTCGCCTACCGGCCTCACGGCTCGATCATCGACGTCTCCAGCCAGGCCCACCAGCAACTGCCGAACGACGTCGCCGGCCCCGCCTACACCTACCAGTACCAGATCCAGGACTTCAACAACGTCCGCACCCGTTCCGGCGCGGGCGTGAAGCTCGATTACAAGCTGACGGACCAGGCGCGGCTCTTCGCCAACTGGCAGTACGCCAAGCACACCGAGCACACCAGCAACAGCCAGGTCACCTGGCAGACGAATCAGGCCGTCGCCACCCGCGACGCCGCCGGCGCGCTCACGGGCACGGGCGGCATCATCCCGGGCTACACCGATGACGAGACCCGCGTCCGCGGCGTCGCGGCCAGCACGGTCGCGATCGCCTCGCTCGCCAACTACAAGCTCGGCGCGACCAACTCGCTCAACCTCGGCGGGGTGCACCGCCACCCGGGCTGGAACCTCGAGTATGACGTCTACGCCTCCCAGTCGAAGGCCGACTACCCGGGCAACAACACCTTCACCTACACGGCCCGCAACGTCGGCTTCACCCTGCGGCGCAACCACCGGCTCTTCCCGGACGTCCAGCAGACCGAGGGGGCCGACTGGACGAAGCTGGAGAGCTACACCGACAACCTCTACTCCAGCGCGCGGATGGTCGGCTGGGATGCCTACCAAGGCGCGGCGGTAAACTACCGCCGAAGCTTCACCGCGCCGGTCCCGGCCTACCTCAAGGCGGGCCTCCGCTGGCGCCGGCAGACGCGCAACCTCGACAACACGCCCTACAACACCGTGTACGTCGGTCCGGACGGCGTGATGGGTCCGAACCCGGCGACCGGCCGCAACGACGACAACCTCGCGCAGTTCGGCCTCGCCAACCGGCCTTTCCCGGACACGGAGCTGGGACGCTACGGGGCGGTCCCGCTTCCGGCGTTCCAGGCCGACGGGCGCGCGTTCAACCTCGACCGGGCCATCGCCGCCAACCCGACCCACTTCCGGCGCCAGCTCGCGACCGACCTGCAGACCGAACTCACCGGCAACCAGCAGTTCGAGGAACAGATCCGCGCCGCCTACCTGATGGGCAACCTGCGCTTGGGGCAGTTCTCGGTCCTCGGCGGCGTCCGCGTGGAGTTCACGGAAACGGACGGCGAGGGTGCACTGCAGGTCATCACGCCCGAGGAGCGCGCGCGCCGCACCGCCTGGGGCACCGCGCCACTGACGGATGCGGAAACCACCCGCCGCGTGCGGGAGGAGTTCGGTCGTCGGCAGACCCGCTCCGGCGATTACCAGAGCGTCTTCCCCGGAGTCCACCTGCGCTACCAGTTCACGCCCAACCTGCTCACGCGACTCAGCTATTCCACCAGCATCGGTCGTCCCAACGTCGGCCAGCTTATCCCGCGGACCACCGTCAACTACGAGAACCAGACGGTCTCCACCAGCAATCCGGGCCTCTTGCCGCAGACGGCGGACAACTTCGACCTCACGACGGAGCTCTACTTCGAGCCCGCGGGCATGCTGACGGTCGGCGTCTTCCTGAAGGAGATCAAAAAGTTCATCTACACCGCCGGCGGCACGACGATCGCCTCGGGCACCGACAACGGCTTCGGCGGCGAGTACGCGGGTTACGCGCTGACCACGCAGTACAACGGCGGCTTCGCGAAGGTGAAGGGCATCGAGATCGGCTACAATCAGCAGTTCACCTTCCTGCCGGGCTGGATGAGTGGCTTAGGCGCCTACGCCAACGTCACGCGGATGCAGGCGGAGGGAAACTACGGCACGGGCAGCGCCATCGCCCTCGCGCCCAACCCGCGCGTCGCCGGCTTCAATCCGTTCATCGCCAACGTCGGCGTCTCCTACATCCGCCGCCAGCTCAACCTTCGCGTGCAGTACAGCTACCTCGGCCGCTACCTCGTCGGATTCAACGCCAACGAGTCGCGCGCCACCTACGCGGCCGCGCGGCCGACGGTCGACGTCAAGACGCTCTACAACCTCACGCGGAACTACAGCGTCTACCTCGACATCACGAACGTGCTGATGAACCCGGACCGGGAACGCCAGTTCGGCTACGGGCGGCCGCAGGTCACGCACCTGATGGTGCCCCAGGTGTTCTTCGGCGTGAACGGACGCTGGTGAAGCCGGCACGACGGGTCTGCTGGTGGGCGGCCTGGCTCGGGGTGGCCTACGCGGTCCCGGCGACCGGCGCCGCTCCGGTGCCGGCGCCGAACGTCCTGCTGATCGTGGCCGACGACCTGCGGTCCGACGTGCCCGGATTCGCCGGGGGCCGCGAGGCGCGCACGCCCCACCTCGACGCCCTGGCCCGCGGCGGCACCGTGTTCACCCGCGCAGCGTGCAGCTATCCCATCTGCCACGTGAGCCGGTCGGAGCTCCTCTCCGGCCAACTCGCGCTCGGCCGGCCCGGACCGGGTGCCCCGGGCGGTCCCGTCGCCTTCGACCCGGCCACGCCGCTGCTCCCGACGCTGCTCGCCCGCGCCGGCTGGCACACGGTGCACGCCGGCAAATGGCACGTCTCCGGCACGCCCGCGCAGCGCGGCTTCCGCGAGACGGCCGGAATTTTCAGCGGCGGGGGCGGGGCGGGGAAACCCGGCTCCGTCGAGCGCACGCCCACCGGCCGCGAGGTGACCGGCTACCGCGGCTGGACCTTCAAGGATGAGGCGGGGCACGCCCGACCGGAACTCGGGGTGGGCCTGACCCCGGAGACCGACCGCATCATCACCAGCCGGGCGGCGGAGGTGCTCCGCCGGCCGCGGGACCGTCCCTTTTTCCTGCAGGTTAACCTCACCGCGCCGCACGACCCGCTGCTCGAGCCGCCGGGGAGTCACCGCGGCCCGGAACCGGAGCTCCCGGCGAACTTCCGGCCGGCGCCCGCGTTCGAGACCGGGAACACGGGGGGGCGCGACGAGCGCATCGTCCCCGCCCCGCGGACCGCCGCGGCCGTGCGCGCCGAACGCGAGCTCTACTTCCGGCTCGTCGCGGAAGTGGATCGCAACGTGGGCGAACTGCTCGCGGCGCTCAGCGCCGCCGGGCTCCGCGAAAGGACGCTGGTCCTCTTCACCAGCGACAACGGGCTCGCCCTCGGCAGCCACGGACTGATGGGCAAGCAGAACCAGTACGAACACTCGTTCAACGTGCCCCTGGTGCTCGCCGGCCCGGGGATTCCCGCCGGTCGCCGGCTCGCCGCCCAATGCTACCTGCGCGACCTGTACCCCACCCTCTGCGACCTGCTCGGACTTCCCCTCCCGGCCGCCCTCGACGGCCGCAGCCTCGCGCCCGTGCTCCGCGGCGAACGGACGGAAGTCCACGAGGCCGTCTTCGGCTATTTCACCGACACGCAGCGGATGATCCGCACGAGCGACGGCTGGAAACTGATCTGGTACCCGGCGCTCCAGCGGACGGAGCTGTTCCAGCTCCCCGAGGATCCGCACGAGCTGCGCGACCTTGCCGCCGAGCCGGCCCACGCCGCCCGTCTCACCGATCTCCGTGCGCGCCTCGCCGCCTGGCAACACGACCATCGCGATGCCGCGGCGCCCGCCGTTGCCCACCCGTGATGCGCCGCGCCGCGATTCTCCTCTCCCTGCTCGCCGCCGCGGCGTCCCCGGCGGCTCAGGAACCGCTGGATTACGATCGCGACGTCCGGCCCCTGCTGTCCGACCGCTGCTTCAAGTGCCACGGTCCCGACGCGGCCGCGCGGCGCGGGAAGTTCCGCCTCGATGTCCGCGAGGACGCCGTGGCCCCTCGCGACGGCATCGTCCGCCTCGCGCCGGGGCGGCCGGACGAGAGCGAGGTGCTGCTGCGGATCCTCTCCCCCCACGCCGACGAGATGATGCCCCCGCCCGGGGACGGCGGGCGGCCGCTTACCCCCGCCGAGCAGGCCCTCGTCCGGCGGTGGATCGCCGAGGGTGCACCGTATGCGCCGCACTGGTCGCTGGTCCCGCCCCGCCGCGCCCCGCCTCCGACCACCCGCGACGCCGCGTGGCCCGTCCACGACCTCGATCGCTTCGTGCTCGCCCGGCTCGAGCGCGAGGGCCTGGCCCCGGCCCCCGTCGCGGCCCCGGCCACGCTCCTCCGCCGGGTCAGCCTCGACCTCACGGGGCTGCCGCCCACCCCGGCGGATCTCGACCGCTTCCTCGCCGATCCCTCGCCGGCGGCCTACGCCCGCGAGGTCGACCGGCTGCTCGCCTCCCCCTCCTTCGGCGAACGGATGGCGGTCGACTGGCTCGATGCCGCGCGCTACGCGGACACCAACGGCTTCTTCCGCGACAACGCGCGGCAGGCCTGGCCGTGGCGCGACTGGGTGGTGGACGCCTTCAACCGGAACCTGCCGTTCGACCAGTTCACGATCGAGCAGCTCGCGGGCGACCTGTTGCCTGAGCCCACGCCGGCGCAGCGGATCGCCACGGGCTTCAACCGCAATCACGGGGTGAGCGGCGAGACCGGCATCATCGATGAGGAGTACCGCGTCGAGTACGTGGCCGACCGCGTCGAGACCACCGCGACCGTCTGGCTGGGCCTGACCCTCGGCTGCGCGCGCTGCCACGACCACAAGTACGACCCGCTTTCGCAGCGGGACTACTTCCGGCTCTTCGCCTACTTCAACTCGGGCGTCGAGCGGGGCCTCGTGAGCCCGGATGACCCCCCGCCCGTGCTCGACGTCACCACCCCCGCGCAACGCACCCGGCTGGAGGAACTCCGCACGGCCCGCACCACGGCGGAACGCGAGTTCCAGGCTCGGCTCCTTCCCGCCCGGGACGCGCAGGCAGCGTGGGCCCAGCGGGCCGGCGCCGAGTTGGTCGCCCCGGCGGACTCCCCGCTGGTCCGCCACGACTTCGAACCGTCCGCCGCGGACGCCGGTTCCTCCGGCCCGCGCATCCAGGGCTACCTCAACCACGAGGCGGGCGTGGTCGGGGAGGGCGCGATCTTCGACGGCACGCAGCACATCGAATTTCCCGCCGCCGTGCCGCTGACCGCAGATCAACCCTGGACGATCAGCCTCTGGGTGCGCCCCTCCAACGCGCTGGTCTGCGTGCTGGCGAAGATCGAGCCGGAGGGGGACCGCCGCGGCCTCGAGATCCTGTGGGCCAAGGGCCAGGTCCAGGTCAACCTCGTCGACCGCTGGGTCGCCAGCGCGCTGGAGGTGCACACCCGCGATCCGGTGCGCCGGGGCGATTGGACCCACCTGGTCGTGACCTATGACGCCAGCCGCCGCGCCTCCGGGCTGCGAATCTACGCGGACGGCCGGGAGGCGCCCGTGCAGGTCGTGCGGGACAATCTCTCCGGCTCGGCGGCCAACGAACACCCGCTGCGCCTGGGCCGCCGGGACAGCGGCCTCGGCTACTACGGGCAGATGGATCAGTTCCGCCTGCTGGGGCGGGCCGTCGCGCCCGGCGAGATTCGGCAATGGTACTGGGGCGAACGGCTCACGCGGATCCTCGCGCTGGAACCTGCCGCCCGGGACGCCCGCGCCCGCGAGCTGGTCACCGACTGCTTTGTGGAACGGGAGGGAGGAACCGGCTTGCGGTCCGCCCACGCTGCCGCCGCCCGCGCCCGCGCCGCCGAGGAGGAATTCCGCGCCGGCCTGCCCAAGACCCTCGTGATGCAGGAATCCGCCCAGCCCCGGAAGACCCACGTGCTCGGCCGCGGCCAGTATGACGCTCCCGGCGAGGAGGTGACGCCCGGGGTGCCCGCAGTCCTGCCGCCCCTGCCGGAGCAGGCCCCGGCGAACCGCCTTGGGCTGGCACGATGGCTGGTGCAGCCCGGCCATCCGCTCACCGCCCGAGTGGCCGTCAACCGGCTCTGGGCGCTCTGCTTCGGCGAGGGCCTCGTGAATACCCCGAACGACTTCGGGGCGCAGGGCGCGCTCCCCACGCATCCCGAGCTGCTCGACTGGCTGGCGACCCGCTACGTGGCCTCCGGGTGGGACACCAAGGCGCTGCTGCGCCTGCTCGTGACCAGCGCCACCTACCGCCAGAGCTCCGTCGCCCCGCCCGCGCTCCGCTCACGCGATCCAGCGAACCAGCTGCTCGGCCGCGCGCCGAGTTTCCGGCTCCCGGCGGAGATGATCCGCGACCAGGCCCTCGCCGTTGCCGGCCTGCTGGTGGACCGGCGCGGTGGTCCTCCGGTCCGCCCCTTCCAGCCGCCGGGCCTCTGGGAAGCCGTCTCCTACAATGGAGAGCTTTCCTACGAGGTGGACCCGGGCGAGGGTCGCTGGCGGCGATCCCTGTACACCTTCTGGAAGCGCACCGCTCCTCCGCCCGCGATCCAGATCCTGGATGGTCCCACTCGCGAAACCTGCGTGGTCTCGCGGCCGCGCACCAACACCCCCCTGCAGGCCCTGCTCCTCCTGAACGACGAGGGCTACGTCGAGGCCGCCCGCGGGCTCGCCGCCCGGGTGCTGGCTCCGCCCGGGCGGACGGAACACGCGCGCGGCACGGAACTCTTCCGCCTGGTCCTGGCCCGGTCTCCCGCGCCCGAGGAGACCACCGCCCTCGAAGGACTCCTCGCACGCCAACGGGAACGCTTCAGCCGGGATCCCGCCGCCGCGCGTCGCCTGGTCTCCGTGGGCGCTGCGCCCGCCGGACAGGACCTTGATCCCGTGGAGCTCGCCGCGTGGACCACCGTCGCCCAGACCGTGCTGAACCTCGACGAGGCGCTCACCCGCCGCTGACCGATGCCCGCTGCTCCCCTGCCCCATCTCCCTCCCGGCAATCTCGCGCTGACTCGCCGGCAGCTCCTCGGCCGCACCGCGACCGGCATCGGCTCGCTCGCGCTCGCCTCACTGTTGCGCCCAGGATTGCTGGGCGGTCCGGCCGTCGCGCCGCACTTCGCCCCCAAGGCCAAGCGGGTGATCTACTTGTTCATGCACGGCGGGCCCTCGCAGCTCGACCTCTTCGACCACAAGCCCGGCCTCCGGGCGCGGCACGGCGAGGAGCTGCCCGCATCGCTCCGCGGCACCCAGCGCCTCACCGGGATGACGAGTGGACAGAAGGCCTTTCCGGTGACGGCGTCGCTGTTCCAATTCGCCCGCCACGGCGCGAGCGGCGCGTGGGTCAGCGAGCTGCTGCCGCACACCGCGCGCATCGTCGATGACCTGTGCTTCATCCGCTCGATGCACACGGAGGCGATCAACCACGACCCCGCCGTAACCCTGCTGCAGACCGGGCACCAGCAACCGGGCCGCCCGAGCTTCGGCGCTTGGGCCAGTTACGGCCTCGGCAGCGAGAACCGTGACCTGCCTGCCTTCACCGTGCTGATCTCCCGCGGCAGCGCCGCCCGGCCCGCGGACCCACTCTACGCGCGCCTCTGGGGCTCCGGGTTTCTGCCCTCGAGCCACCAGGGCGTCGGCTTCCGCAGCGCCGGCGACCCGGTCCTGTATCTTTCCAACCCGCCGGGACTCGATGCCTCGGCCCGGCGCGATCAGCTCGACACCCTCGCCTCCCTCAACCGGCGCGCGGCCGCGGAACAGCTCGACCCCGAGATCGAAACCCGCATCGCGCAGTACGAACTGGCGTACCGGATGCAGGCGTCGGTACCCGGCCTGCTGGACCTGAGCGACGAGCCCCCGGCGAGCTTCGAGGCCTACGGACCGCAGTCGCGCGTGCCCGGCACCTTCGCCGCGAACTGCCTGCTCGCCCGGCGGCTCGCCGAGCGCGGGGTGCGGTTCATCCAGCTCTACCACCGCGGCTGGGACCAGCATTACAACCTGCCCAGCGACCTCCGCCTCCAGGCCGGCGACGTGGACCAGCCCGGGGCGGCGCTCGTCCGCGACCTGAAGCAGCGCGGCCTCCTCGACGACACGCTGGTGGTCTGGGGCGGGGAGTTCGGCCGCACCACCTACAGCCAGGGACGGCTGGAGGCCGCCAATTACGGCCGAGACCATCACGGGGGGTGCTTCACCCTCTGGCTCGCCGGCGGCGGCGTGAAGCCCGGGGTGATTCACGGGGAAACCGATGAGTTCGGCTACCAGGTGACGCGCGATCCCGTGCACGTGCATGACCTCAACGCCACCCTGCTCCACCTGCTCGGCCTCGACCATACCCGGCTCACCTACCGGTTCCAGGGCCGGGATTTCCGGTTGACCGACGTCCACGGCCGCGTGACCCAGCCTATCCTCGCCTGAAGGTTCCCGTATGCTCCCGTCCCGGCTCCTGCTTCCCCTCGTATTGCCCCTGCTCCTGCCTTCCGCGCACTCCGGATCCCCGGCTGCGGAGCCGCCCCGCTTCACGACGGAGCTGGAGGACTTCGTCCGCCACTTCAAGCCCGGCGGCCAGGACTTCGCCGGCCAGGCGCGGGTGCTGCCGCCCGAGGAGAGCGTCCGGCGGATGCAGGTGCCGGAGGGATACGCGGCGGAGCTGGTCGCCAGCGAACCCGCGGTGCGCCAACCCATCGACCTGCGCTTCGACGCGCGCGGCCGCCTCTGGGTCGTCCAGTACCTGCAGTACCCCTTCCCCGCCGGCCTCACCGTCACCGCGTACGACCAGTACATCCGCGCGGAATTCAATCAGGTGCCGCCCCCGCCGCCGCGGCACACCCGGGGCGCGGACCGCATCAGCATCCTCGAGGATCGCGACGGCGACGGCCGCTTCGAGATCGTGAAGACGTTCGTCGACGGCCTGAACCTCGCGACCAGCGTGCTCCCGGGCGAAGGCGGCGTCTGGGTGCTGATGTCCCCCTACCTGCTCTTTTATCCGGACCGCAACGGCGACGACGTGCCGGACGGCGACCCCGAGGTGCACCTGGCCGGCTTCGGCCTGGAGGACACCCATTCGCTCGCGAGCAGCCTGCACTGGGGCCCGGACGGCTGGATCTACGGGGCCACCGGCAGCACCACCAACCTGGAGATCCAGGGGGTGCGCCTCCTCGGCCAGGGCATCTGGCGCTACCACCCCGGGACCCGCGTCTTCGAGATCTTCGCCGAGGGCGGGGGCAACACCTTCAGCCTCGAGTTCGACCAGTACGGCCGCGCCTTCTCGGGCACCAACAACGGCGCGACCCGGGGCCTCCACTACGCGCAGGGCGCCACCTACGTGAAGGGCTGGACCAAGCACGGACCGGCGATGAACCCTTTCATCTTCGGCTTCTTCGAGCACATGGCCCACGAGGGCTACGGGCAGCGCTTCCCCCAGACCTTCATCCTGTATGAGGCCGGACTCCTCCCGGAGCTGAACGGACAGGTGGTCGTCGGGATGTCGCTCACCAACCGGGTGCAGGCCAGCCGCCTGCTGCCCCAGACCTCGACCTTCCGCACGGTCGACAGCGCGGCGCTGATCACCACCGAGGACCGGACCTTCCGCCCGGTGGACATCGAGCAGGGACCGGATGGCGCGATCTACCTCGCGGACTGGAGCGACCCGCGCCTGAGCCATCTCAACCCGCAAGACACGTGGGACAAGGCGACGGGCCGGATCGTGCGCCTCGTGCCCAAGGGCGTCCCGCTGCCCCGACCGGAGGACCTGACCCGGCTCGACGACGCCGCGTTGCTGGCCCGCCTCAGCCACCCCAATCGCGAGCACCGCGAGCAAGCGCGCCGCCTGCTCGCGGGGCGGCCCGCTGACCTTGGCCCGCGCCTCCGCACGCTGGTGGAGGGCAATGCTCCGGCCGCCCTGGAGGCGTTCTGGGTGCTGAACCTGCGCGACGAACTCGGGGAGCGCGACCTGCGCGCAGCCCTTGCCCATCCGAACCCGCACCTCCGCCGCTGGGCCGTGCGTCTCCTCGGGGATCGGGGCGTGCAGCAAGCAGCGACCGCGGCCGCCCTCGCGGAGCGTGCCGCCGTGGAGCCGGACGCGGAGGTCCGTAGCCAGTTCGCCAGCTCCGCCCGCCGCCTGCGTGCGGGTCAGGCCGTGCCGGTGGTGCGGGCCCTCCTGCGCCATGAGGCCGACGTGAGCGACCGGCACCTGCCGCTGCTGCTCTGGTGGGCCCTGGAGGGTCACGCGGAGGATGGCCGGGAGGAACTGCTCGGACTCGTCGCCGATCCGTCGACCTGGCGTTCGCCGACGTTCCGCCGCGAGCTCGCCGAGCGGCTGGGGCGCCGTTTCACCGCGGATCAGGGCCCGCGGCGCCATTACACCCTCCGGCAGGGGGTGTACTCCGAATGGATCATCGACCGCGCGCCCGAGCACCTGCGGCGAAACCTCGAGTTCTGCGCCCGCCTGCTCGCCGCGGCCCCAGGTCCCGGCGAGGCTTCGCTGCTTGCCCAAGGGATGGCCCGCGGGCTCACGGGGCCGCGGGTCTCGGGTCCGCCGCCCGCGTTGCTGGAGGCCGTCGCCTCCGCCTGGGCCAAGACCCCCGAGCACGTCGCGCTGACCGCGCTCGCCGCCCGTCTGGGCGTGGCGGAGGCGGAGAGTCGCGCGGTCACGCGGTTGCGGGACGTGCGCCTGCCGGAGGCGGACCAGCAAATCCTCCTCGACCTCGTCTCCGCCCTCGCCCCGCCGGAGGCCCTCCCTGTCCTCGCCGAGCAATTCCGGACCGAACGCAACGAGGCCCGCCGCGCCCGGCGGTTGACGGCCCTGGCCGGCTTCGACCAGCCCGCCGCGACCGCCGCCGTACTCGACGCCTACCCCGCTCTCGGCCCGCGGCTGCAGGCGACGGCGCTCCGGCACCTCGCGGAGAAGCCGGTCTGGGCGAGGGTGATGCTGGAGCGGATGGCAGCCGGAAACTTCGCGCCCGGCGTGCTCGGCTCCGCCACGCTCGCGACGTTGCGCGCTCATCCGGATCCCGTGCTCCAGCGCCTGCTGGAACGCCACCTCAGCGCCGCGTCCGGAGCCGCGGACGCCGAAACCGCGCTGCTCCACGACGCCGGCCGCACCGCCTACAACCTGACCTGCGCCCCGTGCCATCAGGAGTCCGGCAGCGGCCTGGTCGGATTGGCTCCCGCCCTGGTGGCGTCCCCGTGGCTGCAGCGCGGGGACGAGGTGCTGGTTAACATCATCCTCCACGGGAAGGAGAACCCCGGCCGCGGCCTCGTGATGCCGCCGTGGCGGCAGCTGGATGACACGCAGATCGCGGCGATCCTGACCTATGCACGAAGGGAGTTTGGCAACGACGCCCGCATGGTTCCCCCCCTCCGGGTGAAGGAAGTCCGTGCCGCCGCCGGCAACCGCGACCGGCCGTGGTCCGATCGCGAGCTGGAGGCGCTGGCGGGCGGACGCTGACGCCAGCCGCCGCGGACGCCGCAGCCGGCGGTTGACGCCCCGCCGGCGCGGTGCATCTGTACGGCCTCATCCTTCACCCTCCCGCAAGCATTATGGCCTACACGCTTCCCGCCCTGCCCTACGCCGCCACCGCGCTCGAGCCGCACATCGACGCCCGGACGATGGAAATCCATCACGGCAAGCACCACAACGCCTACGTCACCAACGCGAACAACCTGCTCAAGGATCATCCCGCGCTGGCCGGCCTCGACGTCAACGCCCTGATCGCCAACCTGGCGCAGGTACCCGAAGCCATCCGAGCCGGCGTCCGCAACAACGCGGGCGGCCACAGCAACCACGCCTTCTTCTGGAGCATCCTCGGCCCCGGTAAGGGAGGGGCCCCCAAGGGCACCCTCGCCGCGGCAATCACGGCCGGCTGGGGTGACTTCGACAAGTTCAAGGCCGCCTTCGCGCAGGCCGCCGCCACCCGCTTCGGCTCCGGCTGGGCGTGGCTCTACGTCGGGGCGGACAAGAAGCTCGCGATCGGCTCCACCGCGAATCAGGACAGCCCGCTGATGGGCAAGGCGGTCGCGGGGATCGAGGGAAAGCCGGTGCTCGGCCTCGATGTCTGGGAGCACGCGTACTACCTCCACTACCAGAACCGCCGCCCCGATTACGTCACCGCGTGGTGGAACGTGGTCGATTGGGACGCCGCGGAGCGGAACTACCAGGCCGCCCTCGCCTGAGGCGGTCATCCGGCGCGCAGGCCGCACCTCTCCGGTGCGGCCTCTTTTTTTACCGGCTCTGCAGGTGATGCTTGTTCAGCCCGGCCTTGCGGCAGGCGTCCCAAACAAAGGTCAGGCGGTCGAGGGTGGCCTTCTCATCGGAGCGGATGAGCACCGGGATGTCCTTGTCGACGTTCTTGATCTGCTGGAGCACCCCCGGCAGCTCGGCATCCGAGACCGGTTTCCCGTTCAGCGTGAGGGCGCCGTCCTTGCCGATCGAAATGGTGACGTTACCTCGGAACTCGTTCTTCCCGGCGGTCTCCACCTTCGGGAGCGTGATGTTCAGCGTCGAGGCGGACTTGAACTGCATCGTCACGAACGCGAAGAAGATCAGCATCACCAGCACGTCGATGAGGGCCACGAGGTTCAGCTCGGGCCGCGCGCGCCGGCGGGAGGAACGCAGGCTCATCGTCAGCGGGCGCGCTGCAGGATCCGCTCCAGCAGCACGTCGAGTTGGGCGGCGTAATTCTCGATCTTGCGCTGGAGGTAGCCGCTGCCGACCAGCGAGGGGATCGCAATGGTCAGGCCGATCACCGTCGCGGAAAGCGCCAGCGCCACGCCCTTGGTGAACGCCACCGGGTCCGGCAGCCCCGTGTCGGGGGAGATCTGGGAGAAGACCTGCAGCAGGCCGGTGACGGTGCCGGTCAAACCGATGAGGGGCGCCGCCGCGTAGATGACGTCGAGATAGGGGATCCCCCGCTCCATCCGGTTCAGTTCAAGGCGGGCGAAGGCCTTGACCGCCCCCTCGTCGTGGCGGTGCTGCTCGGCAAACTCCACGATCCGCGCCAACACGGTGTGACGACCGCCGACCAGGGGTTTGCCTGAGACGACCGCGTCGACCAGGTCCGCCGGCATCACCGCCGCCCGCCGGAGCGCATAGGCGCGCTCGCAAACGATGAAGACCGCGGCGGCGGAGCAGACCGCGAGGGGATAAATCAACACTCCGGCGCCCTTCAGGACCTCAATCATCGCGAAAAACATGGGTGGATGTGACCGTGTGGGAGTCAGACGGGGGCGCGAGGGAAAAGTTCAAACCGCGATCCACCGCTCCGGAAAATTCCCGCCCCGGATTGCGCAGCGCCTCCCCCTGTGCTCCTTCCCCCGGATGATCCGCCCGACCCTCGCGAACACCCTCCGCGGCGCCGCCCTAGCGCTGCTCATCGGGGGCTTCGGCGCCTGGCTCGCGACGGGGGCCCATCTCGGATTCACCCAGACCAGCCTCGTCACGATGCAGCGGGACGAGGTCACGGGCATCGACTACCCGCAACGTCGGCCCGGGTTTGTCGCCGGCATCGAGATCCCCCTCGGCACCGCCGGCGCCGCGATCATCCTTGCCCTGCTTTCCCTGGCCGCCGACCGCCGCCCACCGGCCGCCTGATCCCGCCTCCCTTTCCCGATGAAAACCCACCACCTCACCCGCCTCCCCCTCCTCGTCGCCGCCCTCGGGCTCGCCGCGCAAGCCGCCCCGCTCACCTTCGACTTCAAGGACCCGAAGGGCGTCAACAACGTCCAGTTCACCCTCGATGCCCCGCTGGAATCGATCACCGGCACCGGCACGGGGATCACCGGTTCGGTCAGCTTCGATCCCGCGCAACCCGCCGCCACCAAAGGCAAGATCGTGCTCGAGACGAAATCCCTGACCGTCGGCAACCCGATGATGGCCGATCATCTCCGCGGGGAGAAATGGCTCGATGTCGCCAAGCACCCCGCGATCACCTTCGAGGCGGTGAGCCTGTCGAACGTCCGGACCCAGGGGAACGTCGTGACCGCCGACGTCGCCGGAAAGCTCACGGTCAAGGGCGTCACCAAGGACATCAAGGTCCCGGTCTCCTTCACCCACCTCCCCGACAAGCTGGGCGCCCGGGTCAACGACCCGAAGGTCAAGGGCGACCTGCTGGTGCTCCGCGCCAATTTCTCGATCAATCGCGCCGACTTCGGCATCCAGCCGGGCCAGAATACGGACAAGGTCGCCGAAACCATCCAGTTGTCGCTCAGCATCGCCGGCGCTGCGCCCAAGGCCTGAGGCGCGCCTCGTGGCCGGCGAAGGTCCGAAAGCCTTCGCCGGTCACTGCGGCCTCGCCGGGTCGGTGACAATGTGCTTTCGGATCGCCGACGCCAGCTCGGCCAGCTTCGCGGCATCCTTCACGCCGGGGGCGCTTTCCACCCCGCTGTTCACGTCGATCCAACGGGCGCCACTCTGACCGAGCGCCAGGGCGACGTTTTGCGGATTGAGTCCACCCGCCAGAATCCACTGGTGCGTCGGGTGCTCCCGGCGCAGTCGGGCAAAAGAGTCCCAATCACCCGTCTGGCCACTCCCGCCGAAGCCGGTGGCATGGTAGGTGTCCATCAGCAGCGTGCCGGCGGCCGCCAGCCATTCCGGGCGCCACGGGGTTCCCGGGGGCAGCTTGGGCGCGAGCCAGAGGCGGCCCGGCGCGGCCGCCGCCCAACCCGCCACCGTCTCCGCCGGAGTCTCGGCGCGGAAGTGCACCTGCAGGTGATCGAAGCCCGCATCGATCAAGCCCGCGAGAACCTCCGCCCGCGGTTCGACCGTGACTGCCACCTTTTGCCGGGGCGGCAGCCGCGGCCGCACCGCGCGAAACTGCTCGAGCGTGATGCAACGCGGAGATTTCGGATGGAGGATGAACCCAAGGTAGTCGGCGCCCACCCGATCGGCCGCCTCCGCGTCCACCAGGGAGCGAAGACCGCAGACCTTGACGCGGATGCCGGCGATCATCGGACCTGCCTCCCCGATCAGAACGAGTTCACCGACCGGATGACGTGCTCGACCTGGGCATCCGTGAGCTCCGGGAAGATGGGCAGGCTCAGGCAGGTCTCCGCCGCCCGCTCGGCCCGCGGGAAGGAACCCGGACCGCGGCCTAGGGAAGCATAGCAAGGCTGCAGGTGGAGCGGCCGGGGATAGATCAGGTCGGTCCCGACCTCGAGCCCCGCCAGATGGGCGCGCAATTCGTCCCGGCGCGGATGCAGCACGGTAAACTGGTGAAAGACCGAGGCCCCGTGTTCCTCCGGACGCGGCAGGCGGGCGTCAGCCAGCCGGATCTCCGCGCGGTAGCGGGCCGCGATCGCCTGGCGGCGGGTGGTCCAAGCGCCAAGGTGCGGCAGCTTCACGTTCAGCAGCGCCCCTTGGAATCCGTCCATCCGGAAGTTGCCGCCGATGATGTCGTGCTGGTAGCGGCGGTCGGACCCGTGCACCCGGATGTGACGGGCCCGGGTCAGCAGCGCCGGATCCCTCGCGACGAAGGCGCCGGCCTCGCCGCACGCGCCGAGATTCTTGGTCGGGTAAAAGCTGAACGTCCCGGCGTCGCCCAGCAGGCCCACGGGCGTCTCCCGGTACCGGGCGCCCACCGCCTGCGCGCAATCCTCGATCACAAACAGGCCGTGCCGCCGCGCGATCGCCAGGATCTCGTCCATCCGCGCCGGCTGGCCGAACAGGTGAACCACCACGATGCCGCGGGTGCGCGGGGTGATGGCCGCCTCGAGGCGTTCCGGATCAAGGTTGAAGCCGTGCTCCTCGATGTCCGCGAAGACCGGCGTCGCGCGGACGTAGCTGATGCCCCAGGCGGAGGAAATGAACGTGAAGGGCGAGGTGATGATCTCGTCCCCGGGGCCGAAGCCGGCCAGCAGGCAGGCGACGTGCAACGGCGAGGTGCCGCTGTTCATCCCGAGGACGCCCGGATAGCCGAGCGCGGCGCCGAACGCGCGCTCGAACTCCTCGACGTCGCGCCCGAGGCAGAATCGGTTCGCGTCGTAGGTGGCGGCGAGGGCCGCGAGCGCCTGCTCCCGCAGGACCCGGTGCTGCAGGGATAGATCGAGGAACGGAACCTTCATCGCGACAGGGCGGCGCGGAGGGCCGCCACGAGATCCTCCAACGAGGGGGTCGCGGCCTCGAAGGCCACCTCCAGCCCGGCCTTGCGCATCGCCTGTGTGGTGAGCGGCCCGATGCTGCCCGCGAGCGGCCGGCGCGCCCCCTCCGCCAAGCGCAGGGCGGCGGACTGGGCCGCGTAGGATTCCACGGCGGAGGCGGAGGCGAACAGGATCGCGTCCGCCCCGCCGCGACGGAAATCGGCCGCGGCGGCGTCCCCCGCCAAATCCGTCGGTTCCGTCCGGTAAACCGGCAGGCGATCGACGATCGCCCGGGCCTCCTCCAGGCGGCGGACCAGGGTGTCGCGATTGAGGTTACCCGTCACCACGAGGATCTTGGCGCTGTCGAGGCTCCCGGTCGCGATGAGGGCTTCCGCGAGGGCGTCTCCCGTGGCCACCGTGGGCTGGCACTCGACCCGCAGGTGCTGCTCGCGGATCGCCGCCGCAGTGGTGTCGCCCACCGCCGCGAAGCGCAGCAGGCCGAGTGAACGGATATCGTCGAAGATCCGGTGAAACTCCTCGAAGAAACAGCGCACCCCGTTCGCGCTGGTGAAGACGATCCAGTCGTAGGTGCCGAGCTCGAGTAGGACGTCAGCGAGGGTCTGTTTGTCGATATCCTTGCGGACGCTGATGAGCGGCAGTTCGAGCACCTCCGCCCCGAGGGCCAGGAGGAGGCGGCCGAGCTCGGGCGCCTGATCGCGCGCGCGCGTGACGGCGATGCGCTTTCCGGCAAGGGATGCGGCGCTCATGACCGGAGCCCCCATTCCCGGAGCCACCGGTCGGCGGTCCCGGCCGGCGCGCCGAAGTCATCCGGCGTCAGGCTCGCTTGCCGGATGCCACAGGCCTCGTGGAAGAGATGCAACTGGTCCCCTGCGACGTGGGCCGCAAACGCGGTCTGGCAGCCGCCGCCAAGGGCCGCTTGGAAAGCCCTTTCGACGGACACCGCGGACATGGTCGCGGCATCGAAACAGCCGGCCAGCCGGCTGGCATCCGCGGCGCGGCATTGGATGGCAATGGCGCCTTGGCCGACGGCGGGCACCGCCGCGTCGAAGCCGAGGGGGGTAAAGGTGAGGCCGGGCCACGCACTGATGCCGAGCCGGTGCAGGCCGGCGGCCGCCAGAATCGTTCCGTCGGCCAGCTGCTGCTCGGCGATCTTGCGCAGCCGGGTGTCAACGTTCCCGCGGATCTCGGTGAAGGCCACTTCCGGGAACAGGCGCTGAACCTGCAGTCGCCGGCGCGGGCTGCCCGTCGCGAGCAACCGCGGCGCGATCACGCCCTCGCGGAGGACCAGGACGTCCCGCGCGTCGGCGCGCGGGAGATAGCCCGCGATCGCGAGCCCCGCCGCCATTTCCCCAGGCAGGTCCTTGGTGCTGTGCACGGCCACGTCGGCTTCGCCGCGCAGCAAAGCCGCCTCCAGCTCACTCGTGAAGAGGCCCTTGCCACCCTTCTTCTCGAGGGACCACTCGGTCTGCCGGTCTCCGGTCGTGACGATCCGGAGTTCCGCCGTCTCCACGCCGAGGCCGGCCCGGAGGACGGCCGCCACCATCCCGGTCTGCGCGAGGGCGAGCGGGCTCTTGCGGGTGGCGAGGGTCAGGGTCGGCATCAGGATAAAAGAGAGGGCGCAAAGACCGTGGTCTCGGCGCCCTCGCGGAGGATTCGACGGGCGATCAGGAATAGGACGCCTGGACGCCCTTGATGTTCTTCTTGGTCATCCAGGGCATCATCGAGCGGAGGTAGGCACCGGTCTTCTCGATCTGGTGCTTCTCGCCGGCCTTGAGCAGGGCGTGGTACTTCTTCAACCCGCCCTTGTGCTCCTTGACCCATTCCTGGGTGAACTTGCCGGACTGGATCTCCTTCAGGATCTTCTTCATCTCGGCCTTGGTCTGGCGGTTGACCACACGCGGGCCGCGGGTGATGTCGCCGTACTTCGCCGTCTCGGAGATCGAGAAGCGCATCCCGGCGATCCCGCTCTCGTACATCAGGTCGCAAATCAGCTTCAGCTCGTGGAGGCACTCGAAGTAGGCCATCTCCGGCTGGTAGCCCGCCTCGACCAGGGTCTCGAAGCCCGCCTGCACCAGCGCGCTGGCGCCGCCGCAGAGGACCGCCTGCTCACCGAAGAGATCGGTCTCGGTCTCCTCCTTGAAGGAGGTCTTCAGGACGCCAGCCCGCGTGGAGCCGATGCCCTTGGCCCAGGCCAGCGCCGTCTTCAGGGCGCGCTTGGACTTGTCCTGCGCGACCGCGACGAGGGCGGGCATCCCCTTACCCTCGGCGTAGAGGCGGCGGACCATGTGGCCGGGTCCCTTCGGGGCGACCATGATGCAGTCGATGTCCTTGTGCAGCTTGATCAGGCCGAAGTGCACGCTCAGGCCGTGGGAGAACAGCAGGGTCTTGCCCTTGGCGAGGTTCGGCAGGATGTCCTGCACGTAGACGTCCGCCTGCTTCATGTCCGGGAGTCCGACCATGATCACGTCGGCGCGACGGACCGCCTCGGCGGTGTCGACGACCTCGAAGCCGTGCTGCTCGGCGACGGCGCGGGACTTGGAGCCCGGGTACAGGCCGATGATGACCTTGCAACCGCTGTCCTTGAGGTTCAGCGCGTGGGCGTGGCCCTGGGAACCGTAGCCGAGGACGGCGAGCGTTTTATTGGAGAACACGCCGAGATCGGCGTCTTTGTCGGTGTAGACTTTGGCGGGCATGGGTGAAAAAGGGGGTTAGCGCTTGAGGGCGAGGCGGCCGGTGCGGGCGATTTCGAGGATGCCGAAGGGCTCCAGCAGGCTCAGCAGGGCGCTGACCTTGTCGTCGGTGCCGGTGAGCTCGATGATGAGGCTGTCCGGCGAGAGGTTCACGATCTTCGCGCGGAAGATGTCGGCCACCTGCACGATCTCCGAACGGGAGCGGGCATCGGCGCGGACCTTTACCAGCACGAGCTCACGCTCCACCGCCTGGCCCTCGGTGAAGTCGACCACCTCAACGACGTTCACCAGCTTGCGCAGCTGCTTGATGCAGAGGTCGAGCTGCGCCCCGTCGCCGTTCAGCACCGTGGTGATGCGCGAGAGCGTGGCGTCGTGCGTCGGCGCGACGTTCAGCGAGTCGATGTTGAACCCGCGGCCGGAAAACATGCCGGACACGCGGGCAAGGACGCCGAACTTGTTTTCGACGAGGACGGAGATCGTGTGGCGCATGGAACGAAGAGTGAGTGGCAAAATCCGGAGGGAGGCCAGCCGAAGTTCAGGGGGTGAGCGATCGGGGCCCGGGACCGGCTTGGTGGACGCTGAGGGACTCGAACCCCCGACCCTCTCGGTGTAAACGAGATGCTCTAACCAACTGAGCTAAGCGTCCGGGCCGTCGCAGTCAGGCGCCCGCGGGCCGCAGCAGGCCCTCGCGCACCATCAGCTCGGCGTTCTGGACGGCGTTGAGCGCCGCCCCCTTCCAAAGGTTGTCCCCGCTCACCCAGAGGGCGAGCCCGTTGTCGAGCGCGGTGTCGAGCCGGATCCGCCCCACCCCGCACTTCACCTTGCGGGAAAACTCGAGGGGGGTCGGGTAACGCCGCTGCGCGGGGTCGTCCACCAACTCCGCGCCGGCGAACGCCGCGATCGCGGCCCGGGCGGCCTCCACCGTGACCGGGCGCTCGAACTCCGCATTCACCGCCACCGAATGCGCCCGCACCACGGGCACCCGCACCGTCGTCGCCGAGACGCGCAGACCGGGCAGGCCCATGATCTTGCGGCTCTCGAGCATCATCTTCGTCTCCTCGCCCGTGTAGCCGTTCGGACCGAACGAATCCACCTGCGGGATCAGGTTGAAGGCGATCGGGTACGGGTAGACCTTCGGCTGCGCCGCCGCCCCCCGCACGTGCCCCTGCACCTGCTCCTCCAACTCGCGGATCGCCTCGGCCCCCGTCCCGGAGACGGACTGGTAGGTCGCCGCAAAGTAACGCCGCAGCCCAAAGGCCTGGTGCAGCGGCCAGAGCGCCATCAGCGTCACCGCGGTCGAGCAGTTCGGGTTGGCGATGATCCCGCGGTGCCGCCGCAATTCCCCCGGGTTGATCTCCGGAATCACCAACGGGACATCCGGCTCCATCCGGTAGTGGGAACTCTTGTCGATCACCAGGCATCCGGCACGGACGGCATCCGGCGCCAGCGCGCGCGTGACGGATCCGCCCGCGGCGAAAAACGCGAGGTCGACTCCGGCGAAGACCCCGGGGCGGGCTTCCTCAATCGGATAAGTCTTCCCCGCGCAGGTCACGGTCCGCCCTGCGGACCGGGCCGAGGCGAACAGGCGCAACGATTTCAGGGGGAACCCCCGGTCGCGCAGCAATTGCAGCAGCTCTTGACCGACGGCGCCCGTGGCGCCGACGATGCCGACCGTGACAGAGGGTGAATTCACGCGGGAATCAGCCATGCAGCTGGCGAGCAAAGCCTGCGCGCGACTGGGCATCAAGCCCGGACCTCGCCTGCTGCTCGTCCGCATCGGCGCCGCCACCCTGCAGTTTTACCGCGACGACCGCCTGGTCCGCGCCTACCCGGTCTCCACCTCGCGCCGCCCGCCCTCCAACGTCCGCGACTCCCTCGGGACCCCCCGGGGCTGGCACGTCATCGCGGAACGCATCGGCGCCGGTCAGCCCGCCGGGATGGTCTTCCGCGCCCGCGTCCCCACCGGCCGCCACTGGAGCGAGGTTCCGCCCGGCCCCGACGGCCAGGCCCCGGACCTCGTCACCTCACGCATCCTGTGGCTGCGCGGCCTGGAGCCGGGGGTGAACCTCGGGGGCGACGTCGACACCTACGCCCGTTACGTCTACATCCACGGGACCAACCACGGCGACCGGATCGGCGAACCGCTCAGCGCCGGCTGCGTCCTGCTCCGCGACGTGGAGATGATCGAGCTGTTCGATGAGGTCCGCGTCGGGGACCTCGTCTGGATCACCGACTGACCCGCGCCGCAGGCCGGTCGACGAGCAAGCGGTGCTGGACCGCGAAGGTGCCCGCCCGCAAGGGCGGTAGCAGCAGGAGCAGCGCGCGTTCACCCTCCGCCAGGTTCCACTCCGTGCTCAGGGCCTGATACGTCGCTTCCCGGGAACGCGTCCGCAGCACCAACTGTCCCGCCCGTGGCACCGCCTCCGCGCGATTGGGGCCCGGCCCCGGTTTCAGCGGACGGCCGTTGAGGGTGCCCTCCAGTTCGAGTCCGCTCAGGTTGACGAGTACCCATTGGCCGGCGCGGAACCTCGTCTCCCCGTCCTCCAGCACGATCGTGCGCCAGCGGCCTGCGGGCTTTTCCTCCGGAAGCAGTACGATCAGCGCATTCGCCACGCCCGCCGGGAGCTCCGCCTCAGCCAACGGGGCGCGGTCCTGCGGGGCGATGAAGCGCAGCGTCGCCGGCCCCCGGTACTCGTAGCGCGGAGACCGCGCGAGCGGGTAAAACCGCAGCCGGGTCGGCGGCTGTCCTGGGGCGGCAACGAACGCCGCTGCCCCCGGCGGACGCGGGCTGAAGACCGTGAAACGCAGGGTCAAGGGGGTGGCGGGGCTTCCCGCGCGCAGGGACCCAACCGTCCAGCCGCCGGCGTAAGCGGCCGCGCTGATCAGCCACCGCCGGCGAGGATTCGGGTGCCCGGCGGCAACGTCCCCGCTCATAGGTCGGGCTGCGTCAGCCACCGGAGGGAGAGAATCCGAAAGCGACGGCCGTTGGCCAGGTTCAGCGGGCTGGTCAGGCTCTCCGGCAGCACCTCCGCGGCATCCCCGGTCAGGTCCCCGTTGCCCGTCGGCGGATCGAAGTACTCCGGTACCCGCTGGACGAGCGCCTCACACCAGGCGCGCCCCTCCGTCGCATTGGTGGCGGGGTTCACGGCTTCGCCGTAGGCCCGGATGGTGAAGGTATCCGAGCGCGCGAAAAGGACGGGGGCGAGCGCCGTCATCACGTCGCCCTGCGTGAGCCATTGGGAATTCAGCTGCACCTTGGCCTCGGGATCAAACTCCGCCACGGCGGCGTTGATCCCGGTCTCGGCGATCGCGGCCTCGAGCAGGCTGCGCGGGATCTCCCCGCCCTCCGCGTCGACCGTCGCGTAACGCGGGTGCGGCGCGAGGAAGTCCCCGACCGAGAGAAAAGGTCCCTCCTCGCCGTGCCGGGCCGTGATCAACTCGACGATCTTCGCCGCCAGCGCCGCGATCTCGGTCGCGCTCAGCGTGCGCATCCCGCGGCGGAACAGCTCAGTGCGGGCGGCCGAGCCCGCAGGATCGGCCCGACTCGCCTCCGTCTGGTAAGTCTCCTGCGCGGTCTGCGAAAAACGGAGGAACTGCGCGTTGGTCGACTGGATCGTGGCGACCGAGGTGTCACCGGAGGGGACCCCGGTCGAGGAAGACAGACTGAGGTAACGGAAGGTCTGCGGACTCGGGAAACGCACGCCGCGCAGCACCGCGACCCACGCGGCGACATTCGTGGAGTTCAGGTTAAAAGCTCCGGCCTGCAGGAAGAACCGGGACGAGCGCGCGTCCGCGGCGCTGACGGCGCCGGCCGGATCGAGGCCCTCCACCGTGGCGCGCAGATCGTCGACCGTCGGCTTGCGGTAGCCCACGCCCGGCTCGTACCAGCGGGCGGTCCGCAGCAGCGGGTTCGGCACAATGAGGTCCCCGTTCGCCGCCACCCCCGGCGTGAACCCGTCGCGCACGCCGGAGAAGAAGTACCGGTCGAAGACCTCTCCCACCGGCACCCCGTTGAGTTCCTGTCCGAACCCCCACGAGTTCCCGATCATGAACGGTCGCTGGCCCGGCAGGCGGAAGTGCTGGGCCGCGCCGAGGGAAAGCAGCGGGGCGCGCGGGAGTTCAAAGATGGGCACGTCCTCGTTGTAGGAGCGGGAGGTCGTTCCCTCCCCCCGGTCGAGCAAACGGTCGGGCGCGCCGATGGTGCGGTAATTCACGTACAGCGCGGGGTCGTTGCCGTTCTCGCCCGTCACGAAGGCCTCGCCCGGCAAGCGGCGGCGGCGCGGATCCAATCCCGTCGTGCTAAGCCAACGACCGGGCGCCGCGGGGGTGTCGATGCTCTCCGCCAGCCGGAAAACATAGGAAAACTGGGTGGAGGTCTGCCGGGCGGCCTGAGGAGAAGAGGCAAACTGGGTGACGAACTCCGGCGAAACGTAAGTCGCCAGCTTCACCGGTGGCGCCGGTGGCTCATCGGGCCCGGTGCGCGGAACCATGTAGACGGTGATGGTGACGCGGTCCGCACCGTCCACCTCGAGCACGTGGCTGTCGCTGCCCAACTGCTCGCCGAGGGGCAGCGGGCGCACCGCGGCGGAGGCGCCGGCCGCGTCCAGCGTCCGCGAGTAGAACTGGCTGGCAAATCCGGTCTCCGGCGGCTGCTCGGACTGGCTGTTGTCCGCAATGGAACGCCAGGTATACACTCGACCCGGCAGCCATGACTGGCGGTCCGCGTTGGCACCGTCGGGGGTCCACGGGAGATTGATGATCAGGGGACGTTCCGCGAGATCCGGATCAATCGGGGGGGAACCGAACACGGATTCATCCTGCACCGCGAACGAGCCAACCGGCACGGGGCTCTCCCCCTGCACATTGACCACCCGGATGCTGCGCGGCAGGCCCGTGATCTCGAGCCGCAGGTTCTCCGGCACCAGCGCGGAGGTGTACGGGTTCCAGAGGGAGACCAGCCAGCGGGCCGCGAGCTCGAACGGGCGGGCGGCGGCGGTGTCGCCGGCGGTGCGAACGTTGAAGGAGAGCAGGAAGTACGAAAGTACCGGCGCGATCTGGTGCGCCCCACCCTCCCCCAGCAGCGGCGGCGTGATCCGCAACCGGCGACGGACCGGATCCGAGCCGTAGGCCGGCAAAATCGCCGGCGGGGCGATCGCCGCGAGCGCCGGATCGACCGTCTCCGGATCCACCGGCGCGGTGCTCTCGGTGTACGCGGGGTAATTGGTCCACGCCGCGAACGCCGACCCGAGCAGCCCGGGGGCAAGCGAGAGATCCTGCCGCAGCCCGCCCCGCCGCGAATCGGCGAGCACGGCCAGATTGTTGGGTGACCAGACGTGGAAATTCGCGCGCTGCAACGGATGCCCGAGCTGGCCGTTCCCAGAGTTCCGGAGGAATCCGAGCTGGCTCGGGGTGAGCACCCGATCGCCCGCCACCAGCGGTGCGTTGTTCGCATCGCGCGGCTCGAACACCGGACTGCCATTCGTGCCCGCGGCCCCGGCCCCGACCGCCAGGTGCTGTCGGACGCGGCCGCGCAGGTCCGCCGAATCGTAGGGCGCGGCGGTGAGCGTCCCCGAGGTGTCCGGGACGGCGACCGGGGCCTTCACGCCCTCATCCCCCACCCACCACGCATAGCGGCCGTACGTGGCGTCGGCGTTCGGTGACCCGGGCAACCCGCGCGCGCGCAGGTCCTGGAGCGGGACGCTGACGAATTGGGCGCGGCTCGTTGTGTTGGTGGTTCCGCGGGCAACGAGATCGATCGCCCGGGCAGGCGGGGGCGCGCTGGCCGGGGTCACGGCGAGCGCGGCTGGCTGGTCTGAACCCGTGGCGGCGGTCGCGAATTCATTGCCGCTCACCAGCCAGGTGATCGGTCCCGTTCCATCCGGACCCCAGACCCCGGTGTAATAACGGGTGCCGTTGACGCCGCCAAACGACGCCGCGGTGGCGGTCGCCCGCTGGTCCGGGCCGGCGTGGCGCTGCAGCTGAGCGAGCGCCACCTGCAGACCGGCGAGGGCGTGCTCCCGGGCCTGCGCCTGGCGCTGCGTGTTGCCGGCGACCGAAGTCTCGATGCGCGTGTAGGCGGCGAGGCCGACGAGCAGCACCACGATGAACGCCAGGAGCGTGACGACGATGAGCAGCGCGAAGCCGGGCCGCGCGGGCGACCGGAGCCGGCTCACAGCGCACCTCCCCGCAGGACGATCCGGCGCGTGTACACCCGCGAGTTCTCGGCGGCGACGCCCCACCACCAGAGCTGGGCGTTGCCATTGTAGCGCTGGGGCACCGCGAGGGCGGGCGTCTGCACCTTCTCCAGGTTCGCGATCTGCTCCGCGCCGGTGTCGGTGAGAATCCGCACCATCACGTCGATCACGTCCGGGAAGATCCTGCTGTACGTGGACGCCGTGGCCGGAGTGCCCGGGGGCAGGCGCGACTGGAGGGCGACGGGCGCGTTGGACAAGGCCCCCGCGGCGGTCGCCGGAAAGAGGAGCCGGAGGCCGCCGGGGGCGGCGGCGTCTCGGGCGTAGGCGCGAATTCCGAAATCAATCACGTTGTCGCCGATCACCGCGTCGAGCGTCCGGGCCGTTCCGGGCACGAGGACCGTGCGGGGATCGCCGGTGACGTTGCTGTTGTTTGTGCCTCCGCTGGTGTAGGCGGCGCCAGTGAGGTTGTAACCGGACTCGAAGACGCCGGGTCGACTGTTGGCGAGGAAGGGACGGGCCTCGGCACGATGCAGGAGATACGCGGTCTCGAGGTTCGCCGGATTCGTAGCCGTGTAGCGCCGAATGATCTGGTAGCCCACCGCCACCGGCGCGGAGGGCACGGTGACATCCTGCGTGGCGTTGGTCACCGAGGTGCCATGGGTGAAGAAGCGCAGCCAGACCCCGGCCGTCCCGAACCGGGCGTCATTAATCGAGGGGGTATTCAGCAGGAGCGAGATGCCGCCGACAGGTTTCGGATTCCGTGGCGCGATCTGCCACAGGCCGGTGGCGCCGCCGCTGGCCCCGTTGAGCACCTCCGCCGCCAGCCAGACGCTGCCGTCGTCACGGTAAAGCGCAGACTGCAGGTCCCGCTCGATCTGGTCTAGGATCAGCCTCGCCTGCGCGTCGGCGCCCAAGCGGGAACTGGAGCGTGCGGCCGTCGCGGAGATGTTCATCACGATCACCGCGATGAAGCCGGCGATGAAGGTCGTGATGCCGGCGGCGACCAGCAATTCCACCAGGGTGAAGCCGGCGCGCGCGCGCGGCGCGGAACGAACAGGTGGGGCGTTCATCGCTCCAGCACCCCCGTGAAGTACAAGACCTGCTTGCGGCCGTGGTCGAAGGCGACCGGCCCCCCGGAATTCTGCGCGGATTGCACCGCCGCCCCCGGGGCCACCTGGATGAAGGCCGGCCAGCGCACGCGCAGCGTGTAGACGACCGCGGAGGCCGTCGCATCGAACTCGGCGGGCGACACCGCGGGCTGCCGGATCAGGTCGATCTCGAAGAACTTGTCCGTGTTCGGCATCACGCGGTTGCGCGAGTCGTACCACTGCCGGCGATTGGAGGCGCTGTCGTAGATGCCCACTTCCCCGTCCAGCTTCCCGAAGAGCACCTCGGGGTAGCGCGTGCCGTCGTTCGGGTTGTAGGCGCCGTTCGCGTCCTTCGCTTGCACTGCCGCCGGGGACTGAATGAGCGCGAGGCCGGTCTCGAACGGGACCGCGCGCAGGCGGGCGCGAACCGCCTCGGCCACGCGGGCGGCGGCCTCGGCGTCGGCCACCCCGCCCACCGCCCGGGTCACGGGCGCGTAGAGCCCGGCGACGGCGAGCATTCCGATGCCGAAGATGACCACCGCCGCGATGACCTCCACGAGGGAGAAGGCGGCGCGCGACCGCGCAGGGCAAAGGGGGGGGCGCATCGTCAGAAGCCCGTAGCGGAATCGACCATCGCGACCGCTCCGTTCCGCCGGATGAAGAGGCCGCGGACCGTGGTCGCACTATCGAAGGCCGGCAGGCTGTTGCCACCCAGCACCGCGGTGGTGAGGGCGATCTTGGTGGGATTTCCGGTCGTGTTTGAGACCACGGTGCCATCCGGCCCGAACTCCAGGTAGTGGATCCGGCCGCTCTGACCCTGGCGGTCGAAAAACTGGTTCGTGCTGGCGGCGGACTGCCCCCGGTAGCTGAATCCCGTGGCGGTGAGCAACGTCGAGACCGGCCCCGTGGCCGCATTGTTATTCCAGCTCACGCCGGAGCGCAGGTGATTGGTCGGCACCGGCGCCGGCGGCACCACGCAGATCGGGGTCGGCAGCGAGACCGCCGGGCCGGCGGCGACCCAGACGACCTGCCCGTTGGGGAGGGTTTCACGCCGGATCACCTGCAGACAGCGGAGGTACATCTCCGCGTCGAGGGCATTCGCCGCCGGGGGCTGCTGGGCATGGATGATGAGCCGGGCGGGCGACTGGTGCAGCGCCGCCTGCGCGCGGGTGCTCGCGACCATTCCCGCGAGGATGGACTGGGCCCCCGAGAGCGCGGCGCCCGCACTCCCCCGCCCCGCCAGCGCCATCGCCCCCACCCCGGCCAGCAGCACCATCACGCCGATCACCACCAGCAACTCGACCAGCGTGTAGCCCCGGCGGAGCACCGCGGGCCGCGGGGAACAACTGGGCCGCAGGGAGCGCATTTACTTCCAGCTGAAAATGAAGTCCGAGGCCGTCCGCGCCCCGTCCGGCAGCGAGTAGAAGGCGACGCCCACCCGCAGCCCCCCTTGCGCGACCGTGGGCAGGTCGGGGGTGGTCCCGGTGGTGACCGGGCTGAGCCGCAGCCCCGTGTTGTCCGGCGGCGCCACGGCGGGAACCGTGGTGATGCCATCGCCCCCCGCCCCGCCGACCTTGATCGCCCCGTCGAGATTGCGGTCGACGAGCACCGCGATGTCGGTGCCATCGAAGGCGTCCCGGATCAGGCCCCGCTTGGCGGCGAGGGAGGCATCCGGCGAGGACACCGGAACCATGTCGGCCTCGGTGAAGGTGATGAACTGGATGCGGCGCGTGTTCTGCGCCTGCGGTGGCGGCGGATTGCCGGTCATCGTGGTCGGCAACGCGACGCCGTCCCGCCGGGCGCCGACCAGGGTCTCGTAGAACCGGTGCACAGCCGCGAGGTTGGCGCCGCCCGCGGTGTTGCCATTGACCTTGTTCGCGCCGGCACCCGTGGTCTCGAACGTCGGATAGTAGCCGTATTCCTGCCGGAAGGCCTCGATCGCCCCCGCCCACTGCGCGAACTGGCCCCGGGTCTTGGCCTTCTTGGCGGCGGTTCGAGCCGAGGACGTCGTGGGCACGAGAATCGCCGCGAGGATGCCGAGGATCGCGATCACGGTCAGCAGCTCGATCAGCGTGAAGCCGGGGCGGCGGTGGGGGGCGGTCAGGCGGCGCATCGTGCTCGGGACTTCAGGGGTTGGCGTAGAGGTTGTCGACCATCTCCGCGGACTGGGCCGCGAGGAAGAGGCCGGACGTCACGGTGATGGGGGGCGTCTGCGTGCCGTTGGGCGCCACCTTGGGACCGGGCGAGAACAGCACGTAGGAGGAGGCCTGCCAGCCGGCGGGGCTGCGGGCGTTCTTATAATAGTAGGAGTACCGCCGCTCCCACGGATCCAGCAGGCAGGCGTTCTGCTCCGGCTTGGAGGGCGGGTTCGGGGCGTTGCTCACCGGCTGCAGGAACTGGTTGGTTAGCGTGCCGTTCACGACGAAGCGGCCCACCTCGATGAGGTTGGGGCCATTGAGCCGGGTGGAAAGATCTCGGGCACCAAACGTACCGGTCAGGCAATTGAACAGCTTGGCCTGGGCGGTCTGGACGCCGGGGCCGGCCGTTAGCGCCGTGGGCGTCGCCGAAGCCTGGGTGAACTCGCCCGTCTGCGGGTAGTCCCCGTAGAGCCGCCGGAAGTCCTCGAGGGCGGTGGCCAGCGCGGCCAGTTCCGCCCTCGCCCGCGCCGTCTGCGCCCGCTCCTTGACGCCGCGGATGGCGCCCACGGAGAGCGTGAACAGGACGGCGACCACCGCGGTGACCGCCAACACCTCCAGCAGGGTGAAGCCCGCCCGCGCGCAACCCGTTTCCCGAGCGGGAGGAATCGTCGTGGGCGGGTGGGCGCGCGGCATGGGGGGAAGGACGCGGCGCGCGGTTTGACGTTACAGCGGGGCGGGGCCGGAACTCCCCGAAGGAGCTCCGGTCCCGCGACCGCCGGGACCGTCACGGCGCCGGGCGGGCTCAGTCCTCGGCCTGGAGTGCCGCCACGACGCTGAAGTCCTCCAGCGTCGTGGTGTCGCCGCGGACCTGCCCGCCGGCGGCGATCTCCTTGAGGATCCGGCGCATGATTTTCCCGCTCCGCGTCTTGGGCAGCGCGGCCGCGAAACGGACCGCATCCGGCTTGGCCAGCGAGCCGATCTCCTTGCCCACGTGGTTGCGCAGCGTCTCCTTGAGTTCCTCCGTCGCCTCGATCCCGGACTTGAGGGTGACGAAGACGCAGAGCGCCTGACCCTTCAGCTCGTCGGGGCGGCCCACGGCGGCGGCCTCCGCGACGGACGGGTGGGAAACGAGGGCGCTCTCCACCTCCGCGGTGCCGATGCGGTGGCCGGAGACGTTCAGGACGTCGTCGATGCGGCCGACGATCCAGAAGTAGCCGTCCTTGTCCTGGCGTGCGCCGTCGCCGGTGAAGTAGACCCCGGGATGGCCGGGGAACTCGGAGAAGTACTGCCGCTGGTAGCGCTCGTCGTCGCCCCAGAGGGTGCGCAGCATCGAGGGCCAGGGCTGGGTGATCACGAGCTTGCCGCCGGAGTTCCGGGGCACCTCGCGGCACTTCTCGTCGACGACCTTCGGCACGACGCCGAAGAACGGCCGCGTCCCGGAGCCGGGCTTGGTCGGCGTGACGCCCGGCAGCGGGGTGATCATGATGGAGCCCGTCTCCGTCTGCCACCAGGTGTCGACAATGGGGCAGCGCTTCTTGCCGATCATCGTGTGGTACCACATCCAGGCCTCGGGATTGATGGGCTCGCCGACGGAGCCGAGCAGCCGTAGCGAATCGAGCCGGTGCCGGAGCACGTAATTGTCGCCCCAGCGCATGAACGCGCGGATCGCGGTCGGCGCGGTGTAGAGGATCGTCAACCCGTGGCGGTCGATCATTTCCCAGAAACGGTCGGGCTCCGGGTGGTTGGGCGCGCCCTCGTAGATGAACACGGTCGCGCCGTTGGAGAGCAGGCCGTAGACCACGTAGCTGTGACCGGTGATCCAGCCGATGTCGGCGGAGCAGAAGTAGCGGTCGTTCTCCTTGAGGTCGAAGACGTAGTGGGAGCTCAGCTTCGCGCCGAGCAGGTAGCCGGCGCTGGTGTGGAGGACGCCCTTGGGCTTCCCGGTGGAACCGCTGGTGTAGAGGATGAAGAGCGGATGCTCGGAATCGAACGCCTTGGCCTTGTGCTGATTGGGGGCGCCTGCCCAGGCATCCTTCCACCAGACGTCACGGCCCTCGGTCATCGCGACCGGGTTGCCGCAGCGCTTCACGACGATGACCGATTGCACCGAGGGCGTGCCCTCGAGCGCCTTGTCGACGTTGGCCTTGAGCTCGATCACCTTGCCCCGGCGCCAGCCGCCGTCGGCGGTGATCACCAGCTTGGCCTTGCAGTCGTTGATGCGGTCCTTGAGCGACTCCGGGCTGAAGCCGCCGAAGACCACCGTGTGGACGGCCCCGATCCGGGCGCAGGCCAGCATCGCGATCACCGCCTCCGGGATCATCGGCAGGTAGAGGGCGACGCGGTCGCCGGCGCCGACGCCCATGTTCTCCAGGATGTGCGCGAGCCGGCAGACGTGGAAGTGCAGCTGCTTGTAGGTGATCGTGCGGACGTCGCCCGGCTCACCCTCGAAGATCAGCGCCGCCTTGTTCTCCCGGGCCGTGCCCAAGTGCCGGTCGAGGCAATTCTCCGCCACGTTCAGCCGACCGCCCACGAACCACTGGGCGTGCGGAGGATCCCACTTGAGGACCTTCCGGTAGGGTTTGCGCCAGACGAGCTGCTCCTTCGCCTGCCGGTCCCAGAATTTTTCTGGGGAGTTGACAGACTCGGCGTAGAGCTTCTTATACCGAGTCTCGCTCCCAAGGTTCGCTTGGGCTTTGAACTCGGCCGAAGGCCTGAATTTCCGGGACTCCCGGGATACTGAGGTAATCGTCTGGTCTGGCACGTGCGTGTCGGATTGTAGGGTTTAAGGGACGCCGAACGCGTTTTTTATCCCGACCGAAGTTTCGAGCGTCAAGCCCGGGCCCTGAGCCGCCACTTCCCCGTCATGGATCAATCGCCTCCGTCCGCCACCCCCGGCCTCCCACCCGCCGCTCCCGCCGCCTCCGCCGCACCCGCCCCGGGCGCCCCGCCGGAAAACACCATCCGCGTCGAGGGCGTGCTCGACATCGACCTGCAACGCGGTGGCAACGGCCAGCTGATCGACCTGACGCGCGGCTGCAAACGGCGCCCCACCGACACCTTCGTGCCCAAGGAGCTGATCCGCCGCTTCAAGCTCCGCGCCGGCTCGATGGTCGGGGGGACCGCCTTTCCGCCCGACGGCCGCTTTCCCAACCCCAAGATGCGGTTCATCGAGACGGTGGATGGCGTCCCGCTGGAGGACCGCCGCGCCCGCTTCGAGTTCACCACGCTGACGACCATCTCCCCAAACCAGCACCTGCGCATGGAGATGAAGGACGGACGCCTCACCACCCGCGCCGTCGACCTCTTCTGCCCCATCGGCAAGGGCACCCGCGGCCTCATCGTGGCCCCGCCCCGGACCGGCAAGACCACGCTGCTGCGCGACATGGCGCTGGGCGTGCTGGAGAACAACCCGGAGTGCCACGTGATGATTCTGCTCGTGGACGAACGCCCCGAGGAGGTCACCGACTTCCGCCGCAGCGTGCCCGCCGCCGAGATCTGGGCGTCCTCCAACGACGAGCAGATCGAGAACCACATCCGCATCGGCGAGCTGTGCATCGAGCGGGCGAAGCGCCTCGTCGAGGCCGGTCGCGACGTCGTGCTCTTCGTCGATTCGATCACCCGCCTCTCCCGCGCGCACAACACCGCCCGCAACTCGGGCCGCACCGGCTCCGGCGGCCTCGACGTCCGCGCCCTGGAAAAGCCGCGCCAGCTGTTCGCCACCGCGCGCCGCACCGAGGAGGCCGGTTCCCTCACCATCATCGCCAGCGTGCTCGTCGAGACTGGGAGCCGGATGGACGACGTGATCTTCCAGGAGTTCAAGGGCACGGGCAACATGGAGCTGGTGCTCGACCGCAAGTGCGCCGAGATGCGCCTCTGGCCGGCGATCAACATCGGCGCCAGCGGCACCCGCAAGGAGGAGCTGCTGATCGACGCCAAGACCCTCGAGGGCATCCATTTCTTCCGCCGCGCGCTCGTCGCGCAGAAGATCGAGGAGGCCACCGACACGATGATCGCCCGACTCTCCAAGACGAAGACCAACGCCGAGTTCCTCAAGCTGATCGCCCGCTGAGCGCGGTCCGAATTACCGCTTGCTCCGCCCCGCTTGTTGAAATTTACCCTTTCCCCTTCCTCCGCCGACTGATTCCCGCGACCCGACCCACCACGCATGCATAGTTTTTCCGAGCAGTGTCTCGACATGGCCCGTTCGATGCTGGGCCACAACCTCGACTCCATCCAGCCCGACGGCACCATCCTGCCCGCGCACCAGGAGCAGTCCCGTCCGGATGAACCGGGACACGTCGCCTTCGCCCTCGGCGAATTCTACCGGGCGACGGGCGAGACCACGCTCAAGGGCCACGATCTCGTCGACCTGGCCGCCCGCTGCATCACCGCGCAGATGTTCACCGAGCCCGCCGCCGAGAACGGCCTCGCGTACGCGGCCCTCGGCCTGCTCGCCTTCGGACCCTCCAAGGAGCGCAACCCCGTCTGGGAGCGCCTGGTCGAGGAGACCCAGCAGCGCATCGACAAGTCCCTGCTGCACCGCAGCGACTACGACAACCACTGGCAGGCCTTCAACATCGCCAAGGCGGTCGCCCGCTTCAGCCTCGGGCTCTCCAAGAAGGACGAGACCTCGCGCCTGATCGAGCGGATGTGCGACCGCATCGGCCAGACGAGCTCAAACGGGTTCTTCGACGACTCGACCGAGGGGCTCGGCGGCAACTTCAACCTCTACGGGGTGATGGCGTTCGTCTTCATCCGCTCCGCGCTGCAGCTCCACGCCAACAGCGGCGTCCGCGACCGCAAGCTGCCGACCCTCCGCACCTACGCGGAGAAATACATCAAGATGATGCCCGACCTCGTCCGCCAGGACGGCCTCGGGTGGGCCTTCGGCCGCGCCGCCGGCGCGTACGGCCAGATGCACTGCATCAGCCTGATCCTGCAGGGACTCCGGGACGGCTGGATCGCCGACGACCAGAAGGTGAAGTACTACGACATCCTCCGCCGGCTGTTCATGTTCTTCTACGAGACCTATCTCGATCAGGAACACGGCTTCCTCGACCTGCGGGACGACGAGCGTACCGCCTACGGCCAGCACACCACGCGGATGGCGAACTTCGACGCCGCCCGCTACCTCTGCCAGTGCTCCCGCCTCGCGAAGACGGTCCAGATGCCGCCCGGCGCCCCCAAGGTGGAGCCCGCCCGCACCTCCGGCCGCTTCGTCATCTTCGACAAGTCGAACCGCAAGGAGCAGGGCCTCTTCCTCTACCGCGACGCCGACTCCGGCCTGCACCTGCAGATCCCGCTGGTCAGCTCCGGTTCCACCCTCACCAGCGACTCGCTCGCCTTCCCGCACGCGCCCGGGATCTTCGACTGGCCGAACAACGTCTACTGCCCGATTCTGCTGCCCGAGCTGACCTTCGGCGACCAGGTGACGCTCCCGGCCTTCTACGGCAAGAACTGCGTCACGGGCCTCGGCCTGCGCAACAGCTTCTTCTTCCGCTACGACCAGCCCGAGCTGATCAACACGCGCGAGGAGTTCGTGCGCGGACTCGGCGGCGTGAAGGTCAACTGGACCTTCTCCGGAAACAAGATCGGCTGCGAGTTCGCCTACACCGTCCGGCAGCAGGTGACGCTCGACAAGTTCCGCTACGTGCTCGCGATCGCCGCGCCCCACTCCCGCTACCGGGCGACGGGGACCATCACGCTCGGCGCGCAGGGTCACCGCTGCAGCGTCGCCAAGGACGACTTCCAGGCCACCTGGCGCGAGACGGAGGTCGTGAGCGCCGACCCGGCCTACCGCACTAACTACGGCAAGATCCATTACCTCCAGTCGCTGGTCCGCGACCACCCGCTCGTCATGCGGCCGGGGCAGGTCTACCGGTTGGCGGTCAACTTCGAGCCGGACGTCGCGCGCGTCGACGCCTGAGGCGCCCCGCGGGCGCACGTCTCCCTCCCCTGCCGATGCTCTCCCGGCGCATCATCCCCTGCCTGGACGTCAACGCCGGTCGCGTCGTCAAGGGCGTGAAGTTCCAGGAACTCCGGGACGCGGGCGACCCCGTGCAGTGCGCGCGGGCCTACGATCGGCAGGGCGCGGATGAACTCGTGTTCCTCGACATCACCGCCTCGAGCGACGACCGCGGCATCATGCGGGAGGTCGTGGCGGCGACCGCGGAGCAATGCTTCATGCCCCTCACGGTGGGCGGCGGCCTGCGGCAGGTGAGCGACATCGAGGCGATGCTGCGGAGCGGGGCGGACAAGGTCTCGCTCAACACGGCCGCGATCCGGGAGCCGCGCCTCGTCCGGGAGGCGGCCGACCGCTTCGGGGCCCAGTGCATCGTCGTGGCCATCGACGCGAAGCGGGAGCCGGACGGCCGCTCCTGGCGGGTCTACACCCACGGGGGCCGGAACGCGACGGCGCTCGACGCCGTCACGTGGGCCCGCGAGGCGGTAGCCCTCGGCGCGGGGGAGATCCTGCTCACGAGCATGGACGCCGACGGCACACAGGCGGGCTACGACTGCGCCCTCACCCGCGCGGTGAGCGACGCGGTGCCGGTGCCGGTGATCGCCAGCGGCGGCGCGGGGACGATGGCCCATTTCGCGGAAGTGCTCGAGCAGGGCCGCGCCAGCGCGGTGCTGGCGGCGAGCCTGTTCCACTTCGGCACCTTCACCATTCCACAGGTGAAGGATTACCTGGCGCTGCAGGGCCTGCCGGTCCGCCGCTAACCCGCAGCCGGCGTCGGGGTTGGAGCCGGAGCTTCCGGAACCGCGGGTGCCGGGGGCTTGGGCGCGCCGACGAGCACGCTGAGCTGTTCCTGGACGGCGACGAAGAACTCGGCGGTAAGCTCGCCGGCCGGCACCTCGAAGACCGCCTTGGAACGGGCGTGCTCGTAGCGGAGGCGGAGTCCGTCCGCCGACCGGCCCCGGGGCCGCAGCACCTTCTTACGCTCGAGCATCAGCGCGAGGAACTGCAGCAGCCGCGTGTTTTCGGCCGTGGGTTCGGTGGTCGGATCCGCGAGGGTCACAAAAAGGCTCTCCGCGGTGAGCTTGAGGGCGCGGTCGGGGTTCTCCCCGGCCCGTCGCGGCCGGAACGCCTGCACCCAGCGGCAGGCGACCCGCCCGGGCGCGGTGAAGGCGCCAAGGTGCTGCTCCAGCACGTCGCACCGCACGATCTCCAAGGTCGGTCCGACCTGGACGAGGTGGCTCGCCACGCGGGCACCCGCCGCAAAGGGTTCTCCCGAGACCTGACAGGTGGTGGCGACGGGCTGCAGGGATAGCTCCATAAGCTGGCCAAGGACTAGGGACGCCGCCGCCGGAGGCTAGCCCGAAGATGGCGACCGGACGCAGAAAAACATTCCCACGCCCGGCGGGGCCCGCCAACGTCCGCCGATCGTGGCCGCGGCGCCTTCCTCCCCCTCCGACCTTCTGCTTCTCGCGGTCGACCTGCAGCCGGGACTCCTTGGCGTGATCGATCCGGCGGGGGTCCTGGCGCGCGATTGCGGGTTCGCCCTCACCGCCGCCGCCGGGCTCGGAGTTCCCGTCGCGTTCACCGAGCAGGTGCCGGCGAAACTCGGCGCCACCCCGGCAGATCTCCGCGCCGCCGCCCCGGCCGCCCCGGTCTGGGCCAAGGAGAGCTTTTCCGCGCTGGGGGACGAAGCGGTACGTGCCGCGCTCCTCGGCCCGGGTGGTCCCCGCCACCTGCTGCTCGCCGGCATCGAGACCCCCATCTGCGTCTACCAGACCGCGATTGCGGCGCTGCGCGCGGACCTGGAGGTCACGATCCTCACCGATTGCGTGGGCGCGCGCCGGCCCGCGGACGCCTCCGCCGCGCTCGGAGCGCTGGCGCGTCTGGGTTGCCACCTCCTCCCGGCCGAGACCGTGTTTTACGCCCTGGCGCAAGACGCCCGTCACCCGTTCTTCCGGGGGTTGACCGCGCTCGTCAAGGCGCGCGCCGGCGATCACGGATCCCCGCGGCCGAACTTATGAGCAACGCCTCCCCCACCACGCTGGTCCGTGAGCTCAAGGCGCTGGGCGCCGAGGCGAGCGGCCGCGCCTTCTCCGCGGTGCTGGTCGTGAAGAAGGCCGCGCTCAAGACGGCCAGCAACGGCAACGGCTTCCTGAGCGCCGAACTCGGCGACCGCACCGGCTCGTTCAGCTGCACCGTGTTCGGGGACAGCCCGGCCTTCGAGGCCCTGCGCGCCGCGGGCGAAGGCGGCGTGGTGCGGATCGAAGCGAAAATCGACTACTATCAGGGCCGGCTCTCGCCGCGACTGCAGCAGGTGGAGGCCCTCGGCGAGGAGGAACTAGGCGCCCCGGGCGTCATCGACAATCTGGTCGAGTTGGCCCCCGAGGATCCGCAGGCGCTCTGGGCGGAGCTCGAAGCGTGCATCGCCGCGCTCCGCCACGAGGACCTGCGGGCCGCCGTGCGCGGGGTCTTCGAGGAGATCGGCGCCACGTTCCGCTGGTCGCCGGCGGCCGTCGCGATGCACCACGCCTACCGGCACGGATTGCTCGAGCACACCGTGCGGATGGCCCGGGCCTGCCGCGCGCTCCTGCCCCTTTATCCCGAGGTGGACGCCGACCTCGCCCTCGCCGGCATCCTCCTGCACGACACCGGCAAGGCAATCGAGTACGAGGGTTCCCTCGCCACGCGCCGAAGCCGCCGGGGCATCCTGCAGGGGCACGTGGTCCTCGGGTACCAACTCGCCCGGAAGCACGGGATGAAGGCGCGGCTGGACCCGGACCGCCTGGAGCGCCTCGAGCACATCATCCTTTCCCACCAGGGCGAACCCGAGTGGGGGGCGGCGGTTTACGCGGCCACCCCCGAGGCCGTCTTCGTGTCGATGATCGACAATCTCGATGCCCGCATGGGGATGGTCCAGCGCGCCCTGCGCCAGGCCGCCCCCGGAGAGGAGTTCTCCGAGCGGCTCCCCGGCCTCAGCTCCGCGCTGCTCACCAAGCCCCTCCCCGCCCCCGCCAGCCCCGCCAACCCGCCCGCCTGAAGCTCCGCCCTTTTTCCCGATGCGCCTCCCCACCCTGCTCCTCCCCCTGTGGCTAGCCGCCATCGCGTCCGCCGCGCCGGCCGGCCGGCCGAACATCCTGTTCATCTTTTCCGACGACCACGCCCGCCACGCGATCGGCGCCTACGGCTCGAAGGTGAACCAGACACCCCACCTCGACCGCCTCGCGCGGGAGGGGACCCGCTTCGAGCACTGCTTCGTCACCAACTCGATCTGCACGCCCAGCCGCGCGGTCGTCCTGACCGGCAAGTACTCCCACGCGAACGGCGTGCCAGTGTTCAACGTCTTCGACGGCGCCCAGCCGCACGTCGCGCGGACGCTGCAGGCCGCCGGCTACCACACGGGGATGATCGGCAAGTGGCACCTGGGCAGCATGCCGACTGGCTTCGATCGCTGGATCATTCTACCCGGCCAAGGCCTGTACCATAACCCGGACTTCCTCACCCCTCACGGCCGGCTGACGTTGCCGGGCCACGTCTCGCCGCTGACGACCCGCCTCGGGATCGAGTTCCTCGAGACGCGCCCGAAGGACCGGCCGTTTTTCCTGATGCTGCACCACAAGGCGCCGCACCGCGCCTGGGAACCCGACGCCGCCAACAAGGCCCGCTTCCGCGACCGCGTCATCCCCGAGCCCGAGACGCTGTGGGACGACTACGCGACCCGGCCGGCGGCGCTGCCGGAGAACCGGCAGACGGTCGCCCATGACCTCACCCGTCGGGACCTGAAGCTCGAGCCGCCCGCCGACCTTGCGCCCGGGCCCGCGCGCCAGCAGTGGCTGAACGTGAAGCCCACCGAGGTGGAAGTCACCCTGGCCGACGGCAGCCGCAAGACCCTGACCGGCAAGGAACTCGTGCGCTGGAAGTACCAGCGGTACATGCAGGACTACCTCGCGTGCGTGCAGGACGTCGACGACAGCATCGGCGAGGTGCTCGACTACCTCGACCGGACCGGCCTCGCCCGGGACACCATCGTGATCTATTCCGCCGACAACGGCTGGTACCTCGGCGACCTCGGGATGTACGACAAGCGCTTCATGTACGAGCCGGGCTTCCACATTCCGCTGCTGGTGCGCGGGCCCGGCGTGAAGGCTGGCGCCGTGACCACGCGCTTCGCCCTGAACGCGGATTTCGCACCGACCTTCCTGGAGCTGGCGGGGCTGCCCGTCCCCACGGAAATGCACGGACGTTCCCTCGCCCCCATCCTGCGCGGGGCGGAGCCGACCGATTGGCGGACCTCCGTTTATTACCGCTATTACCATGACCCTGGCCACCACAACACCCGGGCGCACTACGGCGTGCGCACCGCGACCCACAAGCTGATCCATTACTGGAAAAAGGACGCCTGGGAGCTGTTCGACCTGACCCGTGATCCCAATGAGCAGCGCAATCTCGCCGGCGATCCCGCCCACGCGGGCCGGCTTGCGGACCTGCGCGCCGAGATCACGCGGCTGCAGCGGCAGTTGGGCGACACGGGGCAATTCGCGAACGAGATCCCCCGCGACGGCGTGGACGCGCCGGTGAACGTTCCCCGCCTCGGCGAGAAGGACGTGCGCGGCGCGATCGCCCTCTCCCTCCCCTGAACGACACCCGCCGGGATCAGCCCGCGACCCGGTTGCGCGGATGGTGCTTGCGGTGGCCTTCGGCGAGCCGCCGGGGCTCCACCGCGGTGTAGATCTGGGTCGTGGAGATGCTGGCGTGCCCCAGCATCTCCTGGATCGCCCGCAGGTCGGCCCCGCCCGCCAGCAGGTGCGTCGCGAAAGAATGCCGCAGGTCATGCGGCTTCACGCGCGGATCCACGCCGGCGCGCCTCGCGTGCGCCTTGACGATCATCCAGAGCGCCACGCGCGAGAGGCCGCGTCCGCGGTGGTTGAGGAAGACGTGCCCTCGGGTGTGGGTCCGCACCAGTTCCGGCCGCCCCCCCGCCAGGTAGTTCCGCAGCGCCTCGCAGGCTTGCCGACCGACCGGAACGACCCGTTCCTTGGCCCCCTTGCCGAACACCCGTAACCCGCCGCCCTCGAGGTCGAGTTGCGTCAGCAGCAGCCCCGCGAGCTCGGAGACGCGCAGGCCGCTGGAGTAGAAGAGTTCCAGGATCGCCCGGTCCCGCAGGGAGCGCGGCTCCGGCCCCGCGGGCGCCGTCACGAGGCGCGCCACCTCCGGTGCGGACAGCGTCCGGGGCACCCGGCGCCCAGGACGCGGGCCCGTCAGCAGGACCGTGAAGTCATCACTCCGCACCCCGTCCCGCACCAACTGCCGAGCGAGCATCCGCAGGGCCGAGAGTTTCCGCGCGACGCTTGCCACGGCGTAGTCGCCCGCCGCGAGGAACTGGAGCCAGGCCGCCGCGTGCTCGCCGGTCACGCCGCGCCAATCGGCGGCTCCGTGCCGGGCGAGGAACGCCGCGGCCTGGTCGAGGTCGCGGCGGTAGGCCGCAAGGGTGTGGGCGGAGAGACCGCGCTCGAGGCCGAGGAAGGAAAGCAGCGCGTCGATCGGTCCCGCCCACTGGCCCCGGGATCGGCTCAGGTCGTCGGCCATCGCGAGCGGCCGCGCCGGGCCTCAGTAATTCCGGCGCCGCGGCGGCGGCACGTAGTTGGAATTCTGCTCCTTCATCCGGAAGGTGATCCGCGCCTTCTCGAGATCGTACGGGCTCATCTCCATCTTCACCATGTCGCCCGCAGCAATCTTGATGAAATTCTTGCGCAGTTTGCCCGAGATGTGCGCGAGCACCACGTGCCCATTGGACAACTGGACCTTGAACATGGTGCCGGGCAGCACCGCCACCACCTTGCCCTCCACCTCGATCGCGTTGTTGTCAGACGACATAGGAGGCAGGATGGGCAATCGGGAGGCAGCGGGTGGGCATAAAGCGAATTCGAAAGCCCTTGTAAGCCAGAAGGCGGCACCCTTAGTCAAGCTTCCCGCCCTCGCCTCATGGCCGCGCCCCCGCCCCCCTGCCCGTTCCCCAAGCTCCATCCCTCGCAGTTGGTCCGGGATGACGGGTTCTTCATGAGTCTCGCGTACAATCAGGCGATCGACGCATGGCGGGCCGGCGAGGTGCCCATCGGGGCCGTGATCGCCGTGGACGGCGAGATTGTGGCCGCCGCGCACAACGTCGTGGAGTCCAACCGGGATCCGACGGCCCACGCGGAGATGCTGGCCCTCACCCAGGCGGCCGCCGCGCGCGGCGATTGGCGGCTCGACGGGGCCACCGTCTTCGTGACGAAGGAGCCCTGCCCGATGTGCTCCGGGGCGCTGCTGATGAGCCGGGTCCGGCGGGTCTGTTACGCCGTCCCGGATCCCAAGATGGGTTGCCTCGGGGGCGCGACGGACCTCAACCAGTTGCCCCGGATGAATCACCGCCTCGAACTGACCGCGGGCGGGGTGCTGGAGCCGGAATGCCGCACCCTGCTGCAGGCGTTCTTCCGCGGCCGGCGCGAGGGTGCGGAGGCGGGCCCCGAGGGTTCGCCTTGCCCTGCCGCGCCCGGGACTTGAGCCTCCCCGCGATGCGCCGGATCAAGATCGCCCAGTTTGGCCTCGGACCCATCGGCCGCGAATCGCTGCGCCTCGCCGCGGAACGCGCGGAACTCGAGGTCATCGGTGCCGTGGAGATCGACCCGGCATTGGCCGGTCGCCCACTCGGGGAGACCCTGGCTTGCCCGCTGCCGCCGGCCGCCCGCATCCACCCCACCTTCGCCGCCCTGGTCGCCGCGGCCGGACTGCCGGATGTCCTCCTGCACACCGCCGGCTCGGATGCCACCCGCACCTTCGCGCAGGTGCTACCGGCGCTCGAGGCGGGCGTGAGCGTGGCTTCGACCTGCGAGGAACTCATCTACCCGCGCCTGCGCGCGCCGGAGCGGACCGGGGAGATCGACGCCCTCTGCCGCCGGACCGGTGCCCGCGTGGTCGGCACCGGCGTCAACCCCGGCTTCGTGATGGATGTGCTGCCGCTCTGCCTGACGGGGGTCTGCCGCGAGGTCTCGGCCGTCTACGTGGAGCGGGTCGTCGACGCCCGCACCCGGCGCCAGCCGCTGCAGGCGAAGATCGGCAGCGGCCAGGATCCGGCCGAATTCCGCGCCCGGTTTGCCGCCGGGACGGCCGGGCACGCCGGCTTCCGGCAATCGGTCGCACTGCTGGCCCACGGCCTCGGGTGGAGCCTCGATGAAATCCGCGAGACCTGCGAGCCGGTCGTCGCCGAGAGCCGGGTCGTGACGCCCCACTTCGACGTCGCCCCGGGCCGGACCCTGGGCCTGCACCAGCGTTGCGTCGGCCTCGCCGGCGGGGAAACCCGCATCCGGCTGGACCTGCAGATGTACCTCGGGGCGCCGCTCCCCCACGATGCCATCGTGATCCAGGGCCGCCCCGGACTGAACGTCCACCTCCAAGGCGGGGTGGCGGGCGACGACGCCACCGTCGCGGCACTGCTCAACGTGATCCCCTCGCTGCTGGCCGCGCCCCCCGGCGTGCGCCTGCTGACCGAGCTGCCGCTGACGATTTGCCAGCGCGCCCGGGCCGGGGCGAAGATGACTTGAAGCTCATGCCTAACGCCCGTCCTTCCGCCTGCCCCCTTGCCCTCGTGACCGGTGCCGGTTCCGGCGTCGGCCGGGCCACGACGCTGCGGCTCCTGCGTGCCGGCTGGTGCGTGGCCGCCAGCGGCCGCCGGCCGGGAACGCTCCGGGCCACCGCCGCGCTCGTGCCGGCCGGCCAGCGGCAGCGCCTCCATCTCCTGCCCTGCGACCTCGCGGATCCGGCGGCCATCACGCGGCTCGCGACGCGGGCCGGACGGATCAGCGGCCGGCTCGACGCACTGGTCAACGCCGCCGGCCACAACATCCCGCGCCGCTCCCTCGAGCTCCTCTCGCCGGAGGACTACCGGGCGGTGATGGCGGCCAACGTCGACGGCGTCCTCGCGCTCGTCCAAGCCGTCCTCCCGGCGATGCGGCAGGCCGGCCACGGCACGATCGTGAACGTCGGGTCCGAGGCCGGCCGGCAGGCCTCGGCGAAGTCTGGGGCCGCCTACGTGATCTCCAAGTTCGGCCTGACCGGGCTCACCCAGACGATCAACGCGGAGGAGCGGGACCGCGGCATCCGGGCCTGCTGCGTCTTTCCGGGCGACATCGACACCCCTTTGCTGGCGAAGCGTCCGGCGGCTCCGCCACCGGAGGCGCGGGCCCGGATGCTGCGGGCGGAGGATGTCGCGGAGTGCATCTGGTTCGCCCTTTCCTTGCCGGCGCGGGCGAACGTCGAGGAGATCCTGGTGCGGCCCAGCCGGCCATGGACCGGCTGAGGCGCCGGCCCGGGGCTTGCTCCGGGTCACGCCGCCGCCCAGCCTCCCCCTCCCGATGACCCTGCCCTTCACCGACCGCGTCTGGCTCTGGCTGGCGGCGGGCCTTTACCTGGCGGGGTTCATCCAGGGCTCGATCGCCCTCTTCCGGCGGGGCCGGCCCGCGGGCGGCGCCACGTACGCGCTCATCCTGCTCGGTTACCTCGCGCAACTGGCCGGCCTCGGGCTGCGCGGCCGCGCGGTGGGCGGTTGCCCGCTGGGCAACGCGTTCGAACTGTACCAGTTCACCGCCTGGTCCGCGATCACGCTCTACCTCGTCGTCGGGGCCACGTTCCGGCTCAGCCTGCTCGGCTACTTCACCGCCTGCCTCGCGTCGGTGGTCACCTTGGTCTCGCTCCTGTTTCCCAGCTGGGACGCGGGGCCGCGCGTCCGGATTTTCGGCCACAACCCATGGATCGAGCTGCACGCGGCGCTCGCGGTCTTCAGCTACGGGGTCTTCGCGCTGCTCGCGCTGACGTCGCTGATGTTCCTGCTCCGACATTTCTCCCTGAAGTCGAAGCGGCTGGGCGGCTGGTTCTCCTTCCTCCCCTCGATCCGTGACCTCGACCACATGAGCGTCCGGCTGCTCGCCGCCGGGGCCGCGATCCTGGGGTTCGCGGTCGCCGTGGGCGCGGTGCACTGGGCACGCCCGGAAACCGTGGTGAACATGGAGAAGGTGCTGGTGACGGTGACCGTGGCCGGAGCCGCGTTCGTGCTGCTGCTCCTGCGGCTGCGCGGCGTGCTCCTCGCGCGCCGGTTCGCGGTGGCCTGCCTGGTCCTGTACGCGGCCGCGCTGCTTTCGCTCGTCACCGTCGAGCCCGGGCGCGGCCGTGGCCCCGCGCGACCCGCCCCGACCGCCCGATGAGCACTGGCCACCTTTTCGTCATCGGGGCGACGCACCACCGCACGCCCATCGAGGTGCGCGAGCGGCTGGCGCTCGACGCGGATGGGGCGGTCGCGCTCCGCGACCAGCTGGCGTCGCTGCCCGGACTGCGCGAGTTCACCGTCGTCAGCACCTGCAACCGCATCGAGTTCTACGGGGTCGCGGCGAACCCCGCGGTCGCCGACGAGGTGGGCGGCGCGTTCTGCCGGCGGCAGAACTTCGCCCCGGACGAATTCGCCCGCTTCCGGCTCGACCTCCGCGACGCGGCCGCGCTGCAGCATCTCGTCGAGGTCGCCGCGGGCCTCGATTCGCAGATGCTGGGGGAGACGGAGATCTTCGGCCAGCTGAAGCAGGCCTACGCCGCCGCGCAGGCCGCGGGCCACACGGGGCCCGTGCTCAACCGCGCCTTCCAGAAGGCGTTCCAGGCGGCCAAGCAGGTCCGCACCCAGACCGCCATCACGACGGGCCAGGTCAGCGTCGCCAACGTCGCGGTCGAGCTGGCGGGCACGATCTTCGGCGGGCTCTCCGACGCGCGCATTCTCCTGCTCGGCGCGGGGGAGATCGGCGAGAAGACGGCGAAGGCGTTCCAGAGCCGCGGCGCCGCCTCCCTCACCGTCGCAAGCCGACGGCTGGAGCGCGCGATGGAGCTCGCGACGACCCTCGGCGCCAGCGCCCTGCCCTTCGAGCAACGGGAGTCACGCCTCGCCGAGTTCGACATCGTGGTGTGCGCGACGTCGGCCCCGGACATCATCCTGCCCCGCGCCGCGGTACGCGCGGCGATGGCCCGCCGGCCCGCCCGGCCGCTCTTCCTTATCGACCAGGCGCTGCCCCGCGACATCGATCCCACGGTGGCCGAGCTGGAGAACGTGTTCCTCTACAACCTTGATGACCTCGCGCGGATCGCGGAGGAAAACCGCGCCGCGCGCGAGGCCGAGACGCTGAAGGGCCGCGCCATCGCCGGCGAGAAGGCCCGCGCGCTCTGGCAGCAGGTCGCGGCCCAGGTGGCCGGCGCGGGCACCAGTACCACCGCCGAACCGATCCCGCCGGCCAGCGCGACTTCACTTCCCGAGAATCGCTAGCGTCGCTCCGCCGCGGCCAGCTGGCGCGCCAGCCAGCCCGCCGCGTCGCCCCCCGCGGGCGCCGCCAGGATCGCGCGCAACCGCCGGGCATGCGCCGCCGTCGCCTCCCGCCGCCGCGGATCGTCCGCGCAGCCCCGCAGTTCCGCCGCCAGGGCGCGCGCCGTCGCCCGCCCCTGGATGAACTCCGGGTACATCTCCTCGCCCAACAGCAGGTTCGCGATGCCCAGGTAAGGAACCCGGACGAGCATCCGGCCGAGGATGTACGTCACCGGGTGGGCCCGATAGGCGATCGCGCCGGGAATTCCGGCCAGGGCGCACTGGAGCGACATCGTCCCGCTGGACATCAAAACGGCCGAGGCGCCCACGGGAGGCTCGGCCCCGCGGGGGACCTCCCGCACCGCGATCCCGGCGTGGGGATCCGCCGCCGTGAGCAATCGGCTTACGCCCCCCCCGGGATGGAGGGCAATGGCCTTCTCCCGACCCGATGCGCGGAAGCCGGCAACCAACCGGGGATAGATCCGCGCGACCGCCTGGCGGCGGCTGCCCGGCAACAGGAGCACGGGGCCCGCGGGATCCACGGCGACCGGCGCGCCATGCTCCGGATCGAGGAAGGGATGCCCGACGAATTCCACGGGCAACGACGTGTCGGCATAGCACCCCGGCTCGAAGGGAAAAATGACGGCCAGCGCGTCGAGGTCGCGCGCCATGGTGAAGCGTCGCCGCGCCTTCCACGCCCAGATCTGCGGGGAGATGTAGTAGACGACCCGCACGTCCCCGCCCCCGGCCCGCGAGATGCCCTGTTCCCGCAGCGCGGCGGCGAGCCGCAGGTTCAGCCCGGGGTAGTCGACCAGGCAAACCAGCTTGGGCTGGTGCTCCCGGATCCACGCGACCAGGGCCGCGAAGAGCCGCCGGAAGTAGCCGTAGTTGCGCAACACCTCGACCAGTCCGACCACGGACGAGGCGGTGAGGTCGTGCAGCAACTGGGCGCCCGCCGTGCGCAACCGCTCCCCGCCGAGGGCCGCGACCCTCCGGCCCGGCTCCGCCCGGAGCAAACGGGCCACCATCCGCCCCGCGTGCTCGTCCCCGGAGTGCTCGCCGGCCAGCACCAGCACGTCCGGTCGTCCTCCGCGCGGCGGAGGCAGGGGGAAGCTGGGATCAGGCTGCCGCGACACGACCGGAATGCCGTCAGGCCGCGGTTTCCGCCGCGCGGATCTGCTCGGTGATCGCGAGGGCCACTTCGAGGGCGCTCTTGCCCAGCGCGGCCCCGACCTTGGGCTGGCTGGCCCGCGCCACGCTCTCCACAAAATGCGCCAGCTCGAGCGCCAGCGGCTCCCCCTTCTCGATGGGAATCTCGCGCACCGGGACGGCCTCCCCGCCCTTGAGTTCCCCCGCGCGCACCCGGATCGCGTGCGCCACCAGGTCCTCCCGGCGCACGAGGTGGCCGGTCTGATGCATGAAATCGAGGGAGAGGTAGGCGTCCTCCTGAAAGATGCGGATCTCGCGCGCCTTCTTCGCGCTCATCCGGCTGGCGCTGAGGTTCGCGACGCAACCGTCCGCGAACTGCAGCCGCGCGTTGGCGATGTCCTCGCTGCGGGAGAGGACGCGCACGCCCACGCTGTCGATCCGCGTGAGCGGGGCCTTCACGAGCGCGAGGACGATCCCGATGTCGTGGATCATCAAGTCGAGGACCACGCCGACCTCCGTGCCGCGCGGCTGGTAGGGTGCGAGCCGTTCGGCGGTCAAGTAGCGCGGCCGCCGGATCTCGCCCTCGAGGAAGGCCATCACCGGGTTGAAATGCTCGATGTGCCCGACCTGCACGATGCGCCCGGCCTCCCGCGCCGCCGCCAGCACCTGCTCCGCCTCCGCGAGCGACGCGCACAGCGGCTTCTCAATCAGCAGGTGGCTGCCGCCGCCCAGCAATTGGAGCGCGACCTCCGCGTGGCGGTCCGTGGGCACCACGACGGAAACCGCGTCGCAAGCCGCCCCCAGCGCGGCCAGGTCGGGGAACACGCGGCCACCGTGGCGGCCGGCGATCTCCGCGGCGCGCCGCGGGTCCGCGTCGAACACGCCGACAAACTCCACCCCGGGAAGCGACGCGTAGATGCGCGCGTGGTGCTGGCCGAGCGAGCCCACCCCCGCCACGCCGCACCGGATCTTGCTGGGAACCATGCGCGGACCGTAGCGGAGCGCCCCCCGGGCGCCATCCGAAAGCGCTTCAGCGCAGGATGCCCTCGTGGAGGGTACGGGTGCTCCCGCAGCGGGCCGCGTGCGCCGCATTGTGCGTGACGAGCACGAGGCCGGTGCCGGTTGCGGCGCAGAGGCCGACCAGCAGGTCGATGACAGCCTCGCCGGTGTGCTCGTCCAGGTTTCCCGTGGGCTCGTCGGCCAGCAGGAGCCGCGGACGATTCATCAGCGCCCGCGCGACCGCGACCCGCTGTCGTTCACCGCCCGAGAGCTGGGACGGCAAATGCCGGGCGCGACCGGCGAGGCCGACCTGGCCCAGGAGGGCCTCCGCCCGTTGCCTCGTCGCGGCGTCCGGCGCGCCGAGCATGCGCGCCGCCAGCAGCACGTTGCCGAGCGCATCGAGCTCGGGTACGAGGTGGAACGCCTGGAACACCAACCCGAGGTAACGGCTCCGGCGGCCGGGATCCGGCGCCGCGGCGCCCCAGCGGATCCAGCCGGCGTCGGGGAGATCGAGCCCGGCCAGCAGGTGGAGCAGCGTGGACTTGCCCGAGCCGGACTCCCCGCGGATCGCGAGGCTCTCGCCCGCGGCGAGCGTGAGCTCGACCGCGCGGAGCACCGGGATTCGCGCGGCTCCGCTGCCAAAGGCCTTCGCCACTCCCCCGGCCTCCAGGATCAGCTCACTCACTGCGCAGCGCCTCCACGGGTTTGAGCCGGCTCGCGCGCCAGGCCGGCAGCAGCCCGGCGAGGGTCGAGATGACGATCGCCGCCACCACGGTGAGGATCAGGTCGGCGGGCAGCGTGTGGGCCGGGAGGTCGGTGAAGTGGTAGAATTGCCGCAGCGTCTCCTCGCGGCCGAGCCCGCGGGCGATCAGCCGCACGAGTTCGTTGCGCCACGCCAGCACCGTGAATCCGCCGGCCAGCCCGAGCAGCGTGCCGCTGACCCCGATCAGGAAGGCCTGCGCGCAGAAGCAGAGCGCCACGCCCCGGCGGCTCGCGCCCAGCGCCCCGAGCAGGCCGATCTCGCGGGTCTTCCGCACCACGGAGATCAGCAGGGAGCTCATCACCGAGAACGCGGCGATCACCACGATGAACAGCAGCAGGAAGGCGGTGATCGTCTTCTCCAGGTTCAGCACCCACAGGAAGCTTTCCCATTTCCGCGTCCAGGGCAGCGCCTCGATGCCGGGGGGCAGGACGCGGTTGACCCCGGGCAGGGCGGCCACCTCGTCCCGGCCGGCCGCGAGGCGCACGTTGACGCCGTGCACCGCGCGGCCGAGCCCGTAGAGCTCCTGCGCGGCCCGGAGCGTCGTGAAGGCCAGGCTGCTGTCGAGGTGCTGGTGGCCGATCTCGAAAAGGCCGACCACCCGGAAACGCCGCGGCAGGATCACCTCGTCCTGCTTCAGCCGCTCGAACAGCAGGGGCGAGTAGAGTTCGACCACGCTGCCCACGCCGGCCCCGAGCTGCTCCGCCACCTGCCAGCTGAGGATCACCGAGTCGTCATCCAGTTCCTCGAGGCTCCCGACGCGCACGTAGCGCCCCAGCTCGGCGACGCTCCCGACGGAGAGCGGGTCGATGCCGCGCAGGAGCGGGAAGGCGGGGCGGTTCGCGGCAAGGGCGGCCACCGGGCCCTCCACGAAGGGCGACGCGCCGGCCACTCCCGGGGCGCCTCGGATGGCCGCGAGCACCGCCGCGGGATCCTCGATCAGCCCCTTGGCCTTCACCTGGATCTCCCCCTCGGTCCGCACGATCATCCGCCTGATCTCGTGCCCGAACCCCCCCATCACGCTCGTCACGATGACCAGGACGCCGACCCCAAGGGCGACGCCGAGGACCGAGATCGCCGTGAAGAACGGGAAGCGCCGCCCGGCGGGGAAAAGCTGGCGGAGGGCGAGGTAGAGGTACCAGGGCATCGGGAGGCGCGCGCGGCGCCCGCGGATCAGGTGGCGCCCGGGCGGAGCTGCGGGAACAGGATCACGTCCCGGATGCTCTCCGCCCCGGTGAGCAAAATGCAGAGGCGGTCGATGCCGATGCCCATCCCGCCCGCGGGGGGCATGCCGTGCTCGAGGGCAAGCAGGAAATCCTGGTCGATGTTCTGGCGTTCCTCGCCGGCCTGCCGCTCGAACATCTCCCGCTGCACGTCGGGGTCGTTCTGCTCGGAGTAGGCCGGGGCGACCTCCATCCCGCCGATGATCAGCTCGAAGACGTCGATCGTGCTCGGGTCGTCCGCGGTCAGCTTCGCCAGCGGGCAGAGCTCCCGCGGCAGGTGCGTCACGAAGGTCGGCTGGATCAGCGTGGGTTCGATCCGCTTGGAGAAGATCTCGTTGGTGATCTCGAACTCCTCCCACGCCGGGTTCACCCCAAGGCCGAGGCGTTCCGCCCCGGCGATCTTGTCCGCCTTGGAGCGCGCGAACCAGTCAGCGTCACCCGTGGCCTCGCGGATCAAGTCCTTGTAGCGGACCTCACGCCAGGGGGCGCCGAAGTCGATGTCCTGTCCACTGGGCGCGTGACGGAGCCGGAGGCTGCCGTCGGCCGGCCGGACCACGTCCCGCACCAGCGATTCCAGCAACTCCCGCACCAGCCGCATCATTCCCCGGTAGTCCGAGTAGGCCTCGTAGACCTCGAGCATCGTGAACTCCGGGTTGTGCTTCCGGGAAACCCCCTCGTTGCGGAAGATGCGCCCGATCTCGAACACGCGGTCGAAGCCGCCCACCAGCATCCGCTTCAGGCGCAGCTCGGTGGCGATCCGCAGGAAGAAATCCGCGCCCAGCGCGTTGTGATGGGTCTTGAACGGTCGGGCCGCCGCGCCGCCGGGCGTCGCCTCCAGCACCGGGGTCTCCAGCTCGAGGAAGCGCCGGTCCTCGAGGAAGCGCCGGATGTGCGACACGATCCGCGGCCGGAGCAGCAGCCGCGCGCGCGATTCCGCGTTCACGATCACGTCGAGGTAGCGCTGGCGGTAGACCTGCTCCGGGTCGCTGAGCCCGTGCCACTTCTCGGGCAGCGGTCGCAGCGCCTTGGCCAGCAGGACGAAACGGTCGACCTTCAGCGTGATCTCGCCGGACTTCGTGACGAAGAGCGTGCCCTCCGCGCCGATGATGTCGCCGAGGTCGAGGCGCTTGAAGGCCGCGTACGCGGCCTCGCCCACCACGTCCCGCTTGAGGTACAGCTGGATCTGCCCGTCCTGGTCGAGGATCTTGACGAACTGGCTCTTGCCCATGTCCCGGATCGTCACCAGCCGACCGCCGACCGCCGCCGCGACGGTGTAATCCTGGCCCGCGACGTGGGCGCGCAGGGCCTGCGCGGAGGAGTGCGTGGGGGTGAAGCTCGCGCGGAAGGGATCCGTGCCCGCGGCGCGGAGTTCCGCCAGCTTCTGGCGGCGGACGGCGTGCTGGTCGTGCGAGAGGTCGGGTTGGGCGTCGGACATCGGAGCGGAGGGCCACCGTGGGCTCCGCCCGGCCGCGGGGCAAACGCAATTTCCCGGGGGCGCTTGCCACCCGCCCGCCCGCGCGCCACGGTCGGCGCGTGAAGCCGTCGCGCGCCCCCTACGTCGCCAGCCGTGTTCCCCTCTCCCGCCGGTGCTTCCTGCGCTCCGCCGGCATCGGCCTGTCGCTGCCGCTGCTGCAGGCGATGTCCCCCGTGCTCGGCCGGGCCGCGCCCGCCCCTGGACCCGCGCCCGGCGCGCCCCGCCGGATGCTCGCGATCTGCAACAACCTCGGCCTGCTCGCCGACCAGTTCTTCCCCGCGGAGGCCGGGGCCGGCTACACCGCCTCGCCCTACCTGCGCCTGCTGGACGAGCACCGCGCGGACTTCTCGGTCTTCAGCGGCGTGTCCCACCCGAACGTCGACGGCGGGCACCCGGCCGACGTCTGCTTCCTGACGGCCGCGCCCCATCCGGGCAGCAGCTCCTTCCGCAACACCATCTCGCTCGATCAGGTCATCGCGGAACAGATCGGCACCCTCACCCGCTTTCCCTCGCTCACCCTCGGGGTCAACACCCGCACCCGCAGCCTGTCCTGGACCGGCAGCGGCGTCGCCATTCCCCCGGAGGACAAGGCGGCGGACGTGTTCCGCCAGCTGTTCCTGCAGGGATCTGCGGCGGAGGTGACCGCGCAACTGCGCCGGCTCGACACTGGCCGCAGCATCCTCGACTCCGTCGCCGGCCAGGCCAGCGCCCTCCGCCGCAATCTCCCCGCCCCGGACCGCGAGCGGCTTGAGCAGTATTTCACCAGCGTGCGCGAGCTGGAGCAGCGACTGCAGGCCTCGCGCGACTGGGAGCAGCGCCCCAAGCCGGCGGTCAGCGTGCCCGTGCCGATCGACCCGGCCAACCCCGCCGCGTACATGGAGAAGGTGCGCGTGATGTACGACCTCGCGCGGCTCGCCTTCGAGACCGACTCCACCCGCGCCGTCACCCTGATGCTCGACGGCGTGAGCACCCCCGCGCTGGAGCTGGCGGACGCCACCCTGACCGACGGGTACCACAACCTCTCGCACCACGGGAAGTCGGAGAAGAAGCGGGGCGAGCTGCGCCGCATCGACGAGTGGCACATGCGCCTGCTCGCCAAGCTGCTGGCCGACCTGAAGGCGACGCGGGAGGACGGGGGGCCGCTGCTCGACCGGACGATGGTCCTCTACGGCTCCAATTTCGGCGACGCCAACGCGCACACCTGCTTCAACCTGCCAACGCTGCTCGCCGGGGGCGGCTTCCGCCACGGCCGCCACCACGCGTTCAGCACCGCCCACAACTACCCGCTGCCGAACCTCTACGTCTCCATGCTGCAGCGGATGGGCATTCCCGCCGAGCGCTTCGCCTCCTCCACGGGCACGCTGCGCGGGCTCGAGTTCGCCGGATGAGACGCGCGGTGCAGCGACTGCTGGCCGCGCTCCTCGGCGCGGCCGTCGCCGAGGCGGCACTGCCGCCCGCGGCGGCCGCCTTCGTCGAGCGGCACTGCGCGGGCTGTCACGACGACGTCGAACGCAAGGGCGGGCTCGACCTCGGCGCCCTCAAACTGGATGTCGCGAGCCCCGGGGACCTGGCGCGCTGGGCCCGCATCCACGACCGCGCGGCGGCCGGCGAGATGCCGCCCGAAAACAAGGCCCGCCCCGAACCCGCCGCGCTCGCCACCTTCCTGCGCGAGCTGGGCGGGGCGCTGCAGGCCGCCGAGGCGCAGCGGATCGCGACCGCCGGCCGCAGCGGCGCGCGCCGCCTGAACGCGCTCGAGTACGAGAATGCCGTCCGGGACCTGCTCTCCGCCCCCTGGCTCCAGCTCCGCGGCCAGTTTCCCGAGGACGGCGAGGCGCACCGCTACAACAAGGCCGCCTCCGCCCTCGACGTCTCCCACGTCCACCTCGCCCGTTACCTCAGCGCCGCCGACCACGCCTTCCGCCAGGTGCTGAGCGTCCGGCACGCGCTCCCGCCCGCCACGGTCACCCGCCACTACGCCCGGGATCAGCGCACCCTCACCGGGAAGTTCAGCGGCAGCATCTTCAACTCCTCGCCGGACCGGATGACCTACCCGCTCCTCGACCTGACCACGCCGCAGCCGGAGGTCCGGCGCCTGCAGGCGCCGCTGACCGTCGGACCCGCGGATCCGGCCCAGCGGGAGCGCGAGGCCGTCGGCTGGGTTTCCAGCAACTACGTGACCGGCTTCACCTACCGCTGGGACGGCTTCCGCGCCCCGGTGGCCGGCCGCTACCGGATCCGCTTCAGCGGGCACACCCTGTGGGCGGCTCCCGGCGGGATCGCCCAGCGTTACGCGGACGAGTCGGATCGCCGGGGCACGCCGCGCCCCCCGAACCCCAACGTCCCGAACTATGACCAGCTTTCGCCGGGCCGCACGGTGGAGCCGATCACGGTGTACACGCGCAACGGCGTGCTCAACCGCCGGGTCGGCGGCTTCGACCTCACCCCGGAGCCCGCCGTGCACGACCTCGGCGAGCTCTGGCTGCTGGCGAACGAGACGCTCGTCCCGGACGCCTCCCGGTTCTACCGCTCCCGGCCGAACAATTTCCGCAACCCGCTGATGACGCCCGAGGGGACGCCCAGCGTCGCCTTCCGGTGGATGGAGGTCGAGGGCCCCCTGCGGGACGAGACGACGTTCGCCGGCTACCGCCTGCTCTTCGGCGACCTGCCGCTGCGTCCCGCCCGGCCCGGCGAGGGCGGCGTCGCCGTGCCGGTCGTCCGCGAACTCCCCCGGGCCGAGGGCGGGCGCAATCCAGGCCAGCGCGTGGAGCCGCTCGGGGAGGAGCGGGTTGAGGTGGAAAGCGCGGACCCGGCCGGCGATGCCCGCCGCCTGCTGGCCAACTTCGTGGCGCGCGCCTACCGCCGCCCGGTGCGACCCGGCGAGATCGACGCCTTCGCCGCCCTGTTCGACGAACGGCGGGCCGCCGGGCTGGGCTTCGCGGAGGCGTTGCTGGCCGCCTACACCGCCGTGCTCGCATCCCCCGGGTTCCTCTTCCTTGAGGAGGCGCCCGGCCCCCTCGGCGACCACGCCCTCGCCACCCGGCTCGCCCTGTTCCTCTGGAATTCGCCGCCCGACGCCCGCCTGCGCGCGCTCGCGGACTCGGGCGCCCTCCGGGAGCCCGCCCAGCTGCGGGCGGAGACCGAGCGGCTGCTCGCGGATCCCCGCGCGGAGCGCTTCCGCGACGCGTTCCTCGATTACTGGCTCGACCTGCGGAAGATGGAGGACTCCACCCCCTCCACCACCCTCTACAACGATTACTACCTCGACGACGCGCTGACGGAGGCCGCCACGGCGGAAACCCGCCTCTACTTCGCCGAGCTGCTCGCGCACAACCGCCCGGCTCGGCTGATCGCGGACGCCGATTTCACCTACCTCAACGAGCGGCTCGCCCTCCACTACGGGATCAGCGGGGTCACCGGAATCGCGATGCGGCGCGTCCCGCTGCCCGCCGACAGTCCGCGCGGCGGCTTCCTCACGCAGGCGAGCGTGCTCAAGGTGACCGCCAACGGCACGACGACCTCCCCGGTCCTGCGCGGCAAGTGGATCGTCGAGCGCATCCTGGGCATCGACATCCCGCCGCCGCCGCCGGTCGCGGCCGTGGAGCCCGACATCCGCGGCGCGGTGACGATCCGGGAACAACTCGCCCGCCACCGTGAGGACGCCTCCTGCGCCTCCTGCCACCGGAAGATGGACCCGCCCGGCTTCGCGCTCGAAAGCTTCGACGTGCTCGGGGGCTGGCGGGATCGCTACCGCGCGATCGCGGAGGAGAAGCCCGCGCTCCGCGGCCTCGGCAAGAACGGGCAGCCTTTCGCCTTCCACCTCGCGCTCCCGGTGGACGCGAGCGGCGAGCTGCCCGATGGCCGGCCGTTCCACGACATCCGCGAGTTCAAGCGCCTGATCCGGAGCGACGAGGAGGCGCTCGCGCGCAACTTCGCCCGGCAGCTCCTGCTCTTCGCCACCGGCGCCCCGGCCCATTTCAGCGATCGCGACGAGGTCGAGCGCATCCTCGGGGAGGCCCGGGGCGACGGCTACGGCCTGCGTTCCCTGGTCCACGCGGTCGTCCAGAGCCGCCTCTTCCGCGAGAAGTGACAGCCACCCGCACCGCGGCAGCGCACCGGCCTAACCCGGACCGGCGTAGGCGGCGAGCAACGCGACGAGCTGGTCCAACTCCTCCCGCGCGCTCGGCGTCCCGGCGGCCGGCGCGTGCCGGTTGAGCAGGAGCGCGAACGCCAGCCGCTCGCCCCCGGCGGTGGTGAGGTAGCCGGAAAGCGCGTTGGCCCAGCGCAGCGTGCCGGTCTTGGCGCGGACGTTGCCCTCGGCCGCCGTGCCCCGCAGCCGCGTGCGGAGCGTCCCGTCCCGACCCGCGACCGGCAGGGAGGCCTCGAAGTCCCGGGCCGCGGGATGCCGCGCCATCGCCACGAGCAGGCCGACGGTGGCGCGGGCGGTGAGCAGGTTGTTCCGCGAGAGGCCCGAGCCCTCCTCAAACCGCACCTCCGCCGGATCGATCCCGGTGCGCCCGAGGAATTCCCGCAGGGCCTCGAGGGCGAGCGCCTCGCCAGTGCGATGCGGAGGGGTGGACGGCCCGCGCCGCAACTCGCCCAGATGCCCGAAGATCAGGTCCGTCTCGAGGTTCTGGGACGGCTTCATGAACTCCGCCACCAGCTCCCGCAGCGGGGGGGAAACCAACTCCCCGAGCCGGACAGACCCCGCGGGAACCGGGCTCGGATCCGGCCAACGCACGGCCCGGGCCCGACCGACGACCGCAATGCCCGCCCGCGCCAAGGCGGCGCGCAGGGCCGCCGCATACCATTCCGCGGGACGAGGCACCGTGACGTTGACCACCTCGGGGCGGCCTCCCGCGGGCAGCGTCCCCCAGAGATGGACCCGCGCCTCGCCCGCCAGCCGGCGCACCACCACCTGCGCCGGGACGTCCGCGGCTCCCGTGCGCAGGCGGGACAGGACCTCGAGTCCCGTGTCCGGCTGGCGCCACGCGAGCGTTACGGCTCCACCGGGCGCGGGCGCCGGCGTGAGGTCTAACTCCGCATAGTTCTGCTCCAGGCTCACGCCGGAGAGTTCGGCCCCGTACCAGTCATTGAGGTCATCGGCCGTCCAACCCGAACCCTGCGGCGGTTGGTGAAACCACGTGGCGTCGGCGACGAGGTCCCCCTCGATGCGCTGGACGCCTGCGCGCCGCAGGAGGTCCACGACCGCGCCGAAGATCGATTCAAAGGACCGGTCGGTGCCCCGCACGCGCCAGCTGGGATCGCCCCGGCCCGCGATGAACAGGTCCCCCCGCACGGTTCCGGAGGCATCCGGCGCCACGGAGGCCAGCACCGGCGTGCGGATCCGGTGATCCGGACCGAGGACGTCGAGCGCGAGCGCCCCGGCGAATAGCTTGCTGTTGGAGGCCGGACTCATCAGCCGACGCGGCTCGTGCTCGAACCAGACCTGACCGGAGGCGAGGGACACGACCTGCCCCCCCCAGAGCCCGCCGTGGAAGCGCTCGTCGCGCAGGTGCTGGTCGAGTTGCTCCCGCAGTTCCTGCAGCGTGGCGGGGGCGGCGGCCGGCGCGGCCCGCAGCGGGGCATTCAGCCCGAGGACGAGGAGGAGAACGGCGGGGACCAGGCGCGGGATCACGCGGCGGAGGCTGGGCGGGATCACCCGACGCCGCAACGCGCTTCCGGTCCGGAACGGGAAATTCCTCGCCTGCCCGACGCCGGGGCGGCTAGCTCGCCTCACCCCATGAACTCCTACTTCAGCGTCGGCGACTGGGTAATCATCATCGGCTATCTGCTCGCGATGATCGCGTTGGGCGCCTGGTTCGGCAAGGACCAGCGCACCACCCGGGATTACTTCCTCGGCAGCCGCGATATCCCGTGGTGGGGCATCGGCGCCTCGATCATCGCGACCGAGACCAGCGCCCTGACGATCATCGGCGTCCCCGCGATCGCCTACGCGGGCAACCTGGGGTTCCTGCAGATGATCCTCGGGTACGTGATCGCCCGGGTGATCCTCGCCGTGGTGATGGTGCCGCATTATCTCCGCGGTGAAATCTTCTCCCCTTACCAGCTGCTGGAGCAGCACCTCGGGCGCGGGCCGCGCCGGCTCGCCGGAGCCCTCTTCCTTTTCCTTGAGCCGCTCTCCGCGGGGGTTCGCGTCTATGTCGCGTGCATCCCCATCCGCCTGATGCTGGGGGACAGCATCTGCAGCCTCGGCGGCCTGACCGACCCGATCTTCGGCGCCATTCTGCTCTTCGTCGTCCTTTCGGTCGTCTACACCTACATCGGCGGGATGAAGGCCGTGGTCTGGACGGACGCGGTGCAGATGGTCCTCTTCATCGCCGGCGGTATCTTCGCGCTGGTCCACCTCGGCAGCATGATCGAAGGCGGCCTCGCGGGGGGCCTCGCCCAGGCGGCGGCAGCGGGCAAGACGGAGTGGCTGCGCACCGATTTCACCCTCGGGGCGCCGTTCAACCTCTGGATGGGGCTGATCGGCGGCACCTTCCTCGTGCTGTCGTCCCACGGGGCGGACCAGCTGATCGTGCAGCGCGTCCTCGCCTGCCGCGACGTCGCCGAGGGGCGGAAGGCGCTCGTGTTCAGCGCGGTGCTGATTTTCCCGCTGTTCCTCCTCTTCCTCCTCGTGGGCACCCTGCTGTGGGTTTATTACCAGAGCCACCCGTTCCAGATTCCGCTCCCGGAGAGCCGGCCGGGGATCAAGTCGAACGACTTCATCTTCCCGATCTACATCGTGACCGAGATGCCCTATCTGATGAAGGGCTTCCTGATCGTCGCGATCCTGGCCGCGGCGATGTCCTCGATCAGTTCGGCGGTCTCGGCCCTCGCCTCGGTGTCGACGATGGACTTTCTCAAGCCCGCGCTGCCGGGACGAAGCGATGAGTTCTTCCTCCGTTTCAGCCGCCACTCCACGCTCGTCTGGGCGGGGATCCTGGTCTTCGTGGCGTGGCTGACGCGCGAGGTCACGTTCGTGCTCAACGCGGCGTTCTCCCTGCGCGGCCTCACGAGCGGCGCCCTGCTCGGGGCGCTGGCGCTGGCGCTCTTCGGGCGCGGCGTGGGCCCGCGGGCGACGGTCGTGGGGATGCTCGCCTCGTTCGCCGTGATGAACCTGATCTACTGGCCTGCCACCATGCCCGCGACGCGCGAGTGGTGGCTGCGCATCTTCGGCGGCGAGGTCTTCTGGCCCTGGTTCACGCTGATCGGTTTCCTGATCACCGTCGTGGTGGCCGGGCTGCTCCGACCACGCGCCGCCCGTTCGGCCTAGCGGCCAACGGCGGCGCCGTCGGGCGGACGCCGGTCGAAGCCTCCCTCGAGGAGGCCCTCGCCCGCCCGATGCAGAATGAGCTCCGCGGCCCCTTGGTTGGCGGGCGCCTCGAACACCGTGTGGCCCATCCCCCGCAGCAACGTGAGGGTGTCCGCGGACAGGGCATGGCGCTCGTGCACGATGCGGTCCGGCAACCACTGGTGGTGAATGCGGCCGGCATCGACCGCCTCCTGGGCGTTCATCTCCCAATCGACCACGTTGAGGATTGTGCCCAGCACCGTGTTGATGATCGTCCGTCCGCCCGGCGAACCAGTCACGAGGAGTAACTTTCCGTCCTTCACCACGATGGTGGGCGTCATGCTGGAGAGCATCCGCTTGCCCGGTTGCGCGAGGTTGGGGGCCGTCCCGATCAGGCCCTTCTCATCGGTCAGCCCGGGGGCGGCGTTGAAGTCTCCCATCTCGTTGTTCAGCAGGAAACCCGCGCCGGGCACCACGATGTAGGATCCATACGCGTACTCGAGGGTGTAGGTCAGCGCGACCGCGTTGCGCTCCCGGTCGACCACCGAAAGATGGGTGGTCTCGGGCGATTCGGCGGGCCAGGCGAAGGAGGCGGGCGAGGAGACCGAGGCGCGCCGGAGGTTGATCGTTCGCCGCAGCTCGGCTGCATACTCCTTCGAAATCAGCCGGGCCACCGGGATGTCCGGGACAAAATCAGGGTCGGCGATGGATTGCGCCCGGTCGGCGAAGGCCCGCCGCATCGCCTCCGCCATCCGGTGCACGACGGCCGCGGAGCCGTGGCCGAGGCTCCGTAGGTCGTAACCCTCGAGGATGTTGAGCATCTGGATGACCGCGATCCCGCCGGAGCTGGGCGGCGGCATCCCGAGGATCTCGTGGCCGCGGTACGTTCCCCGCACGACCTCCCGCTTGCGAGGCTGGTAGGCGCGGAGATCCGCCCGCGTGATCAAGCCGTCGTTCGCCCGCATCTCCCGCTCGATCAACTCCGCCGTCTCCCCGGCGTAGAATCCCTCCGGCCCCTGCTCCGCGATCCGCTCGAGCGTGCGCGCGAGATCCGGTTGCCGGAGGATGTCCCCCGCCTCGTAGGGCACGCCATCCTTGGAAAACTGCGCCAGCGAGGCCGGGTACCGCCTGAACTGGGGCAGCACGCCCTTCAGGGAGCGCGCAAGGCCGTGCGTGACCTCGAATCCCTCCCGCGCCAGCCGCACCGCGGGCAGGACCAGTTCCTTCCACGGACGCCGACCGTGCTCGCGCCAAGCCAGGTGCAGCCCGGCGACGGTGCCGGGCACGCCCACCGCGCGGTGGCTCAGGTGGTGGCGGTCGAAGTCATACTTGCCGTCCCGCAGCCACATCTCCGGCGAGGATCCGACCGGCGCGGTCTCGCGGAAGTCATAGGCCTGCGGGGAACCCGCCGCGGGGCGATAGACGATGAAACCGCCGCCGCCGATGTTGCCGGCCGTCGGATGGGTCACCGCGAGGGCGAAGGCGGTGGCGACCGCGGCATCGATCGCGTTTCCGCCGTCCAGCAGCACCTGGTGACCGATGCGCGAGGCGTGCCCCTCCTGGGACACGACCATCCCCTCGCGCGCCCACACCGGAGCCGATCCGGCGAACGCCCGGGAAGGCAGCAGGGTCAGGGCGGCGAGGCCGACAACGGTGAAACCACGGGCGAGCAGCGACATCCTGCGACCCTGCCGGACGGCATCGATGAGTCAAACGCCGCCGCCCCAGGCGTCAGCGCCCGGCCGCGGCGCGCAGGCGCTCCTTGGCGCGTAACATCACCCGCAGCGGGTGCACTTCTTCCTCGGAGGTGAGCGGCATCGGCGTGCCCGCCACGAGCTGCGCGGCGAAGGCGTCGAAGTAATCCGGTCCCGGAGTGCGGTCGAGGGGCTCGCTCACGCCCTCGCGCCGGACCAAGCGCGTGCGGGCGCCGCCGTCGGCCGACTCGATGAACCCGCGGGTGCCGAAGATCCGCAAGGTTTCGTTACCGTGCGGCAGGCCGGGAGCCCCGGGGTTCAGATAATTGATCACGAGGGTCACCAACCCGCCGTTCTCCAGGCGGCCCTGGGCGATCGCGGCGAGCTTCCCCTCCCCCTGCTCCGCCGCCGGCTTGCCGAAACGGGTCTCATCCGCCGTCAGCGCGGCCATCCGCACGCCACCCGCGTGCTCGACCATCCGGGCCCCGTGGATGCCGGCCTGCAGGAACAGGCCGCCGTCGATCGCCTCGTCCTGCGGGCGCGCGGCGCCGTACCGGTAGGACTTCTGCACCAGCACCTGGACCACTTCGCCGATGTCGCCCGCCTGCACGTGCCGGCGGATGGCGGCGTAGGGCGCGGCGAAGACGGTGCCCGCCATCTCGCGGAACTCGCGCCCCGAACGGCGGGCGGCGGCGAGGATGGAGTCCAGCTCCGCCTCGGTCAGCGCGGAGGGCTTCTCCGCGTACACGTGGCGGCCCGCCTCCAGGCAGCGGATGGCGTCGCGCGCCTGGTCCGCCCGCCGAGGGGAGCACAGCACGACGAGGCCGACGGCCGGGTCGGCCAGCACGGCCTCGAGGCCGGCGACGACCTTGACGCCCTCGGGCGGGTTGGTCTGGCGAACCCCGGCGACGGCGACGAGCCGGGCGTGGGGGTGATCGCGAAACTTCTCGAAGCGGAGCTGGTGTCCATTTCCGCCGTAAAGCGCCACGCCGATCCGCTACGCCGCCGGGAGCGCGCCACCGAAACTGGCCAGAAAACCGAGGAGCAGGAGACGGGCCGAAGCCCGAAGCGGGTTCATCGCGCTCAGGCAAGCGGCCGCCGCACGGGTGCGCAACGCGAAGTCGCGCTTGCCTCCCGGCCGGCCCGGAGCCCCTTCTCGACCGTGCCCCGTCGCCCCCGTTTCCGCCGCTTCCTCGGGATCGACTATTCCGGGGCCGCCACGCCCGAGACGCGGCTGCCCGGCCTGCGCGTCTATGCGGCGGAGGATCCGGCCGAGCCCCCGCGCGAGATCACCGGACCGGGGCCAGGCGGGCGCTGGAGCCGGCGCGAACTCGCCGCGTGGCTCACCGCCTCGCTGGCCGCCGGTCCCCCTACCCTCGTCGGCATTGACCACGGACTCTCGTGCCCGCTCGCCTACTTTGAACGGCACGCGCTGCCCCCGCGGTGGGACGCCTTCCTCGCCGACTTCGTCCAGCACTGGCCCGCGCACCAGCCCGGCGTGACCGTCCGTGCGCTCCGCGCCCACCACGCGCGGATCGGCGATCCGCGCTGGCGGCGGCCCTGCGAACGGCGCACCGGAGCCAAATCCGTTTTTCATTTCGATGTTCCCGGCAGCGTCGCCACCTCAACCCACGCCGGGCTCGCGTGGGTGGGACACTTGCGCACCGAGTTGGGCACCAGCCTCCACTGCTGGCCGTTCGATGGCTGGCAACCGCCCCCTGGCCGTCACGTGCTGGCGGAGATTTATCCGGCTCGCTGGAGCGCGGGCTGGCCGCGGGACGGGCGTACGCCGGACCAGCAGGACGCCTTCGCCACGGCGGCCGCCCTCGCCGCCGCGGACTTTTCGGGAGAATTGGAGGACTGGCTCGAACCCCGGCTGCCACCGGAGGAAAAGGCGGCGGCGCGCCTCGAGGGCTGGATCCTGGGCGTCAGCTGAGGCGGCTCACTGCAGGAGGTAGATCTCGGCCAGCGCCACGCCGGTAGCCCCGGCAACGCCGGCCACGCGCAGCGTGTACGCGCCGGGGGCGAGGTTCAGCACCAGCGCGGCGTCGCGGCTGCCGGCCGCCAGCGGAAAGGCTCCCGCGTCCATCGCGGCCGAAGCCGCCGCGGCACCGGCGGGTTGCGACTGCCAGTTGTCATTGGCCGCCACCACCTCACTGCCCTGCAGCACCTCGAGGATCGGGTCCGCGAGGGCGCCGGCGACACCGAAGGCGGTGAGTCCGGGGCCGATCGCCCGCACCAGCACGCGGCGCGGGGCGTCACCGGCCAGCACGAACCCCGGGATGAGGACCGCCTCGCCGCTGCCCACCTGCGCCCGCGTCGAGAGGTTGGCGAGCCGTCCGGCCGCACTCGGGGCCGGCGCCTCGCCGATCACCTCGCGGGGGAGCGCCGTCACATCGAGGTCCGGGCTGGTGTTCCACCGGCGCACCCAGCCCGGCGGCGCGGGGACGGTCGTGCGGAGGATGACGGTGTTGTCGAGTTCCAGGTCCTCGCTCCAGATGAAGCGGGCGCCCGTGAAATCCTCGGCGACATAGTCCCCGTCGGGCCGGACCTGCTCGGCGGGATATTCCCGCGCGTTGGGCCAGGCGCTGTCGTCGAAGCCGGGCGCGTGCCACCCCGCGGGCAGCGGCGTGCGCTCGACCCGGGGATTGACGGTGTCCCGGTTGAGCGGGCCGCGGTGGAACGCCTTGGCCTTCCACCGGGAGCTGGTGACGGTGCCGTCCCCGAGCCGGAGGATGAAGCCGGCGTCGCCGATCCGGTTGCCATACTCCAGCCCGGTGGCGGGTTCGGCGTTGTCCTTGGCGAGCACCGCGATGGTCAGTGGGTATTCCGGCAGGATCCGCACGGCGATCTGGTTGTGGGGCAGGAAGTCGATCGCGTCCGCGGCCACCAGCTTGCCGTTGATGAAGACCGCGAACCAGTTGTCCGCGTAGGCGGTGAGCCGGATCGTGTCGGTGATCGTCGGCTTGACCTGCGCGATGGCGGCGGAAACGGCGAGGACCGCCAGCAACGCATGCCGGAGGGGCGAGGAGTTCATCGGCGGGTGGTTTCGAGCGCGGGCGACTCGCACAGGGCGCGCACCTCGCGGCGAAGGTGGACGCGGAGGCGGTGCAGGCGCACCTTGAGGGCGTTGAGGGTTAGGCCCGCCTCCTCGGCCATCACCTGATACGTGGCCCCCTCGATGACCTGTTCGATCAGGCGGCGGTCGCGGCCCGCGCAGCGGCGAAGGGCCACCTCCAGCGCCTCGCGAACCTCGTGCACCCGATCCTCGGCGGAAGGATCAGGCAGCCCGGCCCAGAAGCCCTCCTCGACCGGACTCGCCGGGCGGCAGCGCACCCGCCGGCGGTGGTCGAGCGCGCAGTTGCGCGCGAGGGTGAAGAGCCAGGTCTCGAAGCGCGGGACCTCGCGCAGCAGGCGGAGTTGGGTGACCATCTTGACCCAGAC